>NZ_CP032514.1:2419929-2722420 GCF_003606385.1 Actinomyces lilanjuaniae | reverse complement strand
GCCTGGGTATAGGACACCGACACCGTGACCTGCGCGCCACCGTCGGAGGACTGGCTGGCTGCCGCTGAGCCGGGCGCCCCGCTCCCCTCACCCGACGGCTGGTCTGCTGCGGTGGTGACGGCGGGCAGGCCCGTGACTGCCAGTACGACGGCTAGGAGGAGGGTCGCCAGCCGACGCTGCCCCCACCGGGCCGCCCGGCTGTGGCCACGCCGGCCCCGCCCAGGTCTGCTCAGGTGGTCAGAGCCCTTTCTGGGATGTGGGGTCAGCACCAGTTCACCCCCGACTCTGACCGGGACGAGACCTTCCACCCCTCGATGCTGTAGGTCAGCGTGTAGTTCACGCTGTAGACTTGGTTGAACTCGTCCGGGGTCTGGTCCTCTCCTGAGGAGGACAGACGTGTTACTTCTCGGTAGTCCCCGCAGGCTCCCACCATGGCCATGCGATAGTCTGAGATCAGTTCCACCGACTCCACAGTCATTGAGAAGGTGCCGTCAAGGTGCTGGTCGGCCTCGGCGTACCCGTTGTAGGACTCGGTGTAGGACTCCAGGGCGCTGCCGGTGGTGGTGGCCTCGACCTCCTCCAGGCCGTCCATGTCGCGAAGAGCCTCCCAGGTGGCGCGGTCATAGGCCACGAAGGCCAGCAGCACCTCCGCCTGGGCCTGGTCCAGGCCGTCTGGCACGGAGACCATCGTGTAGCCGGTGGCGGGGTCGGACAGGGACTGCGCGGTGACCTCGCTGGGATCGGGCGGGCTGGCCTGGGCAGAGGCCTGCTCCGGGGCCTGGGTGCCGTCCGCGTCTTCCGTCCCGTCCTCGCTGCCAGCTGACGCAGTGGCCGCGTCCTCGGCTGCGGCCCCGCTCTCAGCGGTGGTCTCCTGGGAGGCCCCGGGCGTCGCGGAGGCGGCCTCCTCCAGGGCGGGGATGTCGGGGTCCTGGCCGGAGGAGCAGGCCACCACGCCCCCTGAGGCCAGGAGCACCGCCGCCACCACGGCCGCTAGGCCCCGACGGGCGCTGCCAGCGCAGGTGCCGCCGCTGGCAGGGGCGGGGCGGGCGTCTGGGGCAACGGCGTCACGGACAACGGCTTCACGGGCGTCGCGGGGCTCGGCGGGCATCTGGGCCTCCCTCGGGCTGGCAGTGCGAGGACCGGCGTCTGCGCCGGGACCAGGACCAAACCTATACCAGGATCACGTTCCTGTCACGGGAACACTGTCACAAAGGTAAGCGGGGTCGGAGGTGCCGCACCAGGGCCAGCAGTGCCATGATGCAGGTATGAGCAGCCCAGACACCCCTCCTGGCGAGGCGGGTCCCTCACGCAGGCGCGGTCCCGGCAGGCCCAAGGCCGGCAGCGAGGACAAGCGCGAGCGCATCCTCACCGAGGCCGTCACGCTGTTCGGCTCCCGCGGCTACGCGGGCACCTCCCTGGCCGATGTCGCCGCGGCTGCCGACATCTCCAAGGCGGGTGTCCTCCACCACTTCTCCTCCAAGGAGGAGCTGTTCACCAGGGTCCTGGAGCGCCGGGACCAGCGCGACGTTGCTGACTTCCTGGCCCAGGCCGAGGGGTCGGCCGACCCCTGGCACCAGCTGGAGCGCTACATCGACCTCCTGCACCGCAGCGCTCAGTCCCGCGAGCTGGCCGCGATCTACACGGCGACCTCGGTGTCGGTCCTGGACGCCAGCCACCCGGCCCACGCCTGGATGGCCGCCCACCTGGGCAGCGCCGTGGGGCTCTTTGAGGCCTGCTTCGAGGCGGGCAAGCAGGCTGGCACCGTGGACCCGCAGATGCCCTCCCGGCTGGTGGCGCGCACGCTCGTCGCCCTGTCCGACGGCCTCCAGCTCCAGTGGCTGTGCTCGACGACGCCGGGCAGCGCGGCCACCGACGTGCTGGAGACCACGGTGGTGGACGAGCTGCGCCTGTACGCGAACTCTCTGCGGGCGCGGTGGGCGCGCTGAGGAAACGGTCGCCCTGAGAGAAGACGCTAGGTCCTGGCGCCGGTACGTCGGCGGTGTACCGCCCACCAAGCCCCAGCAAGCAGAATCCAGAACCAGGGGCGCTGGCCTTGAGGAGGCAGCGTGCACCCGATGTGTTCTGGGACCCACGGCCCACCCCTGGACCCCGAGGGCTGGGGGAGCATCCCGGCGGCTCACGGAGCGCCGCTTCCCCTGCGGGGCAGCCTGTGACAGACTGTCCTGCGCCACCAGGCGCCCGCCGCTTTAGCTCAGCTGGTAGAGCAGCTGTCTTGTAAACAGCAGGTCGTCGGTTCGAGTCCGACAAGCGGCTCTGTGGGACCCAGCCGCCCCAACGAGGAACAGCAGTCCCACCCACCCGGGGCGTAGTTGCGAATACCTGGTACGTACGCTTAGATCCGCTATCTGGATCGCTATCTAGTGTGACCTGCTCGGCTCAGCGCCAGCCGAGGGCTCGTCGTCCCCGAGGAGAACAGTCTTGACTCAGCGTCCCAACTACGTCGTGCCTACCGGCGACTTTGTCGAGGAGTGGATGGAGGACCAGGGGGTCAGCGCCGCCGAGCTCTCCCGCAGGCTCGGTGTGAGCCGCAGGCACGTGAGCAGGATTCTTCACGGGGAGGTCCCGCTCAGCCGCGAGATGGCGCTGCGGCTTGAGGAGGTCACCGGTGTGCCTGCTCGTATCTGGAACCTCCACGAGACCGGCTACCGGGAGCGCTGGCTCGCTGCGAGGCCGGGGGGACACCCAGAAGGACGCTGAGGAAATTATGGTGAGACACCAGCCGTCACTGTGCGTGCTCCACGACGAGGGCCGGTGCGGCTCCTGCCCCCATCTGGACACGCCACCGGGAGACCAGCTGGAGGCCAAGCAGGCCCGGGTGGCCGCTCTGCTGAAGGACTACGTTCCCGCTGGCGCGTGGCAGCCACCCTGCCCCAGCAGCCCCACCCACTTCCGCAACAAGGCCAAGATGGTGGTGGCCGGGACCTCGCGCCACCCCACCCTGGGAATCCTCGACGCCGTCGGCCGCGGCACCGACTTGAGGTCCTGCCCCCTGCACGTGCCCGCCGTCCGCGACGCCCTGCCCGTCCTGGCGGATCTGGTGACTGGCACGGGGATCGCCCCCTACGATGTCCCCGGGCGCCGCGGGGAGCTCAAGCACGTCCTGGTGACGGCCTCGCCCGACGAGGACCTTATGGTCCGCTTTGTCCTGCGATCCTCCCGCCACGTCAGCGACCTGCGTGACGCCCTGCCGGACCTGCGCCGTCGGCTGCCCCAGCTGGCGGTGGCCAGCGTCAACATCCAGCCGGTGCACCAGGCGGTCATTGAGGGGCCTGACGAGATAGTGCTGACTGAGGAGGACCGCCTTCTCATGCGCCTGCGGCTGCCACCACCGGGAGCCACGGCGGCTCAGGCCCGCCCGTCGGGCAGCGACGCGCCGGGCGGCCAGGCCCGCCCCCACGAGCTGCTGCTCCATCTGCCCCCGCGCTCCTTCTTCCAGACCAACACCGCTGTGGCCCAGACCCTGTACGCCACGGCGCGCGACTGGGCCGAGGACATCGGGCCGGGCGGGGCAGCCGGGCAGCCCCCAGCCCGTGTCCAGGACCTGTTCTGCGGGGTCGGCGGGTTTGCCCTGGCGCTGGCCGGGCCTGGGCGCCGGGTCCAGGGGGTGGAGGTCTCCGAGGCGGCCGTCAGCGGGGCGCGCGACTCGGCCAGGCTCATGCGGCTGGACCCGGGCACGGTGCGGTTTGACTCCGGTGACGCCCGCGCCCTGGACCTGCTGGAGGGACCCGCCGCCGAAGGCGAGGGCTCGCACCTGCTGGTGGTCAACCCTCCCCGGCGCGGCCTCGGCCCCGACCTGGCCCGGCGCATTGAGGCCTGCGGCGTGCCCCGTGTGCTCTACTCCTCCTGCAGCCCGGCGAGCCTGGCAGCCGACCTGGGGCAGATGCCGTCCCTGCGCGTGCGGCGCGCCCGCCTGTTCGACATGTTCCCCCACACTGACCACGCCGAGGTGCTGGTCGAGCTGGCTCGGACTCAGGCTAGCCCGGGCTCATGCCCCAGCCCAGCCCAGGCTCCCAGCATCCGGGCTCAGGCCCCCAGCTCGGCCAGGGCGGCACGAACCTCCTCCAGACGGGCATCGACTCGCTCCTCCTGGTAGGGCAGGTCCAGGTCGCGTACCCGGCCCGCCAGGTCCGCGAGGTCGCGCGCCTGAGGGAACCCGTCACCTGCCAGGGCGCGCACGGCAGCCACAGCGTCCCCGTCGTCCTCGTTGTCCCCGTCATACCCTCCTGGGGCAGCGGTCCCGCTCCCGTCCGGCCCGATGGTGCTACCTGCTGCCCGCAGCAGCTCTGCCAGGGGTGCTGTGGTCGCAGCGAGCGAGCCGGCCACCGCCTCAAGCTCCTCGGCTACCAGGTCGCTGCGGGCGGACAGGAGGTCGAGCCGCCGCGTCAGCGACGCCGCCCCGGCCTCCAGGGCGGTGCACAGCTCGACCAGGGAGCCCACGGCGTCGTTGGCGCCCAGCTCGTCGTCGCCCTCCAGGAGCTGGAGGGCGAAGAAGCCGGCAGCCAGATTGTGCAGGCGCATGAGCGCGATGGCGAAGCGCACCGAGTCGATGTCGCCACGCAGCTCCTCAACCTGACCGTGCAGCGGACGCAGCTGCTCGGCGCACTCCAGGACCAGGGCGTCCACCTCGCGCCAGGTCTGGCCGCCCTGGGCTGGCTGGGGCGCACTGGCCTGCTCCTGGGACTCCTCCCCCAGGCGGCGCAGGGCCTGGCGCAGCTCCCCTAGGCGCTGAGAGAGCCGGTCGATCTGGTCAGCCCTGCGTCCCAGTACCTCCACCAGACTCCTGCCCTCCTCAAGGACACCTACCAGGCCGGAGGTCTCCTCCTCCACCGCGTTCATGGCCGTCAGGACCCGGCCGACCGGCCCCGTGGCACCGGGCCGGTCGGGGATACCCACGCCGCTGGCCACTAGCGCAGCGACCTCCTCGGGCAGGACCTGCCGGGTGAAGCTGACGGCGTCGGCATAGCCAAGCCCACGCAGCTCGGCCAGAAGAGCCGAGTTGCCCGCCGCCGCGACCTGGCGACGCGTCGAGCCTGCCGCGGCCGAGGCGGACTCGACCTCACGGACCCGCTCGTAGACCTCCTCCATACGGTCACGCAGCCCCGTGAGCATCGGCAGGGTCCGCACCGACAGGTACCCGTCCCCAGAGGGGACGATCGTGGCCAGCACCCGGTAGCGGCCACCGTCGCAGGAGCGGTTGGTGATGTAGGCGGTGGCGGCGTAGCCAGCCTCGATACTGTCCCACACGGAGCGGAACAGGCCTGCAGGCATGTCAGCGTGGCGCACGATGCTGTGGGGCTGTCCCACCAGGCTGCCGCGCGGGTAGCCTGACAGTCTCATGAAGATAGCGTTTGCCCGGCGGATACGGCCCCGGGAGTCCGTGGTGGAGAAGAAGAGCTCGTCGGCGCCGAAGAGGTGCTCGACGCCAGAGGGGTCACCAGGGGGGTCACAGGAGTCGCGCGACGATGGGTACTCGACCATGAGCAGCCTTCCGGGTAGCAGCCAGGCCCGGCGGCGTCCGGGACACCGCCTAGGCTATCCTGCTGAGGACCAGCAGGCACGACAGTGCAGACAGGGTAGACACGGCAGGATGTAGGCTCACCACGTCACGTTGCCTGCCCACCCAGGAGGAAAACATGTCCGTCGAGCTCGTCACCGCCTCCGGCCCGGAGGTCGTCGAGGCCATGGAGAGGCTCATCCCCCAGCTGTCCCGCAGCGCCCCGGCACTGACAGCCGAGCAGTGCGAGGCCCTGGTGGCCCAGGAGGGTGTCTACCTCTTCGTCTTCCGCCCCGACACCCAGGAGCAGGAGCCTGCGCCCATCCTGGGGATGCTGACCCTGGCCACCTTCACCATCCCTACCGGGCTGCGCGCCTGGGTCGAGGACGTCGTCGTCGATGCCGACGCCCGGGGCCAGGGAGCCGGGCAGGCCCTGGTGGAGGCTGCTGTCGAGCACGCCGCCGGGCTGGGTGCGCGCACCGTGGACCTCACCTCCCGTCCCACCCGTGAGGCGGCCAACCGCCTCTACCGCCGTGCGGGGTTCTCGCTGCGGGAGACCAACGTCTACCGCTACGCCCGGGACTGAGGGTGCTCGGCTACCCGGCGGCGCGGCTGCTGGGCGGCGGCTACGGCTCCTGCGCCGCAAGGGGCCGATGAGTGGCTACGAGTGGCTACGACGAGTGGCTAGGACTCTCCCTCCAGGAGGGAGTCGATGAGCTCGGCCATGGAGGTGGCGGTGCGCTCGCAGGCTCGTACTACCTCCGGGGGCGACCAGGGCAGGGCGACGGCGTGGTCGGCCTGCGCGTGCATGTCGAGGTCGTTCCAGGAGTCCCCGACGGTCCACACCTCCAGCTCCTGGCCAGCCAGGGGGCCGGACAGGAGCTGCCTGAGCCCGCTGCCCTTGGAGGAGCCGGCCGGGACGAGGTCCAGGAAGTCCTGGTTGCGGTGGCACTCCAGGATCCCGCCCCAGCGTCGGGCGACCTCAGTCCTGACGGCCTCACGCCGGGCGTCGTCGGGCACGCGCATCGGCACCCCGATGAACTGGTGGGCGGCCATCTCCTGGAGGGTCATTGGGCTGTAGACGGGCAGGACGGAGGAGGTCCCCCCGCCCTGGGCCAGGATGTGGTCGGCCTTGATGGTGGTGGCGAAGACTGTGACCCCCGGCCACTCCATGAACGTGGAGACGACCTCGTGGGCCACGCCGTCGGGGATGAAGCGCGCGGAGAGCACCTGGTAGCCGCCGTCCACCAGGACAGCCCCGGTGAAGACGACGCCGTAGTCAAAGTCGACCCCGCAGGGCTCCAGGACGTCCCGGGTGGCGACGACGGACTTGCCGGTGTCCACGACCAGCAGGTTGCCTGCCTGCCGCCAGCGCTCCATGGCGGCGCGGTCGGCGGCCCCCACCTGGCGGTCAAAGACGATCGTGGCGTCCAGGTCGGTCACGAGAAGTCTGGTCACTGCGGCTCCCTAGCGTAGTCTCAGCCCTGCTGGTTCTATTCTCAGCCAGTCTCCTCCTGTCAGCCACCGCAGGGGCGCGTGCTGTCCAGGCACAGGTCGCTGCGGGACGGGTCACCGCTTCTGGCCCTCGCCTGCCGCCCTCCTGCGGGCCGCAGGAGCCCCGGGAGCGAGCCAGGGCGTCACTCCTGCGGGACGTTGCGCTCCAGCTCTGCCAGCCACGCAGTAGCGGCCACGTCCGAGGGCATGCGCCAGTCCCCCCGGGGCGACAGTGACCCGCCTGCCACGACCTTGGGGCCGTTGGGCAGGGTGGAGCGCTTGAACTGGCTGGAGAAGAAGCGGCGGTAGAACACCTCCAGCCACTGGCGGATCTCAGGCAGGCGGTAGGAGGTCTTCTCCGCCTCCGGTAGTCCCGGGGGCCACCTGCCCTCCTCGGCGTGGGCCCAGGCCTTCTCCGCCAGGAAGGCGATCCGCGAGGGGCGTGAGCCGTGGCTCAGCACGTGCCACAGGGTGAAGTCCTGGAGGGCGTAGGGACCGATCCGGGCCTGGGTGGACTGGACCGGGTCCGCCTGGGTCGCCGGGACCAGCTCGGGGCTGATCTCCGTGGACAGGACGGAGGCCAGCACCTGGCTGACGTCCTCGCCGAAGAGGCCCTCAGCGGCCACCCAGCGGACGAGATGCTGGATGAGGGTCTTGGGCACGCCCGCGTTGACCCCGTAGTGGGCCATGTGGTCGCCCACCCCGAAGGTGCACCACCCCAGGGCCAGCTCGGAGAGGTCCCCCGTGCCTAGAACGATGCCGCCGCGCTCCCCGGCGATGCGGAACAGGAAGTCGGTGCGCAGGCCTGCCTGGACGTTCTCGAAGGTGACGTCGTAGGCCCGGGGGGACCTGTCACCGCTGGCGTAGGGGTGGCCGATCTCCGCCAGCATCCGGGTGGCGGTGGGCCGGATGTCCAGCTCCTCGAAGTGGCACCCCAGACCGAGCGCCAGGGCCTCGGCGTTGCTGCGGGTGCCCGGGGTGGTGCCGAAGCCGGGCATAGTGAAGGCCAGGATGTCGGAGCGGGGGCGCCTCAGCCGGTCCATGGCCCGGGCGGCCACGATGAGGGTGTGGGTGGAGTCCAGCCCCCCGGAGACGCCAACCACCAGGCGTGGGGACCCGATCGCCCGCAGCCGCTGTTCCAGGGCGGCGACCTGGATGGAGTAGGCCTCCTGGCAGTCCTGGGCGAGGCGGTCAGGGTCGGAGGGGACGAAGGGGAAGCGGTCCACGACCCGCCTCAGGCCGATGTCCGTACGCGGGGCGGCCAGGTCCTCCTCGCCGATGACCACGGTGGTGAAGCGTGACGGGTCCCCCACGGGTGCGGCCTGGACGCCCTGCCCGCCGCCGGGCACCGCCTGGGAGAAGGTCACGGCGTTGTCCCGGAAGGTCCCCTGCCGCAGCCGCTGGGCGCGCAGCCCCTCGATATCGACGTCGGCGACCGTGGCGCGCGGGCCGTCCGGGAAGCGCTCACCCTCCCCCAGGAGCGCACCGGCCTCACAGACGAGAGTCTGGCCGTCCCAGGCCAGGTCTGTGGAGGACTCCCCCTGCCCGGCGGCTGCGTAGACGCAGGCGGCCAGGTTACGGGCGGAGGAGGAGCACACCAGCGCGCGGCGCTCCCGCGAGCGCCCCACGGTGACCGGGGAGCTGGCGATACTGACCAGGACGGTGGCTCCCGCCAGCGCCGCCAGCGACGAGGGCGGGACCGGCACCCAGGTGTCCTCGCAGACCTCGACGTGGAAGACCAGGCCTTCCACGTCACGCACGTCGAAGAGGAGGTCGGGGCCGAAGGGCACGAGCACGCCGGGAAGCCGGGCCGTGTGGTCCTCGCCGTGCTCCTCCGCCTGGCCCCCTGCCCCGGCTCCCGGCCGCTCCTGGTGCGGCCCCGGGCTTACGCCGGGCAGGTGCAGGTGGGAGGTCCGGGCGCTGATGGTGTCTCCGGGGGTGAAGTGGCGCCTCTCGTAGAGCTCGCGGTAGGTGGGCAGGTAGGACTTGGGGACAACCCCGCGCACGCAGCCGCCCTGGATGACTACGGCGCAGTTGTAGAGCGTGCCGTGGGCGCGCAGGGGCGCGCCCACCACCAGGGCGGGCAGGAGGTCCTGGCTGGCGGCACGCACCGCCTCAATGGCTGCGAGCACCTCCTCCTCCACGACGTCCTGGAGGAGGAGGTCGTCAATGGCGTAGCCGCTGAGGCCGAGCTCGGGGAAGGCCGCCAGGCACACGCCCTGCCCGGACAGCTGCCGAGCCTGCTCGATGACGGCGGCGGCGTTGGCTGCGGGGTCCGCGGGCACGACGGGCAGGGTGACCGCTGCCACGCGCGCGAACCCCTGGTCATAGGCGGAGTGGAACTCGATACGGCGGGGACGAGCCTGCTCGGCGGGGCGGGACTGCGGATCGGGCTGCTGCATGGTCCCGATCCTGCCACGAACCTGTGACAGGCTCGGGACGGGTCTGGGTGGGCGGAGCGGGACGCAGGGGCCTGCCGGGAGCAGCGACGTCGGGAGGCGGCAGGGGAAGGTGCAGGGAGTGAGGCAGGGGCTGTTCTGCCCGGTACGCGGCGTGGCGGCCACCGGAAGCAACAAAGGTGGCCGCCACGCTCACGGATGGATGAGAAGCATCAGGGTGGGTTCCTGCCTGCTCACCTCCTTCCTGTCCTGCTGGTCAGGGCTGCCGCAGCCGCGGCCTGGTCCGGGGTCTGACGGCCTCCGTCCAGGACCTCCTGCAGGGCCGGTCCCACAGCGTCCCCCGCGTCCCCGGTGTCCTCTCCGGGGCCGGGCAGGGCGCAGGTGGTCCCCTCCTGCGGGAGCTCACCCCTCAGGAGGTAGGCGTCGACAGCCGCGTCCACGCAGTCCGTCGAGCCCTGTCTGTAGGCGCAGTGCTTGTTGCCCTCGGCGGTCAGCAGGTGGCCCGACTCCAGCTGGTCGGCCAGGGACTGCGCCCACTGGTAGGGCGTGGCCGGGTCCTGCGTGGTGCCCACCACCAGGATGGGTGCGGCGCCCTCGGCCCTGGTCTCAGCCGGCTCCCGCACGGCCTGGCGGCCCCAGCCGGAGCAGAAGGCGTCGCTCCACGCCCGCTCGTTCGCACCAAAGAGGGGTGAGATCTCTGCCCGCTGCTCGAACTGGGCCTCCCACTGCTCCAGGTCGCCCTGGACGGGGTTGTCCAGGCAGTTGATGGCGGTGATGGCAGGGGCGTTGGCTCGTGCGGCAGCCGCTGCCTCCAGCTCCTCAGGCGAGGGCTCGCTGTCCTGCGGACCCTGCCCGTCGGGGTCCCCCTCGGGCGAGATGGACTCATTCATGCTGGTGAGCCACTCTGCCAGGGGCTGCGCGTCCCGGTCGGTGAGGAGCGGTCCCAGGGCTGTGGCCAGCTCGGCCCAGTAGGCGTCGTCGTACATGAGCTGCCCGAGGAGGTTGGCGAGGATGGCGTCGTCCAGGGGCCGGCCTCCCTCAGGGTCGGGCACCGGATCGTCCTTCAGCCCCTGGACAAACTCGGTCAGCTGGGCGGTGCCCTCCTCTGCCGTGCCGGTCAGCGGGCTGTCGCCGCGCTGCTGCCAGTAGGAGACAAAGCTGGTCAGGGAGGCCTGGAAGGAGACGGCGTCGGAGTACTGGATGTCCGCCATGCTCAGGGAGGGGTCCATGGCGCCGTCCAGGACCACGCGCCCCACGTTGCCGGGGAACAGGTCGGCGTAGATGGCACCCAGGAAGGTCCCGTAGGAGAAGCCCAGGTAGGCCAGCTCCTCCTCACCAGACTGCGCGCGCAGGATGTCCATGTCCCGGGCCACGGACTGGGTGTCCATGTGGTCGATGATCTCGGGGACCGGAGAGTGCTCCAGGCAGGCCGCCGCCAGACTCGCCCCCTCCTGGACCGCCTGCTCCACCAGGGAGACGTCGGGGGAAGGCTCCTGGCCCTCACCCTCCAGGGCGTCTGTCCCGCCCGCCTCCTCCAGCGTGGACTCGTCGGAGACCTCCTCCAGCGCCTCCTCCCGGCTCATGCACTCCAGAGGCGTGGACTGCCCTACGCCGCGGGGGTCGAAGCCCACGATGTCGTAGGCCTGGCGCAGGTCCTCGGAGAAGTAGCCCTCAGCAGCGTCGATCAGCTCCACCCCGCTGTCGCCGGGCCCGCCGGGGTTGGTGAACAGGCTGCCCTGGGACTGTCCGGAGGCGGGGAGCCGCTTGAGCGCCAGGTCGATGGTCTGCCCGGAGGGGTCGTCGTAGTCCAGGGGCACGTGGACGGTGGCGCACTCGCGGGCGGCCTGCTGCGCCTCCTGCCCCGCATCGTCGTGGCCCTGGGCGGCCTGCTGCTCCTGCTGAGAGTCCTCACAGGGGCCCCAGGCGATCTGACGGCCGTAAAAGTCCTCCAGGCCCTCGGGAACCTCCTCGCTCGGAGCGGAGTCAGCGGAGCTCGCGCTGTCTGTGCTGCCGGAGTCACCGGCGCCCCCGCTGCCGTCTGAGCCACCCGTCGAGGAGGCTGAGGAGTCCGTGGAGGAGTCCACTGAGCCGGAGGAGTCCACCGAGCCTGAGCTCCCGGCCGCCTGGACGGCGGCGGCACCGGGGACCCCGGAGGCCACCAGGCCCGCAGCCAGCGCTACCGAGGCCAGGACGGACAGGGCACCTGCCCCGGGGCGGTGCCCGCGCCTGCCGCGTCTCCCGGCAGAGCTGTGCCCGAAGGCCTCTGCTCCCGGGCCGGGCGGCCTTCCGGCTCCTTCGCCTGCCTGCACTGCGTCCGACACGTTACGCCGTGTCCTCGTCGTGATCTTCACGGTCCCACCGTACGAGTGCGGGGACGGTCTGCCATCCTCACGGGGAACGAACTCCGACCTGTTCCCCGCCCGTCCCCTCCGCCGCGGGGACCACCCGATCTCCTTCTTCGGGATGAGTCCGGGACAGTCCCTGGGGCTGGTGCGGGCTACCACCGTGCCTGTGCACCGTGGTCTGGCCCCGGGGTGACCGTCCCCTCCAGCGGCATCACCACCCAGGCCAGCACGTAGACCGCCCACATCGGTCCCGGCAGGATGCCCAGGAGCAGGACGCCCACACGCACCACCCGGGGGCGGGTACCCCACGCCCGGGCCAGGCCGCCGCAGACACCACCCAGAATGCGGTGGGTACGGGAGCGGGCTGGCAGGGTGGTTCGCAACCTGGTCCACCAGCCGCCGGTGCCGGAGGAGTCGGGACGGGGCGGAGGCTGCTGCGAGGGGCGTTGCTGTGTCATGGTCCCATCCTCTACTGCTCCCGGCTCGTCCGGTATCGGGGAGTCCCCCGAGCCCTCCCTGGCCCGCCCGGACAGCCGCCCCAACCGGTACCCTGAGGAAGGTGACCTCGTCCACACCTTCTGAGCCCGCCACACCTTCTGAGCCCGCAGCCCCTGACCGGGCTCCCGCTGTGCGTGCCGTCCTGTGGGACATGGACGGCACCCTCATCGACTCCCAGCCCTTCTGGGACGAGGCCTTCACGAGGCACTGCACCGCCCGGGGCGGCACGGTGACCCCGCAGCTGGTCTCCGCACTGGCGGGGACCTCCATCCCCGTCGCCCGGGGGATCATCGCCGCCACCGGCGCCGCGGCCAGTCCCCAGGACCCCGCCGCCCTGGAGGTCTACGAGGCGATGGCCCGCGACGTCGAGGCCAGGGTGGCCGCGCGACCGCCCCTGCTGCCGGGCGCGCGGGAGATCACCTCGGCCGTAGCACGGGCGGGTCTCGTCCAGGCGATCGTCTCCGCCTCCCCGCGCGTGATCGTGGAGCGGGTGGCCGCCGAGCTTGGCGGCGTCTCTGGCGCCGCGGTCTTCGCCACCCTGGTCTGCGGTGACGACGGTGTGGGGGCCAAGCCGGACCCCCTTCCCTACGCCACCGCCGTGGAGCGCCTGGGCGTGACGCCGCACGAGTGCGTCGTCGTCGAGGACTCACCCACCGGCGCCGCCTCAGCGCGGGGCAACGGCATCCGCGTGGTCCAGGTCGGCAGCAGCAAGCACTTTCCGGCTGACCCCGGGCTGGTCGCGGTCCCCGACCTGGCCTCCGTCACACTCGACCTCCTACTGCGCCCCTAGCCCTCTGCGGCGGGGGACGCCTCCGACGTGGCCCCCTCGCTGGCGGCAGGCGACACTGAGGCCTCGATGGCCTCCACCAGCTCGGTGATAGCGGTCTCCCCGCTGATCTGGCTCAGGTCGAGTCGCTCGCCGTCGAGGTAGACGGTGGGCGTGGCGGTGACCCCGACCGCGGAGGCCGCCTCCTGGGCGAGACTCGTCCACTCCTCGTAGGTGTTGTCGTTGACGGCCTTCTCGAACCGGGACGAGACCTCGGTGGGCACCTGAGCCGAGGTGGCTGCGGCCACCAGGTTCTCGGTGGTCATCATGGAGGTGTCCTGGGCCTCGTAGATCCGGCTGAAGAGCTCCATCACGGCGGTATGGAAGGCCATGGACTGGTCCGGAGCCTCGTTCAGGACCACGCCCATGGCGTTCATCACCTGGTCGGTCCACTCCTGACCGAGGATCTTGGAGGGGTGCAGCACCAGGGTGATCTTGCCCTGCGACAGCAGCGTGGAGATCTCTGAGGCGTGGGTCGTCTCGAAGGAGGCGCAGAAGTGGCAGGAGTAGTCAAAGTAGACGTCGAGGACCGGTGCCTGGCTGCTGATGGTGTCCAGCCCGCTGCTGGGGCCGTAGGTCCACGAGCCGTTGGACAGCACCGGCTCGGGCACCCCGCTGCGGTCGGCCCGGGTGGTGGCGATGGCTCCTGCGGTCGGGAACTGTGCGGCGCCGGTGCCACCACTGTTCTGGAGGTGGTTGTAGACCATGTAGCTCGAGACTCCCGCCACCCCCACGACGGCGGCACCGAGGAGGGAGCGCCGGGCGATCGTGGCGCGCCTCTGCCTGCGGGCCTCCTGCTCTCTCAGGGCCTTGGCCCTGGCGCGAGCCTCCTCTCGGCGCTGGGCCTTGGTCGGACGGGGCTGGTTCGAGGCCACCTGGAGCTCCTCTGTACGTGCGGTGCGGATGTGGATAACGGGCTGGGAAGTGAGGGCGCCGGGCCGACCGGAGGACTGCACCCGGACGGTCGGGCAGGAAGGCTGGTACAGGACTGCGTCCCAGTATGGGGCAGGGCGTGCGCGCCTGTCCCGACGGTGCAGGTATTGTCACCTAGGCGCTGGGCGGCAGCGCCGTCGTTCGCGGTAGGGGGACAGTGCTGTGATCTGGGCCGACCCGGCCTGGTGCCCGGAGTCGTGCCCCGGCCGAGCTGTCTTTCCCGACCGTCTTTCCGGACTGTCTCTTCCCTGCCCCGCAACCCTGCTCCCAGGTGGCTCGTTCAGCGGCCGCAGCACACCTCAGTAGACGGTGAGCAGCGGCTCCAGGAGCTCCTGGGTCACGTGGCCGGACTCCTGGAGGGTGTAGAGCAGCAGGCTCAGCACCAGCACCACCGCTACCAGGACCCACCTGGCCCGCGTCGTGGGGGCCACGGCCTCGATCAGGTGGGCCCCTCCACGACGGGCCGGGGCGCCCCAGGGAATGAGCCACAGTACCAGGGCGTACACGGCGACCCACAGGGCCAGCATGAACGGGAGCCTGCCGCCCGGGTCGAGGAAGGACAGCGGACCCTCCCAGAGCTCAGGTGCACGCAACGCGACGTAGGGCAGCGGTGCGGTCACCATGAGGACCGATACCGCAGCGAAGGCCGTGGCCACCAGGGAACGCAGCAGATACCACGGCGTGGCCAGCCACATGCGTGAGCGGTCGCCCGGGGTGACCGCCCGGTTAGCCAGCCTGGTCCAGCGCAGGCTGTCCTGGGCGCGTCCCACCGTCCCCGCCGCGAGGGTCAGCAGCGTGACAGCGAGGACCGTCCACCCTGCTGAGAAGCGCCCCGCTACGGTCAGCAGGACCAGGATGGCGGCCACGCTACCCGGGTGCCGTCTGGGCTCCTGCGCCCAGGCAGGTAGAGGTGCAGGAGCAGGCGTGTCGTAGGAGGCCTGGGGGTAGAGGGCCTGCGGCGGTTGCGCGGCGGTGGGAGGCGGCCCTGACAGCACCGGGGGCTGGACAGATGTCGGCTGGTAGGGGTAGGCGGATCCCGTTGACAGGGCGGCAGGCGTCGTCGGGGCGGCCGGGGGACGGGGGTGGCTGGAGCCTGGCCACGGCTCCCCCGGTGCTGGTGGCGCCGGAGGCGGGACCGTGGCAGGAGGCGCCGCCGGGAGGGGGAGGCTGGCCTCACCCACAGCTCCCGGTGCCGGGTAGCCGTCGTAGGCCTGGGGGCCTGGGGGCGTAGGGCGGTGGGGCGGTAGGCGCCCTGGTGTCTGGTGACACAGCAGGAGGCGCGGAGGGTTCCGCTGCGTCCAGCGGGGCGGGGGCAGGTACGGTGGTGCCGTCAGCGACAGCACCTGCAAGACCTGCAAGACCTGCACGGTCTCCTGCTCCTGGGGCCCGGTCCGTGGAACCGGTCACGGGGCGGCTGCCACGACGGTCGCCGGGGCACCAGGATCGACCGCGCCGGGGCCGTAGGTGGAGCCGTATGCGGAGGTATCCCCGGCAGCGGCCTCGATAGGGGTGCTGGCGGTGACCTCAGTGCCCCTCGGAGCACTGCCCACGCCGCTGGCAGCCCCTGCCGCCCCCGCTACAGCGGCGAGTCCCGTTCCTGTCAGGGCGGCGGCGAGGGCCTCCTCGCCGCCGCCTCCCTCGGCGACCTCGTCAAGGACGGCCAGGAGGTCGTCAGGGCTCAGGCGCTGGTCGGCCTCGGGGGCCAGGGCGGCGGTGAAGGCCTGCGCCAGGGCGGGGCAGACCTCCTCCAGCCCTCCCAGCTCCGGCGTCCCGGCGTAGACCCGGCGAAAGACCGCCTGCCAGGGACCGGAGCCGAAGGGGGGCTGGCCCGTGACCGCGAACAGGAGCACCCCCGCGCAGGCGTACCAGTCCACCTGCGGGGAGGGCGCCCCGCCGTCGAGCATCTCCGGAGGGATGAAGCCCGGGGTGCCGGTGACCTGACCCGTCTGCGTGAGGCGGCTGTCGTCAGCGACCTGGGCGATGCCGAAGTCGATGAGGACAGGCCCCTGGGCGCCGAGCATGACGTTGGAGGGCTTGAGGTCGCGGTGGATGACCCCGGCTGCGTGGACGGCCCTCAGCGCCTCCACGAGCCCGTGGGCGAGGTCCGCCAGGTCGTGGGCGTCCCGGCCCAGGTCGTAGGCCCCCTCGTGGTCTACCTCGTGCTGGAGGGTGGGACCGTCGACGAGCTCGGTGATGACGAAGGTGACGTCCAGGCCCTCCCCGGGGCCGCCACCGGTCTCGACGTCGAGGACGCGGGCCACGCGCTCCCCCCTGACACGTGCCAGGACCCGGGCCTCACGCTCCAGGCGGCGCCGGGCCACCGGGTCGGCGGCGATCTGGGGGTGGAGGATCTTCATGGCGACACGCCGACCGTCGGCGTCGGCTGCCTCCCACACCACGCCCATGCCGCCGGCGCCCAGGCGGCGCAGGAGCCGGTAGCCGCCGACGTCGCTGCCTGCGTGCAGGCCGCGCAGGGGCGGTGCCCCGCTGGTCGGCACCCCGGGATCGTAGGTCATGTCTCCACAGTACCGGCAGCGTTACGGGGGTGGGAGCAGTCAGGCCCGGTGCGGGACTCGTGAGATCGGCTGCGAGACTCGTGGAACCAGGGCTGGTCAACGGGCTGGGAGTGTGAAAGCATGTCCCTGCCGCAGGGAGACCGTCCTCCCAGCGGACCGTGTCAATGCGGACACGCATCGGCACCTTTCACCACGGATCGTCTGGCACGTACCTGCCAGTGAAGGGAAAGCGCACATGGCAACTGTGACTTTTGAGAACGCGACACGCGTCTACCCGGGTAACGACCGCCCCAGTGTCGACGCTCTCAACCTCGAGATCGCTGACGGGGAGTTCCTCGTCCTGGTCGGCCCCTCAGGCTGTGGAAAGTCTACCTCGCTGCGGATGCTCGCGGGCCTGGAGGACGTCAACTCCGGCCGTATCCTCATCGGCGACCGCGACGTCACCGACGTCCAGCCCAAGGACCGTGATATCGCCATGGTCTTCCAGAACTACGCCCTGTACCCGCACATGTCGGTCCACGACAACATGGGGTTCGCCCTGAAGATCGCAGGCACTCCCAAGGAGGAGATCGACAGCCGCGTGCGGGAGGCGGCCAAGATCCTGGGCCTGACCGACTACCTGGACCGCAAGCCCAAGGCCCTGTCCGGCGGCCAGCGCCAGCGCGTGGCCATGGGGCGGGCTATCGTGCGCAAGCCGAAGGTCTTCCTCATGGATGAGCCCCTGTCCAACCTGGACGCCAAGCTGCGCGTGCAGACTCGCACCCAGATCGCCTCCCTCCAGCGCTCGCTGGGTGTCACCACGGTCTACGTCACCCACGACCAGACCGAGGCCCTCACAATGGGGGACCGCATCGCCGTCCTCAAGGACGGCGTGCTCCAGCAGGTGGGCACCCCCCGTGAGATGTACGACAACCCCGCCAACGAGTTCGTCGCGGGCTTTATCGGCTCCCCGGCGATGAACCTGGGCCAGTTCACTGTCGAGGGTGACACCGCCACTATCGGGGAGGCCAGGATCCGCCTCTCCCGGGCGACCCTGGACGCCCTCAGCCCTGAGGACGGCGGTAAGGTGACCATCGGCTTCCGCCCGGAGTCGCTGGACGTCGTCTCCTCCTCTGACGAGCACTCCATCCCGGTACGGCTGTCCTTTGTGGAGGAGCTCGGCTCGGACGCCTACATCTACGGTGAGCTCGTCGGGGCTGAGGACTCTGAGGCCAAGCTCGGCTCCGGTGAGGACTCCAGCCAGATCATCGTGCGGGTGCCTCCCAGGACGGCCCCCGAGCCCGGGGAGACTGTCTACGTGCGCATCCGTCCGGGTAAGGAGCACATCTTCTCTTCCGCCACCGGCAAGCGACTTCCCTCCTGATGTCGCATTCTGGTGCCGCGTCCGGCTGCGCCTGCTCGTAGCCTCCTTACGGCGAGTCCCGCCCCGGTAGCAGACAGGGGCGGGACTCGCCGTGCCGGTACCTGGTGCCGCGCTCCGGTACCGTCTTCCCCGCTCCTCCCGACCGTCCTCCCGACCGTCGCTGCCCGTCCTGTCCCTACGGGGCGAGGCCCGGGGCACGCACCGTCGATCTGCTGACCTGAGAGGATGAGCCATGCCCCAGTCCATGAAGATTGCCGCGGTGACCATTGATCCTGCGCTGCTGGACCTCCCGTGGGAGACGCCGCTAGATCGGTGGCCGACAGAGGTCCTCGCGGCGCTGCCCCGTGGCTTGTCGCGGCACGTTGTGCGCTTCGTCAACCTCTCTGAGCGGGTGATCGCCGTCAAGGAGATCGGCGAGTCGGTCGCCCACCGGGAGTACACGCTGCTGCGGGACCTGGTACGCCTGGGCGCGCCCTGTGTCCAGCCCACGGCAGTGATCTCAGGACGCACGGACCTCCGCGGCAGCCGACTGAACTCCGCGCTCATCACCGAGCACCTGTCCTACTCCCTGCCCTACCGTGGCCTGTTCAGCCAGTACATGCGCCCTGAGACCGCTACCCGTCTCATCGATGCCCTCACGGTCCTGCTGGTGCGGCTGCACCTCCTTGGCTTCTACTGGGGCGACGTGTCGCTGTCCAACACCCTGTTCCGGCGTGACGCCGGAGCCTTCGCGGCCTACCTGGTGGACGCGGAGACCGGAGAGCTCCACCCCGACGGGATCACGGAGGGCAAGCGCCTCTACGACATCGACATCGCCCGGACCAACATCATCGGTGAGCTTATGGACCTCCAGGCGGGCGCGCTGCTGGAGCCCAGCGTGGACACCATCGCGGTAGGGGACCGGATCGTGGCCCGCTACAGCGAGCTGTGGGACCTCCTCACGGCTGAGGAGTCCTTCTCCTCACGGGAGCGATGGCGGGTGCGCAACCGCATCGAGAGGCTCAACGAGATGGGCTACGACGTCGCCGAGCTCACCATGACCACGGACGCGGGCGGCACCTACATGTCCATCCAGCCTAAGGTTGTCGACGCGGGCCACTACCACCGGCAGGTCATGCGCCTGACCGGCCTGGACGTCCAGGAGCGTCAGGGTCAGCGCATGCTCAACGACCTGGAGGCCTACCGGGCGATCCGCGGCCGCAAGGACGACCCCATCGAGCTGGTCGCCCACGCCTGGCTCGCCGACGTCTTTGAACCGACCATCATGGCCGTCCCGCTGGAGCTGCGTCGCAAGCTGGAGCCTGCGGAGATCTTCCACGAGATCCTGGAGCACCGCTGGTACATGTCGGAGCAGCGTCAGGGCGACGTGTCCATGGAGGACGCCACCGCCGACTACGTGGCGACAGTCCTGCCCCAGCACCGTGACGAGCGGGCCTTTCTTGCCACACCGGACACCCAGGAGATCGAGGCGGTGTCCATCCCGGAGGAGGAGGCTGAGCCGCAGGACGCAGAGTTTGCTGCCCTTGACGAGCAGACGCTCGCTGACTACGAGGCCAATCCCTTCGGCTTTACCGCAGGAATGAGGTTCAAGGGGGAGTGAGGCCCCTCCTGGGGCTGGGTCCCACGGAGGGAAGTCCCAAGGAGGGAAGGCTCAGGCCCCGAGCTCCTCGGCGACCAGGGCGGTCTCCCGGTCTGCCCGGCGGCGAAGCTCGCGATGGCGGGTCCACGAGGCTAGCGAGACCTCGGTGACGGCGTCGACGATGAGGAACGTGCCCACGGACATGAGTCCTCCCGGCAGGCCACCTCCGCTGCGGTGCCTCCGTGCTGCGGCGCCCATGAGCGCCCCGCCGAGGCCTGCCTCCAGGAGGGTGACCGCCCTGACGGCCCAGGGCATGTCGGTGACCGTACGGACATAGGAGTGCCAGAAGGCGGAGCCGGGGGAGGAGGGGTCCTCCAGGAACAGACCGACGCTGCGGCCCACGGCGTTGGACAGGCCCCGGGGCTCGTGGACGACGATGCCAGGAACCTCGACCGGGGCCAGGCTGCCCGTCAGCACCTTGAGCACCCAGTCGGGCAGGCCCAGCGCCTCGATCATCGCCTGGAAGCCCTCGGCACCTGGCCGAAGCACAGCGGTCGCCGCGGCCTCCAGGTCCGCACCCGGCACGGCGGCAGCGATGTCGGAGGCGTCCTTGCGGTCGGCGAGCACCTCGTCGGCCAGGGCGCGCAGGGCGGGGCCCGGCTCCTCGACGGCACCCCACACGTGCAGCGAGCTCATGCCCCAGGAGAAGACAGCGTCCTCATCCGGGTCCCCGGTGGTCACGGCACGTACCGACATGTCCTCCGAGTCAGAGGTCAGGACGAGGGCCGGGAGGGACTCCTCGTCCCACCCGAAGGCCCCCAGGTCGTTGCCCTCCCCGGAGTACATGACGATACGGCGGTCCAGGTCGGGGGCGGAGGCGACCGCCAGAGGCCGTTCCAGGAGCGTGGCCTGCAGGGGAACCATGTAGGCGCTCATGGGGGAGACCACGACAGTGCGTGCGCTGGCGGCCCCGTGGGTGGTGGACGGGGGCAGTGTGAGGTCGCCCGGCAGGGCGTTGAAGGAGGCCGGGCCGACGGCGACGTCAGCCGTGAGCTCGCGTGCCAGTGACTCCACCAGCTCGCCGACCCCCGGGCCGGGGACGACGCCCCCGCGGGAGGCAGGGGTGACAGCAACACGTCCGTCCATGTCGGTCATCAGGGTGAGGCTGAGCAGGTGGGCGGTGGTGGGGAACCACTCAAGACGGGCGACGACGCTGCGGGCGGCAAAGGCGGCAGCAACAGCCTCCGGGGCCGTGCCCGGGGCGACGATCACCCCGTCGGTACGGTTCCAGCGCTGAGACACGGCTTGGGCCATGGGGACCTCCTGTGGTGGGCTGGGCCCATTGTGTCAGCAAACGGGGCCCGGGTGTCTGCGAGGGGGAGCGCCGGTGAGTCCTAGCGGGTGCCAGTGTCGGCTGCGCCTTGTGCCTGGCGGCGGAGGCGGTCGACCTCGTAGAGGCTGATGCCGGTGGCGACTGCGGCGTTGAGGGAGTCCACGGAGCCGGTGATAGGCACTGAGACCAGAAGGTCACAGGTCTCACGCACCAGGCGGGACAGGCCTCTGCCCTCCGAGCCGGTCACGACGACCAGGGGGGAGTCGGCCAGGCCCATGTCCTCTACGCGCGTCGTCGCGCGGGGATCGAGCCCTACCACAAAGCACCCCTGCCTCTGGAGGCGCTCCAGGCAGCGCACCATGTTGGTCTCACGAGCGACGCGCACCCGTGCTGCCGCGCCAGCAGAGACCTTCCACGCGGCTGCGGTAACGCCGACACTGCGGCGGGCCGGGACGATGACCCCGTCGGCGCTGAAGGCGCCGGCACTGCGCAGGACGGCTCCCAGGTTGTGGGGGTCGGTGACCTGGTCCAGGGCCACGAGCAGAGGGGTGCGGCCCCGGCTGCGGGCATCCTCCAGCAGGTCTGCCGCGCCCACGTATTGGTAGGGGGGCACCTCCACGGCCACGCCCTGGTGGGCGGCACCTCCTGTCAGGGCCTCCAGGTCCGCTTTGCTGGCCTCCACGACGGGGACAGCGGCCAGGGCGGCACGCCGTACCACCGCCTGGAGGCGCTCGTCGTCCTCGGCCGGGGCGGCCATGAAGACCTGGGAGAAGGGCACGGAGGCGTAGGCGGCCTCTGCCACGGCATTGCGACCGAAGACGATCTCACTGCTGCGGGAGACCCGGAGGCGTTCCCGGGTGCGATGGTACTGCTCGGCGCGGCTAGGACGCTCCTGCTGGGCCTGGGCACGCTGCCTGGCCCGCGCCTTGGGGTGGCCAACACGGTCCTCCGCCTTTGGCGTGGGTCCCCTGCCCTCCAGGCCGCGGCGGCGGTTTCCGCCGGAGCCCTTGGTAGGTCCCTTCCTGCCGCGTCGGCGCAGGGCGCCGTGCCGACGATCGTTTCCGGGCATCGCTGGCTACCTCCTTAGCTCGTCGTTCCTGGTCCTGGTCAGGACAGGTGCCAGCGGGCGCCGGCGGGTGAGTCCTCGACCACGACCCCTGCCTGCGACAGGGCGTCACGCAGGGCGTCCGCCCGGGCCCAGTCCTTGGCGGCCCGGGCCTGGGCACGCTGGTCAAGGAGGTCGGTCACCAGGTGGTCCAGGGCGTGCGCGGCCGCGTCGGACCCGCTTGTCGCACCTGTGGCCCCTGCCAGGCAGGAGCGCCACGGATCGCTGAAGGGGTCCAGCCCCAGAACGTCAAGCATAGCGCGCAGCTCCAGGGCGATCTGGCGCACGGTCGTGACCCCGGTGGGCACGTCGTCGGCTGCCCCCGTGCTGGCGGCGTCGCCCGCCCTGCCGTGGCCCATCTGGGTCAGGGCCGTGTTGAGCCTCTTGAGGCAGGCGTGCACCTGGGCCATGGCGCCCGCCAGGTTGAGGTCGTCGTCCATGGCGGCAGCGAAGGCCTCAGGCAGCGCCAGCCGCCTCAGCCCGGCCTGGTCGGTGCTCTCCAGGTCCCCGCAGACCTCCTGAGCCCGGGTCAGGGCACCGGTCAGGCGCTCCCACAGGGAGGCGGCCTCGCTCAGGGTCTCCTCGGAGAACTCCACGGTGGAGCGGTGGTGGACGGTCCCCATGGCCAGACGCAGGACGACCGGGTCGTGCGACCTGAGGAGCTCGGCCACGGTCAGGGAGTTGCCCAGCGACTTGCTCATCTTGGCGCCCTTGATCGTGACCCAGGCGTTGTGGACCCAGTGGCGGGCGAAGCCCCATCCGGCGCCGTGGGACTGGGCCTGCTCGTTCTCGTGGTGCGGGAAGCGCAGGTCGATCCCGCCCCCGTGGATGTCGAACTCCTCGCCCAGGTAGCGGTGCGACATGGCCGAGCACTCCAGGTGCCACCCGGGACGCCCGCGTCCCCACGGGGCGTCCCAGGCAGCGTCCTGCGGCTCGCCGGGCCTGGCCGCCTTCCACAGGGCGAAGTCCCGTGGGTCACGTTTGTCTGCCTCGGTGTCCTCCTGGTCCTCCTGCTGCGGGTCCTCCGTGGAGGTCAGGTCCTCGGGGCGCTGGTTGGTCAGTGAGCCGTACCCGGGCAGAGAGGCGACGGAGAAGTAGACGTTGCCAGCCTCCCCCGTATAGGCATGACCGCGCTCCAGCAGGCGGGTGACCAGGCTGATCATCTCCGGGAGGTGGCCGGTGGCGCGGGGCTCGTAGGTCGGAGGGGCGACGCCGAGGGCCCGGTAGGCGGCGTCGAACTCGCGCTCGTGGCGCTGTGCCCACGCCCACCAGGCGACGGGGGGGACGGCTGCGGCGGAGCGGGCGAGGATCTTGTCGTCGATGTCGGTGACGTTGCGGATGAGGACGACCGTCTGGCCCTGGCGCTCCAGCCAACGGCGCAGCACATCGAAGGCAATGGCTGAGCGCATGTGCCCGATGTGCGGGCTGCCCTGGACCGTGGCACCACACAGGTATATCGCTACCACCCCCGGGGTCACGGTGGGGGCCAGGGGAACGACCGTCCGCGCTGCGGAGTCGTACAGGCGCAGGGTCGGCTGAGGGGCGGGGGAGCCGGCAGGTACGGCAGTCGCGGCAGTCACGGCCCCACCCTACCGGGGCGATGACCGGGCTGGAAGAGCCGGTGGGCAGGAGGTGCCCGCTAGGTCGGAGTCAGGAGACGGGGCGGGCCGGGTAGACCAGCGCGGTAGCCACCGCTGCCAGCCCCTCCTCTCGTCCCAGGAATCCCAGGTGGTCGGTCGTGGTGGCGCTGAAGGTGACGCGTGCCGAGGCAGCTGTTGACAGTGCTGCTGCCGCCTCAGCGGCGCGGTCGGTCACCCGGGGGCGCTGCCCGACCAGCTGGACGGCGACGTTGCCGATCTCGAAGCCGGCCTGGCGCACCCGCTGGGCGGTCTCGGCCAGGAGGACTGCCCCCGAGGCCCCCTGCCACCTCGGCTCGTTGGTGCCGAAGACACTGCCCAGGTCCCCCAGCCCGGTAGCGGACAGGAGGGCGTCGCAGCAGGCGTGCGCGACGACGTCGCCGTCGGAGTGGCCCTCCAGCCCGGTCTGCCCGGGCCACTCCAGGCAGGCCAGGTGCAGCGGGGTGGCCGAGCCGGGGGCGGCGAAGGCGTGCACGTCGGTGCCGATCCCGGTCCGGGGCAGGTAGTGGACGACCTGGTCGAGGTCGATAGTGGCGGGGCCGGTCGCGTGCCGGGGCGTGCGACGCAGGGGCGGGGCCGCGGGCTGCGCGGCGTCGGGCAGTGGCTCAGGAAGTGAGGTACCGGGCATGGGGCTAGTGTGCCTGAGCGGCTCCGGTGCTGTCCTGAGGCGGACGCGGTGGGGGAGGGACCGGGGCGCCAGCCGGGGTCTTACGCGCGGGTAGCGTTGGGCCGACACGGGGGCGGCGCTGGTCGTGCCCGGGGAGTCCCCGGCCTGCCCGTCTGGCCGGGGGCGGGCCGGGGCAGGGTCCCAGCCGGGCTCCACCACCCGACGCTGCACCACGACGGCTGCCGTCAGGAGGCCTGCGGCCACCAGGGCGAGCACCAGGCTTCCCGCTGTGGCGCCAGCCCGGGCGCCGTACCCGATGAGCAGGCCGAACCAGCCGAAGTCGGTGTCACCGAAGGTGGTGGTAGCCGTCTCCAGCGTTCCCAGGACCCGCAGCAGCAGCGCGGGGAGGAAGGTCACCAGCAGGCCGTTGACGAACCCGCCTGCTATCGCTCCCCGGCGTCCGCCGGTGGCGTTGCCGTAGACGCCCGCCGCGCCCCCGGTGAAGAAGTGGGGGACGAGCCCGGGCAGGATGAGTGCCAGGCCGAGGGCGGGTCCCAGCCAGGTCCCCAGGACCAGCAGTCCGACCAGCCCCCCGGCGAAGGAGGAGATGAACCCGATGAGGACGGCGTTTTGGGCGTAGGGGAACACGATCGGGGCGTCCAGCGCCGGGATGGCCCCGGGGACCACGGCCTGCGCGATCCCCTGGAAGGCGGGGACGAGCTCGCCCAGGATCGTGCGGACCCCGAACAGGATGACGGCGACGGCGACACCGAACTGGAGGCCCTGGGTCACCGCCTGCATGAGGTAGTTGCCGACGTCTGTGGCCCCGTCCGCGAAGGCAGTGAAGGCGGTGTCGCTACCACGCCGTACCAGGTAGGTCACGGCCAGGACCAGGTACATGACCACCATGGACAGGGCGGTGGACACCATGGAGTCCCGCAGGAAGCGCAGGGACTCCGGCACCTTGAGGTCCTCGGTGGAGCGGGAGCGCCCCCGGGGGTCGGCCAGCCGCCCCACGGCTCCTGCCGCGATGTAGCCCAGGGTGCCGAAGTGGCCGATGGCGATGGAGTCGTCCCCGGTGACCCGCCTGGTCCACGGGTGCGCCAGGGCGGGCAGGGACACCATGAGGACTCCCAGGAGCAGGGCTCCCAGGGCAACGACGACCGGCCCCGACATGCCCGCAGAGGCCATGACGATGGTGATGAGGGTGGCCATGAACAGGATGTGGTGGCCGGTGAGGAAGACGTAGTGCAGCGGGGTCAGGCGAGCCAGGAGCAGGGCTACCACGAAGCCGAGGATCATCAGCCAGGAGACCTGGGTGCCGTACTGCTCCTGGGCAATGCCCGCGATCGCCTCGTTGGTGGGGACGACGCCCCGGGTCCCCAGGCTGCCCTGGATCATGGTCCCCAGGGGCTCCAGCGAGGCGGTGACCAGGCCCGCCCCGGCGCTGACCAGCAGGAAGCCGAGCACGGCCTTGGTGGCGCCTCCCAGCACCGTGCCGACGCCTCGGCGCAGGGCGATCAGGCCGACGGCGGTGATGAAGCCGATGAGGAAGGCTGGGACGCTGAGGATCTCGTTGACGACGAACTGGGCGATAGTGGCAAGGAGTGACACGGTAGCCTCCCGGTCGTGTCAGTGGCTCGGTGGATGGGCTGGGTGCATGGCTCAGTGGATGATCCGGTGGATGGCGGGACGGGCGGCAGCCCGGTCGGCGGGCCGGATCACACGGCGTAGGTGCGGCGCAGCGCGGCGTCGACCTCGGTGAGGGAGGTGAAGTCCTCGATGACCTCGACCGGTGTTCCGGGGTCGCCCAGGGCCTGGGCGATGGCCCCGGAGGTCAGGAGCAGGTCGGCATCCTTGGCCCTGCCCCTGGCAGAGATCGTGTCAGTGGCCTCGACCCGCAGGTAGGGCAGCCAGCCCCAGGTGTCGAGCACCTGCTCCAGGGTGTTCTTCAGGAACAGGCTGGTGCCCAGGCCGTTGCCGCACACGGTGAGAACCAGTCCCGTGGAGGCGACGGTGGTCTCAGTGCTGCCTGTGCTGCTGCTTGCGTCTGCGGTGCCCTCGGCGGTTCCCGGGTCCCCCTCGCCGTCGGCGCCCTCGGGACTGTCCGTGCCCCCGGCGGCCTCGGTGCTCCTGCCAGCGGGCGGGCGGGCCTGCGGTGGCCGCAGGGCGTCGAGGACCTCCGCGGGGGTGCTGGCGTTGTCCAGCCGGTGGCGGCGCTGCGGATCGGCCAGGACAGTAGCCAGGTCCGCCAGCGCCCTCAGGTGCGCGGTGCCGTCAGCGGCGGCCAGGGCCATGACGACGCGGACGGGGTCGTTGGTCTCGTGGCCGAAGGCGACTGGGGACGTCAGGCGCACGTAGGACAGGGCGGTGCGGGTCACAGAGTTGTCGGGGCGCGCGTGAGGCAGTGCCAGGCCGGGTGACAGCACGATGTAGGGGCCGTGCTCCTCCACGGAGCGGATCATGGCCTCGGTGTAGGAGGAGGCGCAGGCCCCGGCCGCGACCAGGGCGTCACCGGCTTCCCGGATAGCCTCGCGCCAGTCGGAGGCGGTGGCGTGCAGACGGACGGAGCGGGTGTCGACCAGGGTGGGCAGGCTGGGCGCGTCGGTGGGGTCGGGACGGGGGTCAGGCTGGTCGCGGGGCTCGGGCACGGTACCCTCCTTGGTCGCGTGAGTGCCCACGGCGGCTCCTGGGGCTCCCAGGGCTGCTGGGGAGGCGGTAAGGCCCTGGAAGACGAAGCCTGTCGGCACAAATAGTCTACAGCACACGGCGGATGTCGTCGGGGTGTGGAGCCGTTGGTATGTGGAAGCGGGTCACAGGCCGTGGGGCGGGGGCGAGGGTGGCCGCTCGCTCCCGCCGGGGATGTCGTCACGGTGCCCGCTGCGGGCGCCGGGTCAGGCAAAGAACCAGGGGACGGCGCGCAGCCAGGCGATCATGGCGGTGGTGGGATCCATGATGAGGTCGTCGGGGTCGCCCCCGCTGCCTGGGCTGCGCCCGGCAGCCTGAGCCAGCGAGCGGGGGTAGAACTCGTAGAGGCACTCGGGGACGGAGAACGTGTGGAGACTGGAGTCCACCTGCCAGTCCAGGACGCCTGGGACCCGCACGCTGGCCGTGATGATGGAGATCGACCACGTCTGGTTGACCAGGCCCTCGATCAGCGGCGTGGTCTCACCGGCAGCCCCTGGGTGCGAGCCCGATCGCAGCCGCTTGCCGACCCTGGTGAAGATGCTGGCCAGGGGAGAGAGGTCCCCGCCCTCGCTCAGCAGCCCAGTGGCCTCGGGCGCGGGCACCACCACGGGCTCCGCCTCGACGAGGGGGCGTGGGTGGAAGTCGAGGAACTCGGCGAAGGCGGAGGGGACCTCGCAGGCGTCCAGCCCGTAGACGTGCAGGCCGTCTGTCAGGCTCTTCATCATGGTTGTCCGGGAGGGGCCGATCCAGGCCAGGACCTGGCGCACCCCCTCGCGCGGACCCAGGCGGACCACCTCCAGGTAGCGGCTCGCGGTGGCCCGCCCCTGGAAGGCGGGGGCGGCGGCCTGGGTGAGGCCCACGTCGTCGATGATCCCGGCCTTGCGCAGCCTCCGGGCGAGACGGTCCTCAGGGATGGGGTCGCCCTGGCAGAGCGCCTCGACCGTCAGCCACTCCTGGTCGGAGAGGATCGCCACAGGGTTGGGCGTGTCCGTCCTGAGCCGCGCCATCAGTGCACCTCCAGGGTCTCAGACATGGTGGAGAAGAAGGGGACGGTGACCGGGCTGGTGCTGGTGGGGCAGGTGAAGGTCGCGGTGACGCCGCGTCGCAGCCTGCCGTACCTGTGCGTCTCGACCCAGCTGCACTGGTAGAAGGTCAGGGAGTGGTCGCTGGTGTCGATGTAGACGCCCAGGCGCAGCAGGCCCGCCGAGCCGCTGCGCGACCGCCAGCCGAGGAGGTCGATCATCCGCACGCCCGCGATGGTCTCCATGACCTGGGCGGTGCTCGTGCGGAACCACTCCTCCTCCGGCATGTCCTCGGGCAGGCGGACGGTGGTGATGACGCAGCTGTCCACGAACCCTGGGGCGGAAGGCTCTGAGGCGGTGCACACCAGGTCGATCCCATCCTCGTTGCTGGCGTTGACCGGGGCCACACCCAGGTCGGGGAAGTCGGCGTCCACGACCTGCCAGCTGGAGGGGGCCGTCACAGCGGTGAGGTGTCCGCGGAACGTGGTGGTGAGCGGTCCGTAGAGGGTTGGCTCGGTCATCGGGGCTCCTCAGGAGGGCTGCTGGTCGAGGCGGGGGTCCTGTTGGCGCTGCTGGTGGTGGTGCTGGCTGCGGCCAGGGCGGCACGGCGGCGTTCCAGGCGGCGTGCGGCGTGCCACTGGGGGTACATCCACCGGGGCAGGGGGATCGGGAACCGGAAGACGAGTCCGAGGATCAGGAGGAGTCCTGCGAATACTGAGGCGGCGATCCGGGCGTTCTCCGCACCGGGGAACAGCGGCTCAGACAGCATGACTATACCAATGATGGTGAAGGCCAGGCCTATAACGGGCAGGCAGAAGGCGGTGCCGTTCCTGACGTCGGACAGGGAGTCGTAGAACCGGCCCGCCTGGGTGTCGGTGAACATGGCCAGCGCCCAGAACACCAGGGTTGGTGTGCCCAGGAAGCCAAGGCACCCGATTCCGACCAGGGTGTTCTCGCTCATGGGGTTTGTCCTTCGCCGGGAGAGCGGCTTGGTGGCTCCTGTGCTGAGCCCGCCTGCTGAGGGGGTGCTGGAATGGTTGCTGGTGGCTGTGGGTCCTTATTGGCGCTGCTGGTGGTGCTGCTGCTGGCTGCGGCCAGGGCGGCGCGGCGGCGTTCCAGGCGGCGCTCGGCGTGCCACTGGGGGTACATCCACCGGGGCAGGGGGATCGGGAAGATGTCGATGATGCAGCCGACAACAAGCAGAATTAAGGTGATCCCACAACTGATGAATCTGAAGGTCTCCGCCTCGGGGAACAGTGGTTCAGTCAATATGGCAGTGCCGCCGATGATGAACGATATGGAGCCCACAAGAAGAAATGCCAGGCGATTTTTTGTGTGTGCGCCAAATGCGGCGTAGAGTTTGCCCGCCCTGGTGTCGGTGAACATGGCCAGCGCCCAGAACGCCAGTGTAGATACTGCCAGAACGACTGCCAAGGCGATCCATGCTGTATCGCTCATGTGCTGTCCTTTGCTAGTGGAACAACTTGCTAATTCCCTTATTGACGGCGTTGGCAAACGTTTTGCCGGCCTTGGATCCAGCGAATCCGCCAATGGCTCCGCCAATAACAGTTCCAGCGGCAATGCCGAGCGGCCCGCCCAGGGCGCCAATCATGGCTCCGGTCTGGGCGCCAGCCATGGCGCCATAGTATCCCCCGACCCCCTGCGCGACGGCCTGGGTCCCTGCCCGGGCAATCTTCTCTCCCTCACCCATGCTGGGGTTGGCGGAGTCCTTCTGGTACTGCTCGAGGCCGCCAAGGCCACCGCTGACCGCGCCGGAGGCCCTCCCGAACCACTTCATGGCGGTGGTGCCCAGCCTCCAGTAGGGCTGCGTCCTCCAGTTGCCGGGCACGGCGGGCTTCTGGTGCGCTGCCTTGGAGACCCAGTTCTCCAGCTTGGTCTTCTGCCAGAGCGTGGACAGAAGGCCCGTGGGGGAAGTCGCGGGCGCGAACGTCCCCCGGCGGTGCACCTCCGCCCAGCGGGCCACCGTGACACCGCGACTGGCCCAGCCGTAGGCGGTGTTCGCCGTCGCGGCCGCCCCGGCCGCCCCGCCAGGGCCTTCCGGCTCGACCCCCGAGACCTCCTGGCAGGCCGCCTGCAGGTCGTCGTGGGCGGTGGACTCGTCCTGCCTGATGACAGAGAGGTCCTCATCCAGCTCGCTGTAGGTCTTCTGCTTCTCCTCGTAGTCCGGGTCCGAGGCCTCCGGCTCCAGGATCAGGTCGCCTGAGACCACCAGCCCGGCCTCCGAGGCCCGCGCCCGGGCGTCGTTCAGCCGAGTCTTGATTGAGGACATGGTCTGGGCGAAGGCGTTCACCGCCGTGGACAGCGAGGAGGTCTCCGAGCTGAGCGTGTTGATCGTGGTGCTCTGCGTGCCCAGACTGGTCTCCGCCGCTGTCGCGGTCAGACCGGTGTTCTCCGACTGGATCAGGCTGCGGGCCGACGTCACGGTGGCCTCGGCGTCGCCGACCGTGGTCGCTGCCGTGCTCAGGCTCGACGCGAGGGTGAAGGCCGTCTCCGGGAGGACGAGGACTGTGACGTCCAGCGACATCAGTACGGCCCTCCCTCGAGCTGCCGCGCGCCCTGGGCGCTGACCTCGTCGACCTCGACGAAGTCGGCCCCTGCCCGGCGCAGGCTCGACGCGATGTTGGTCAGGCCCGTGGCCGTGCTCGTGGTCCGTGAGGACAGCGCGCTGACCGCCTGGCTGACCAGGCCGGTTGAGCGGTCCAGGCCGGAGACCTCCGGGAAGTCTGCGCCGCTCAGCTCCTCTGACGCGGCGTCGGCCTTGCTCGCCGCGCTGCTGAGCGTGTCTGGACTGATAGACAGGTCCGCCATAGGGACCACGGCCTTTCGCACCGTCTGAACGTGCCTGCGACAGCTGACTCTAATCTGGGTCTATATGCTTCCGCAACCAGCGTCACGCTATCATCACGTGAGGCTTGTCGCCAAGGCGTGCCGCCGTGGCAGCGGCACTAGTGGCACTAGCGGCACTGCGGGGTTGCCCCGCCCGACCCCGCTCCTTCCAGCTCAGGGCAGGCGCCAGTCCACGGGCTGCGCCCCCAGGGACACCAGGATCTCGTTGGCCCGGCTGAAGGGGCGTGAGCCGAAGAACCCTCGCGAGGCGGACAGCGGCGAGGGGTGGGGTGAGGCGATGACGGGGGTGTCCCCCAGCATGGGGGTCAGGGACTGGGCCGGGCGCCCCCACAGGATCGCCACCAGCGGGCCGCCGCGCTCCACCAGGGCCTCGATAGCCCGCTGGGTGACAGTCTCCCAGCCCCAGCCCTTGTGCGAGGCCGGGGCGCCCGGACGCACGGTCAGGACCCGGTTGAGAAGCATGACCCCTTGCTCGCACCACGGGGTCAGGTCCCCGAGCTCGGCTGGGGCACGCTCAGGTCGGAGACCAGCTCGCGGAAGATGTTCTCCAGGCTGCGCGGGGGCCGTACCCCGGGGGCCACGGAGAAGCTCAGGCCTACCGGGTGCCCCGGGGTCGGGTAGGGGTCCTGGCCCACGATGAGGACCTTGACCTGCTCCATGGGGTAGGTGAAGGCGCGCAGGACGTCGGTGCCGGCGGGCAGGTAGCCGTGTCCTGAGGCGACCTCCTCGCGCAGCCTGGCCCCGATCTGGTGAACCGTGGGCTCCACCGGGGCCAGGGCGCGTGCCCACGAGGCGTCAACGAGCTCGGACAGAGGCTTGGCGGAACTCACCCCTGAAGCCTAGCCAGGACAGTGCCCGCACGCGACCAGGGCTGGACGTCGGGACGGGGCTTGTTGGTCCCCACGATCGGAGTCAGGGTCGGTATCTTGGGAGTGTGAGCGAGTACAACTACCCGGAGGACGAGTTCGACGTCAGTGAGGACGACGCCCCCGTCCCCGTCGGGGTGCACCGGGCGCAGGCACCTCGCTGGCGGGGCTGGGTGCCCCTGCTTGCCGTTATCATCGTCGTCCCGGCCCTGGCCTGGGGCGTGGTGACTCTGCTCGGGCAGCGCAGCGAGGACGGGGACTCTACAGGTGGTGCCGCAGTGGCCTCGGGCCCGGCCGACGCCGGAGACGACCAGGCCCCAAGCAGCGACGAGGCTGACCAGGAGACCCAGGACCCCGGTGCCTCACAGGAGGCCACGGACGATCCCACGCAGGCCCCCACCGACGCCTCGGTGGACTACACGCTGGGAGTCACTGTCTACAACGGGACGACGACCAGCGGCCTGGCGGGGCGCAGTGGTGACCGCCTCACCAACGTCGGCTTCGTGTCGGTCACGGTTCCGGAAGGCATCTACCAGGGGTCTGAGCCTGCCGACACGACTGTCTACTACGCCAGCCCCGAGGACCGTGACACGGCAGAGGCCGTAGGTGAGCAGCTCGGTATCGACAACGTCGTCGAGGACGCCGCCAGCGCCTCGTCCAACCCCATCGTCATCATCTTGCGCGAGGACTTTCAGGAGTGACCCTGGCGGCACGCCCCCGCCGCCGCGATGTCCTTGCTGCTGCTGGGGCCGTGTCTGCCGGGGCCGTGTCGCTGGCCGCCGGGGTGTGGGGCGTCCCCCGGCTGCACGCCGCGCTGAGGCCTGCTCCCGAGGCCTTGAGTGAGGGTGTGGTCGTCGGGGCGCACGGCGCCCTCCAGGTGCTGGCCCCCGGGGAGAGCGTGGACTACCTGCCGGGGACCCGGCTCCCGGCTGACCCGGCTCCCTGGGGTATGGACCCGCAGCAGCGTGACGAGCTGGCGCAGCGCGCGGCCCTGCGGCAGCAGGGGGCGCGGTTGCCGCACGGGAGGTGGGGGTCGCTGGCCCGGGAGGCGCTCGACGACCTCCTGGCCCTGACCGGCCCGACGCTCGTGGACGACGGCGAGGCAGGCGGCGTGCTGGACTTCCCCGTCGGTGCCGTGGCCGCCGCGCCGGTGGGAGGCTGGCGCTACGTGTGGCCCCGGGACGCCTCCTTCTGCGCAGCGGCCCTCAGCAGTGTCGGCCTGTACCAGGAGGCCCTCGGCGTACTGGGGCGCCTGGCCTCCTGGCAGGACGAGACGGGAGCCTTGGAGGCGCGCTACACCCTCAGCGGGAGGCCACCTGACCAGCGTCCCCGCCAGACCGATGGCGTGGGCTGGCTCATGTGGGCCGTGGGGCGCATGCTGGCTGACGGCGTCTCCGTGGCCGACCTGGAGACGGCTCTGGGGCACTGCCTGGCCCGTACGACATCCCGGCTCCTGTGGCTTACGGACACCGCCTCCCACCTCCCCGCGGCCAGCCCGGACTACTGGGAGGTGCCCGAGTCCGTCCTGACCCTGGGCACGGCCGCGCCGGTACTGCTGGGCCTGGAGGCTGCGCTGGGGCTCGCCCGGGCGGGAGCGGACCTGGGGGCCGACCCGGAGAGGCTGGAGGAGCGGGTCGCCACGGTGCGCCAGGCGGTGGAACGCGGCTTTGCCCCTGGATGGGGCAGGCACGTGCGCCAGGACGACGTCGACGCGGCAGTCGTCTTTGTCCTGCCGCCCTTCACCACGGAGCTGGCCGGTGCGCGCGGGGTGAGGCAGGATGCCGTAGCGCGGATGTCGCGGCCTGCCGGGGGCGTGGCTCCCGGGTCGTCGTGGCGCAGGGACGGTGTGTCCTGGACCCCGCAGACGGCCCTGCTGGCGTGGTCAGGTGTCGTGCTGGGCATGGAGGAGGGGCCGCGGCTTCTTGGGTGGCTGGAGTCCCACCGCACCCGGGTGGGGGCGCTTCCGGAGAAGGTCCTGGCTGACGGCTCCCCGGCGGGGCCTGCTCCCCTGGCCTGGACCTCGGCGTTGGTGGTGCTGGCTGCTGGGGCGTGAGCGGGGCTGGTATCCCACGGGGCAGGTGGCCCAGGGGCTGGGTGCGCCTGGGCGGGCCAGCCCCTGGGCAGTCCCAGGCCGGGGGAGAATGAGATGGCGGGGCCGCTTCGCCGTCGGAGGATTCCTGGAGACGTCAGATCTGAGTGTCTTGCACTCAAGACCCGAGAGTGCCAGCATTGCGGTTAGCACTCGGAGCCTTCGAGTGACAACGCACATGGCTGGGCCGTGAGGGTCGGTGCCGGGCGTGACGTGAACGCCTGGGACTGGTCCGTCCGTCGCGGGCGCGGGCCGGCCACACCCACCACGCAGTGGAGGAGACCTAATGTCCAAGATCATCGCCTTCGACGAGGAGGCCCGCCGCGGCATGGAGCGCGGCCTGAACACCCTGGCTGACACCGTCAAGGTCACTCTCGGCCCCAAGGGCCGCAACGTGGTCCTCGACAAGAAGTGGGGCGCTCCCACGATCACCAACGACGGCGTGACCATCGCCAAGGAGATCGAGCTGGAGGACGCCTACGAGAAGATCGGTGCCGAGCTGGTCAAGGAGGTCGCCAAGAAGACCGACGACGTCGCCGGTGACGGCACTACCACCGCCACCGTCCTGGCTCAGGCCCTGGTGCGCGAGGGTCTGCGTAACGTGGCCGCCGGCGCCAACCCGATCGCCCTGCGTCGCGGCATCGACAAGGCCGTGGAGGTCGTTGTCGAGCGCCTGCTGGCTGACGCCAAGGACGTCGAGACCCAGGAGGAGATCGCCGCTACCGCCTCCATCTCCGCTGCTGACGAGCAGATCGGCGAGCTGATCGCCGAGGCCCTGGAGAAGGTGGGCCACGAGGGCGTCGTGACCGTCGAGGAGTCCAACACCTTCGGCCTGGAGCTTGAGGTCACCGAGGGCATGCGGTTCGACCGCGGCTACATCTCGCCCTACTTCGTCACCGACGCCGACCGTCAGGAGGCCGTCCTGGAGGACGCCTACGTCCTGCTGGTGGAGTCCAAGATCTCCAACGTCAAGGACCTGCTTCCCCTCCTGGAGAAGGTCATGCAGGCCGGCAAGCCGCTGGCGATCATCGCTGAGGACGTCGAGGCCGAGGCCCTGGCCACCCTGGTGGTCAACCGCATCCGCGGCACCTTCAAGTCCGTAGCGGTCAAGGCCCCCGGCTTCGGGGACCGCCGCAAGGCGATGCTGCAGGACATGGCGATCCTCACCGGCGGCACCGTCATCTCCGAGACGGTCGGCCTGAAGCTGGAGAACGCCACCCTGGAGGACCTGGGCCAGGCCCGCAAGGTGGTCGTCACCAAGGACGAGACCACCATCGTGGACGGTGCCGGGGACAAGGACGCGATTGACGCCCGTACCTCCCAGATCCGCATGGAGATCGAGAACTCCGACTCCGACTACGACCGTGAGAAGCTCTCTGAGCGCCTGGCCAAGCTGGCGGGCGGCGTGGCCGTGCTGAAGTCTGGTGCCGCCACCGAGGTAGAGCTCAAGGAGCGCAAGCACCGCATCGAGGACGCCGTGCGCAACGCCAAGGCCGCGGTCGAGGAGGGAATCGTCGCCGGTGGTGGTGTGGCCCTTCTCCAGTCTGCAGCCCAGGCCCTGGAGTCCCTGGACCTGAGCAACGACGAGGCCACTGGTGCGGCGATCGTCAAGGTGGCTGTGGAGGCCCCGCTCAAGCAGATTGCTGTCAACGCCGGCTTTGAGGGCGGCGTCGTGGTGGACCGCGTGCGCGGCCTGCCCACCGGTGAGGGGCTCAACGCCGCGACCGGCGAGTACATCAACCTGCTGGAGGCCGGTATTGCTGACCCGGTGAAGGTGACCCGCTCCGCGCTGCAGAACGCGGCCTCCATCGCCGGCCTGTTCCTCACCACTGAGGCCGTTGTGGCGGACAAGCCGGAGCCCCCGGCTGCTCCGGCCAACGGTGGCGGTGACGAGATGGGCGGCATGTACTGATCTGTTGCCAGCAGCCTGGGCCGGGCCAGTGAGCCGCTGAGCCGACTTGGCCTGGTCACCAAGCATGTGGTGGGCCGCCCCTCCGTATGGAAGGGGCGGCCCACCACTTGTACGGTGGCAGGCGCACCCCTGCCAGCCAGAGCGCTCTTAGGCGTGCCCGAACCGTCCGATGTTGGCTGATTCGGCGTCGTCATAGGAGGTCGCGGCCTGGTCCAGGGCCAGGCTGATACTCTCCAGAGTGGTCTGGACCTGGAGCTGGGTGAGTCGCCACTCCTGCGCGCACACGGCCATTGAGGCTGAGGCGGACCCGGCCCACACGTTCTCCAGCGCGCCGATGTCGGCCTGCATCCCGTCAACCTCGGTCTGGATGGTGGCGATACGGCTGCGTGCCCGCGCGGCGGTATCAGCAATGACGCTGGTGTCAACAGAGAAGGCAGGCATGACAGGGCCCTTTCGTCAGTCTGGTAGGTAGTGCCTTGCGGCGTGGCCTCCAGCCTAGGGACCGGGACGCACTGCCGTTCCAGAGGCTAGCCGTCCCTGTGGACAGCCCTTGCGTCCTGCTCACCTGTGGTGCCGGGAGGTAACGGAGCAGCCAGCGGTCGGCTGGTCTGCGCCGTGGGTCGTGTCCGCTAGTCCGCGTGGAGGGGGCCGGGCTCCTCCAGGACTGTGTTCCTGCTCCCTGTCGCCGCCGCTCTGCCCGAGCCGGTTGCAGGATCGCCGGTGCGTGCCTCGCGCAGCTGCCTGGCCTCCTGTGCCTTCTCTCTGAGCCTCTCGGTGAGGCGGAGACGGGCCGCCTCTGCCTGGGCGCCCCGGCCCGCGGTGGGCCCGGCCTGTCCAAAGTGGCGGGAGCGCGGGGCTGCCAGGAGAAGGTCGAGGTCCTCGGCGCAGGACTCCATGGAGGTGCTCAGCGCCGGGTCCTCCTCCGCGCTCCTGGCTGTCGGCCGGACCGGTCTCCCGTCTGCTGCCGGGGGAACAGGGCGGGGAACCCCGGTGGCAGGTGTCCGGGGGAGGAGGCAGACGCCGCTGTCGCGGAGGAGGTCGCCACAGGGGAGTCAAGGAAGGATGCGGGGTGACTGATTCCGCTTCCGCGACGGTGCTCGTGTCCCCGGCGCCCAGGGGCGGGGAGGGCGGCTGTACCGCGACGCTCTCGTCTGTCGGGGTACTAGCACCGGCTAGGGCAGCGCTGCGGTCATGAGACGGGCGGGGGTCGTCGGGCTCCTCGGCCAGGCTGGAGGAGGAGCAGTCAGAGGACCGGGGCACGCGGCGTGACGCAGGCTCTGCCTGCCAGGGACAGCACTCGGTGTGCTGCCCTGCCTCGTCTGGAGTGAGTCTGGCGAGCTTCTCCGTCAGCCGCTGCCTCTCTGCCTTGAGGTTCTGCCGGGCGGGTCGCTCCCAGTGCTCGCCTAGGGGTGAGTGGAAGAGCTTCTCACGTTCCAGGAGCCTACCCACGATCACCAGGCGGGTCTCAAGGTAGCTGGCCAGGGGGACGTGGGCGTACTCCTCGCGCAGCAGCCTCAGGTACTCCTTGTAGGTCTGCGGGTCCACCGCGAGCGCACCCAGGTCCGCGTCCGCCAGAGCTGCCGCGTCCATGTCGTCGGTGTCCAGCCTGTGCCCCGTGAGGTTGCGGATCAGGTCCCCGACGCGGGCTGTCGTCGCCTCCGGGACGCCGAGGTCGCTCAGGTCGCGGACAGCCACCTCGGCGGAGGCTTCCTCGTTCTCGCCTCCGTTGTGCTGCCTGGGCTCCCCCGCGCCGGTGGAGAACACGCAGCCGTGGTACCAGGTGGCGACCCGCATGACATCAGGGCTGTGGGACTCGTCGGCCAGCTCGTCGACGCGTGCCAGCATGTCGATGAGGTGGCGGAGGTTGTGAAAGCGGCGGTCCGGGGTGGACCACTGCTCAATGAGGTGCTCGCCTCGGGAGCGGACCTGCTCGGCGGAAGCCGTGGCGCCTAGCGCCCGCAGGCTGCGGACGAAGGCGGGAAGAAGCCACTGCGGCGCGTCGGTGACGCCCATCGGTCTGTCTCCAGGATCGGGTAAAGGATGGCTGCCATCGTAGGACTACCCGCTGAAGGAAGTCGAAGAAAGAACGTGTCTCTCCCGCCACGTCCTTGTGCCTACCCTCCAAGAACCTGCTTCGTGCTGCCTCTTGTGCGGCCGAGGTGACCGGAGCGGCTAGCCGGGCAGCCTGTCCTCCTGCCGGAGCCGGAGGCTGCGTGCGCCCCGGAGCGCTGTCAGGTGGCGGCAGCAGGTAGCGGCAGCTCGATGTGGACCGTCGCTCCGCCCCCGGGCGTCTGGAGCATCTGTACGGTGCCGCGGTGGCGCTCCACGATGCCCAGCACAATTGACAGCCCCAGGCCGGAGCCCCCTGTCTCACGGTTGCGTGAGGAGTCGGAGCGGTAGAAGCGCTGGAAGACCTTCTCCGCCTCGTCGGGAGGGACCCCGCCCCCGTGGTCACGGACCTCGACGACGGCCACCTGGTGGTCTGTGGTGTCGGTGCCGACCCTGGAAGCGGGGCCTGTCCCCACCGCGATCTCCACCGGTGTCCCGTCGGGAGTATGGCGTACCACGTTGCCCAGGAGGTTGGTCAGCACCTGGCTCAGTCGGTCCTTGTCTCCCACCACCGTCACCGAGGGGGCGTCCTTGCCCGCCGCCTCCGCCTCAGGGTCAAGCGGGACGAGAGCACAGTCCCGGTTGGGGGCGAGGACGGCCATGTCGGACAGGGCGGCACTGGCCAGCCCGGTGAGGTCCACCTCGGTCATGTCCATCTGCCGACCCTCGTCCATGCGTGCCAGCTGGAGGAGGTCGTCCACCAACCGTCCCATGCGGTTGGACTCGTCCTCGATACGCCCCATGACCTCGCTCGTCTTTTCTGGCGAGACACCGCCCATTCGATAGAGTTCTCCGTAGCCTCGAATGGCGGCCAGCGGGGTGCGCAGCTCGTGGGAGGCGTCGGAGATGAAGCGTGTCATGCGCTCCTGGGCCACGACCTGCACGGAGAAGGCGTGCTCGTTCTGGGAGAGCATCGTGTTGAGCGCCCGCTGCAGGGAGCCCACCTCCGTCGTGGGAGGCTCAGTCACCAGGATGCGGGCGGAGAGGTCCCCCTGGGCGATCCGTCCCGCCACGCCCTCGATCTGGCGCAGCGAGCGGAAGGAGCGGCGTACCAGGTAGGTCGCGGTCAGAGTGCCCAGGAAGATGATGATGATGTCGGAGAAGAGCACCACCAGGTTGGTGCGCTCCAGGGTACTGGTGACGTCCTTGAGGGGGAGCGCGATGGCGGCTACGCCGACGTACTCCCCGGTGTTGTCGTCGCTCAGCAGCATGATGATGACCCGCCACTGGCGGGCGGGCTGCTCCGACTCCACGGTGACCAGCTGCGGACGACCCTCGTGGGCGAGGGTCGTCTCAAAGTCCAGGGCGTCCCCGAGCCGGGGGGTGCCGTAGTCGGCTGCCGTCCTGGGGTCGATCCACGGACCGTCGTCCTGGCCGTTCTCGCGCTTCGTCTCGACGTAGTAGGTGGAGGGCAGGCTCTCGACGCCGGGGCCCCTGATCGCCTGGTTGCCGAAGACCTCAGCCGTACTGCGGAGCTGGTCGTCGATCTGTCCCAGCATCTGGTCGCGCAGCACGAGGCTGACCACGAAGGAGATGATCACCAGGCCCAGAGCGAGCAGGACGGTGATCATGACAGCGAGCCGAGTCCTCAGGGGCTGCGCCTGGACCGGCCGCTGGATGGCCGTGATCGGGTGCCACCGACCGCGTTTGACGGGGCGGTGCTGCTTGCTGACCGGCCGTGAGGTCCAGGCGCGTGTGCGCGCCCCCATTACTCGCTCTTGGGCTCACGCAGCATGTAGCCCACGCCGCGACGAGTCTGGATGAGGGGGACCACGGGCTGACCGTCCCGGCCTGTGATCTGGTCCACCTTGCGGCGCAGGTAGGAGATGTAGGACTCGACAATGGCCGCGTCGCCGTTCCAGTCGTACTCCCAGACGTGGTCGAGGATCTGAGCCTTGGATACCACGCGACCGGCGTTGAGCATGAGGTAGCGCAGCAGCTTGAACTCGGTGGGGGAGAGGTCGACCTCGACGCCGGAGCGGTGGACCTCGTGCGCGTCCTCGTCCAGGACCAGGTCCGCGACGTGGACCACTCCGTCGTCCTCGTTCTCGGTGGCGTGCGTGCGCCTGAGGATGGCGCGTATGCGGGCGATGACCTCCTCCAGGCCGAAGGGCTTGGTCACGTAGTCGTCCCCGCCGACGGTCAGCCCTTGCACCTTGTCCGCCATGTCGTCGCGGGCAGTGAGGAACAGGATCGGGGTCGTGACGTCGCGCTCGCGCAGGCGGCGAGCGACCGTGAAGCCGTCCATGTCGGGGAGCATGACGTCCAGGACGACCAGGTCCGGATCGCCCTTCTCCACATTCTTCAGCGCACCGTTGCCGTCGCCGGCCACGGAGACCTCAAAGCCGGCGAAACGTAGCGATGAGGCAAGTAGGTCACGGATATTCGGCTCGTCGTCGACGACGAGCAGATGAGCTTCGGTGCGAGACTGCTGGGAACGCTCCATGAGCAACACCTTCCCCCTCGGTCCTGGGTGACTACTGAATGTTATCAGTGTGAGTGCTGCACCGGAGGGGGCTGCGAATGGGCCGGGGAGGCCGCCGAGCGGCTGGGGACGCCGCACGGCGGTGCCCGGCAGGGTCAGAGGAACTTCACGGGGTCGAAGTCGGCCAGGGGGATGATACGTACCCGCGGCAGGGCGATGGTGAAGGCGTCCACGTCGCTCTCCAGGTCGTGGATAGTCAGGCCCCGGGCCTCCAGTGCCGCGAGGTGGGCGTTGAGGAACTCCCGGAAGCACAGGACCCCGACGCGGGCTCCGGCGTCCAGGAGCCTCTCGACCTGGGGGATGTAGTCGCCGTCGTGGGAGCCGAGGAGGACCTGGATGTCCTGGCCCGCCTCGACCTGTGCGGCCAGGGCGTCCAGGGTCCGCTGGATACCGATGTCGACGACCTTCTCCTCGGGCAGGCCCGATCCTGCCAGCGGTACCGGGCGGTAGTCCATGGCCAGCAGGGCCTGGATAAAGCCCATAGGCATGTGGCCTGAGGTGGCGTTAAGGAAGAACAGGGCGCGGGCGCCCTCCTCGCCCTCGGTGCTCGACAGGTGGTCGCAGTAGGCGAGCACACGGTCCCACCGAGGGCGCTCGTCCGGGTCGGGTCGACGTCCCAGGACACTCATTCCCAAGGTGGCGTCGAGGTTCTCCCCGTCAACGAAAAGATAGGTAGAGACGGTCATGGGGTCATGGTAGTGGTGCGTTCCAGGAATGCGGTGTCAACACGGTGTCAACGCAGCCGGTGCCCGCCCTCTGCCGCAGTGGTTCTGCCAGCCCGCTCCTACTTTGTCCCGGTTTGTGTCGTCGGCGCTGCAGCTGAGGTGGGTGCAGCCCCGCCAGGAGCTCAGCGTGGTCAGTAGGTAGTCAGTAGGTAGTCAGTAGGAGGAGTCGTCCTCGCCCGGGCGGGTCTGCGCCTTGAGCTCCTGGAAGGCGGCGTCGAGCCGGGCCTCGTCACCCTCTGTGATCTGCGCGGGGGATGTAGTAGCGGAGGGGAGCGCCGTGCCCTGGCCGGTCTTGAGGGCGGCCAAGCGGGCCTCCGCCTCCATGCTGGTACCCGAGGCCTCCAGCTCGGCGAACTGGGACTCCAGAGAGGACCCGGCCAGCTCCGCCTGCCCTGCCGCCTGGGCCTCGACCCGGCGCACCTGGTCCTCGTAACGGGCCAGCTCGCTGGTGGGGTCCAGGACGTTGATCGACTGGATCGCCCCGTGGACCTTGACCTGGGCCTCGGCGGTCTTCTGCCGGGCGAGCAGCTGGTCCCGCCGGGACTGGAGCTCGCTGAGCCTCAGCTCCATCTGCTGCAGCCCGTTCTTGAGCTGGTCGACGACCTGGCGCTGCGAGGCGATGAGAGGCTCAGCCGCCTTGGCCTCGTTCTCGGCGTTGATCTGCTTAGTCAGGGCGACCTTGGCCAGGGAGTCCCACTTGTCGGCCCCGGCGGCGTCCCCTGCGGCGCGCAGCTGGTCCGCCTTGCGTGAGGCGGCCAGGGCCTTGCCGCCCCAGTCCCGGGCCTCGGCCAGGTCGGCCTCGTGGTCCTTCTCCGCCAGGCGCAAGTTGCCCACGGTCTGCGCGACGGCCTCACGTGCCTCGGCGATCGAGGTGGAGTAGTCGCGTACGAGCTGGTTGAGCATCTTCTCCGGGTCCTCGGCTCGGTCCAGGAGCGCATTGATGTTGGCACGGGTCAACTGGGCGACACGTCCCAGGATCGACTGCTTCTCAGCCATGGGTGCAAGTCCTTCTGTCGGTGCGCGGCGGCACAGGTCCGCAGCACGGTGGTGGGGCTGATGCTTCCAGGTCGTCGGTGCACCAGGTGGGTGGTACGGCGCCCTGATCGCTCAGGGCATGATGGTGGCGTGGTGGCGTCCAGCTGTGTGGGGTGCCGCGGGTAGACGGATCAGAAGCCGCCGCCCCGGCCACGGGAGCCGCTGCCCCCGCCGAAGCCTCCGCCGCGACCTCGAAAGCCTCCGCCCCCGCCGAAGCCTGCGCCGGGGCGGGGACCGGGTGCGCCCCACCCCCCGTACCTGCGGGGTCCTGAGCCTCCGCCGAACAGGATGCCGCCTAGGACCAGGGCGCCCAGGGCGTCAGCGCCAGGCCCGCCGAACGAGCCGCTGGGACCGCTGCCACCCCTCACGTCAGCCTCCGCCAGTGCCTGGGCCTGGGCGACAAGAGGCTCACCGGCGGCAACCTCGGCCAGGGCTGCCACCGGGTCTGCCTCCTGTACCGCTGAGGCGGCGCTGGCGTGCCTGGAGGCCTCGCTCAGGGCGGTGCGCGCCGAGGCACCCACCACGCCCCGGTGGGTGGTGATGTAGGCGGTCACTGCCTCCACCTGGGAGCCCAGCCGACTCAGGCGGGAGCCGACCGAGGCCCGTGCGCGTGAGATGTTCTCCTCCTGCTCCCGTGCCGACGCCAGGGCGGCGTCGATGGCGGCCTCTGCCCGTTCCAGGTGGTCGAGTGCCGCCAGCGGGTCTGCTGACGGGGTGGGCCCGCTGGCGGCCCGCCCCTCCTCGACCGCTGCCTGCGCGTCGTCCACCAGGGGGCGCAGGGTCGCCTCGGGTACCGCGTCGGCAAGCCGCTGCGCGTCCACCAGGTCAGAGGAGATTGAGGCGATAGCCGCCTCCAGGGCCTTGCCCGCTCCCTGGAGACGTTCCCGCGCTGTAGTCACCTGTGCTGCCAGGTCGCCCGCCTGGGCGATGGCCCCCTGGGCAATGCGCACCTGCTCGACGGCTGCCACATTCTGCCCCTGCTCGACGCTGCTACGGGCCTGCTCCAGGGCGGTGCGGCCAGCCGCCAGGAGCCTGCGGGCCTGCTCCGGAGCCTGGGAGACGCTGGAGAGGGAGGGCTGTGGGTAGGCGGCGTGCAGAGTCACCAGCAGGCTCTCGGCCACAGTGATGGACTGCTCGGTCTCGTCGGCCCTCTGCGTGGTCTCCGCGATAGAGGTCGGCAGGCTTGCCTCGATCCCCCGGCGCTGGCTGAAGGCCTCCGCCTGGACGCGGATCTCCTCCACCGCGGCCTCACAGCGCCCGAGGATCTCGGTGCTCATCTGGCGCTGCTGCGCCTCGGTCTCGGGGATCTCGTCGTCAAGGCGCTGGCGCAGCTCGAAGGACCGGGCCACGTGCTCACGCGCCCGGTCCAGGGCAGCGGTAAAGGCGTCTGTCGCGGACAGCCCGAACTGCGCCTGGGCGTAGGACAGCTCCTCGGCCGCAGAGCGTACGGTGTCGTCGGCGTCTACCAGGGCGCTGCCGGCCCGGACCCGCAGCTCCTCAAGCGACAGGGCGTCAGGCTGCCCCTCGCCCCTGGTCCCCGCGCTCGTGGCGCTCGCCGCGCCCGGGCTCCTGCGTCTCCTGCGCACGGCAGCCCAGGCTGCGGCGCCACCGCCCACCGCGAGTGCCCCCACGCCCAGGGACACGACGGCCGGGCTGACCGAGCCGGATGCACTCATGCTCTCCGGAATGGAGGCGACGGCGGCGTCGTAGCGCTGCTTGCTCAGGGCCTGTCGGAGTGCATCGTCGATACGGTCGAGCTGGGAGTCGGAGATCCGGGAGGTGGCTGCCGTCGTCTGGAAGCTGTAGGTGCGCGCTGACGGGTTGTCGCTGGGGATGTTGACGACCAGGACGGCTGCATCCTCGCCCAGCCCGGACTCCTCCAGGACTGCGCTGGCGAGGTCCGCCGCGCTCCTGCCGGAGTCGGAGACGGTCAGCACCCACAGCCCGACCCCGTAGTCGGAGGCCATGCGGGCGACCACGTCCTCGGCGGCTGAGCGGTCCAGGATCCCCAGCTCGTCGGTGACGTGGCTGGTCAGGATCGTTGGGGAGCCTGAGGCGTCGGAGGAGAGTGGGTAGCCCGTGTCGTAGGCGGGCAGCCCGGGCAGTGCAGGCAGTGCAGACAGCGCGGCTCGTGTACCCGCCAGGTCGGCTGCGGGGGCGGTCAGGGCGCTGGCGGGCACAGCCAGGCCCCCCGCCAGGAGGAGGCCGCAGGCGGTCAGCAGGGTGAGGGCTCGGGCGGGGGATGGAAGTGTGTGCGGCATCGGGGCCATGCTTGCTGCCACGCGGGTGCAGGGCAAGCCGTCTCACTCGGTTTCGCCCAAGGCGGCAGGCGCGGTCGGGCCGTGCCACCGGCAGGGTGGTGGCTAGCATGACCGGCATGCACGAGACGACGAGCACGCACCTCCTGGACACGGGAGGGTTCCAGCCCCGGCGTCCGGAGGGCTCCGGCTCCTCCCAGGTCCCGGGTGGCAGCGCAGCCTCCGTGGCTTCCCCGCACACGACCCCGCCTCCCTCGTCGGCCTGCCTGACGGTCACCGTGATCCAGCCCGAGGAGCGTGCCCCGCTGGGGCGGCTGGGGGAGTGGCTGCGCGCCGAGGGGGTCGGGCTGCGCACGGTCAGGCTGTGGCGCGGGCAGGAGGTGCCTGCTGTGGAGCAGGTCGACGACGTCCTGGTCGTCCTGGGCGGGGCCATGAGCGCCCACGACGACGACACCTGCCCGTGGCTTGCGGACCTGCGTCGCCTCCTGCGGCACGCTGTCCACGAGGGCCTGCCCACAGTGGCCGTCTGCCTGGGCGCCCAGGTGGCCGCCGAGGCCCTGGGAGGCCAGACGGCGGTGCCCTCCCCGCACGGCAGGGAGGGCGGTGTCGTGGACCTCCACCTGACCCGGGCGGCACGGGAGGACCCGCTGCTCGGCCCGGCTGCCGAGGCTGCCGCGCGCCAGGCTGCCGACCTGGGCCTGCCCGCGTGGCATGACAGGTGCCTGCCCGCCATCGTCTCTCACGACGACGCCGTCGTGAGGCTCCCCGACGACGCGGTCCTCCTGGCCTCCTCGGCTCAGTGCCCCCTCCAGGCGTGGCGGGTCGGAGGGCTCCTGGCTCTCCAGCACCACCCGGAGTCCTCGCCCCAGCGGGTCGGCTACTGGCAGGCGCGCAGCCTGCTGCGCAGCCAGGGCGTTGCGGGGGCGAGCACGATGGACCAGGATGACATGCCCCGGTGGGCGGTGGCTGCCGGGGAGCGCGCCCAGCGCCAGGCGCAGGAAGCGGATCCTGTCATCCGGGCCTTTGGCCGGGCGCTGGCCGTCTCCCTGGTGGGGCAGGCCCGGGGGAGTGCCCCGGCCGGTGAGGTCAGGGGGAGCACGGAGGCAGCCGAGGGGTGGGAGCGGGGTCGTCGTGCGGTGCCGGGGGTCGTGCGGTGCGGCTCGCCGCCACGGGCGGGTCCGCACCGGCGGGGGAACCTGTAGTCAGAAAGGCCGGAGGGGCCAGCAGGGGACTACAGGAGATCCTCGGCGTCCACGACCTCGTAGGCGTAGCCCTGCTCAGCCAGGAAGCGCTGCCGGTGGGCTGCGGTCTCCTGGTCCGCCGTGTCCCGGGTGACCACGGTGTAGAAGTGCGCCTGGCGCCCGTCCTCCTTGGGGCGCACGATCCGCCCCAGCCTCTGGGCCTCCTCCTGCCGCGAGCCGAAGGTTCCCGAGACCTGGACGGCCACGCTGGCGCCGGGCAGGTCGATGGAGAAGTTGGCCACCTTGGACACCACGAGCCGCTCCACCTCCCCGGCGCGGAAGGCGTTGTAGAGGCGCTGGCGCTGGCGCACCGTGGTGTCCCCGGTGACGAGGGGCGCCCCTAGGTGATCGGCCAGCTCGCGGAGCTGGTCCACGTACTGGCCGATCACCAGCGCCTGCTCCCCGGGGTGGCGGTCCAGCAGCCTCTCCACGACCTCTATCTTGGCCGGGGCGCAGGAGGCCAGGCGGTAACGGTCCCGTGGCTCGGCGGTGGCGTAGGCCATGCGCTCCCCGGCGGTGAGGGCCAGACGTACCTCGGTGCACACGGCCGGGGCGATCCAGCCCTGGGTCTCCAGGTCCTTCCACGGGGCGTCGTAGCGCTTGGGGCCAATGAGGCTGAACACCTCCTCCTCCCGCCCGTCCTCGCGGACCAGGGTGGCGGTCAGCCCGAGCCTGCGCCGGGCCTGGAGGTCCGCTGTCATGCGGAAGACCGGTGCGGGGAGCAGATGCACCTCGTCGTAGACGACCAGGCCCCAGTCATGGGAGTCCAGCAGGTTCAGGTGCGGGTAGACGCCCTTACGGCGGGTGGTCAGCACCTGGTAGGTCGCCACGGTCACCGGCCGGACCTGCTTGCGTGCCCCCGAGTACTCCCCGATCTCGTCCTCCTCCAGGGAGGTGAAGCGGACTAGCTCCTCCTTCCACTGGCGTGCTGAGACCGCGTTGGTCACCAGGACGAGGGCCGTCGTCGAGCTGCGGGCCATGGTCGCCGCCCCCACGAGCGTCTTGCCCGCTCCGCAGGGTAGGACCACCACGCCCGAGCCGCCTGCCCAGAAGGCCTCGACCGCCTCCTTCTGGTAGGGGCGCAGACGGAAGGCCCCCGGTACCCGGGCGTCCACCTCCTCCTGGCTGGACTCGCGCAGGCTGACGGGGTGGGCCTCGCCGTCTACGTAGCCTGCCAGGTCCTCGGCAGGCCAGCCCAGCCGGATGAGTACCTGCTTGAGGTGGCCCCGTTCCGAGGGGTGGACGACGACGTCCTCCTTCCCTAGGCGCTGACCCAGCATGCCCGCTGTGCGCCGGGAGCGCAGCACTTCCTCGAGCACGGGGACGTCCAGGGCGTGCAGGACCAGGCCGTGTGCCGGGTCCGTGAGCAGCTGGAGGCGCCCGTAGCGGCCCATGGTCTCCGCGAGCTCGCTGAGCAGGGAGTGGGGCACGGGAAAGCGTGAGTAGGTGACGAGCGCGTGTACCACCGTCTCGGCGTCCAGCCCGGCCGCGCGGGCGTTCCACAGTGCCAGGGGGGTGATCCGGTAGGTGTGCACGTGCTCAGGGGCGCGTTCGAGCTCGGCAAAGGGAGCGACGGCTTGACGGGCCTGCGGGGCGTCAGGGTGCGACGTCTCCAGCAGTACGGTCTTGTCGGACTGGACGATGAGGGGTCCCTCGGAGGCGGGCATGTACGGAAGTATCCCAGCACAGCCCCGGCTGTCCACCTGGCTGCCCGCGCAGCGTTACCGGGACGGGGGCGGGGCCGGTGCCGCTGGCTGTCTCGGCGTCCGCAGTGGCGTAAGCTGGGACAGGTGAGCCCCGACGCCTCCCACCAGGACCTCGCTGCCTACCTGGCTGCCCTGCCTGACCGCGAGGTGGCCTCGTTCCTGCGGGCGCGGCCGGACCTGGTCTCCCCGCCCTCGACCTCCTTCAGCGCGCTGGCGGCCCGCGCCGCCGCCCGCCCTAGCGTGGAGGCGGCCCTGACAGGTCTGGACGCGCCCACCCTGGCCCTGGCGGAGGCTGTCGTGGTACTGGCGGATCCGGGTGCCCGGGAGGTTGTCGGCGACCCTGGCCAGGCCCTGGGCCTGGTGCCCGATGAGGCTAGCACTGCGCTGCGGCGCCTAGAGCGCCTGGGGCTCGTCGTCGGGGGCAGGCCGGTGACAGGCCTGGTTGAGGCAGTGGGTCCCACTCCCTTCGGGCTGGGACCCCCGGCTGCCACGCTTCCTGACGTCCTGCCGCCGCCCCTGGAGGTGCTTGACAGGTACGCGGCTGACGGCGGTGAGGTCCCCGTAGGTACGACGCTGCCGGGGCAGGCGCCCAGGGAGCCGGTGGGTGGTGAGGCGGCCGTGGTGCTGCCCCGGGACAGTGTCTCCCTCCTGGCGGCCCTGGCCTGGGGGCCTGCGTCGGGGGTCCTGGGCGCCGGGGGTGAGATCCCGGCGGCCGACCCCCTCCTGGTACGGGGGTGGCTGGAGCGTGGGCACGATCCCCGAGGGGGGACCCGGCTGGTCCTGCCCCGTGAAGTGGGGCTGGCCCTGCGCGGGGGGCGGCTGGCCCGTGAGGCGCCCCGCTCCCCGGACCTGGACGCCCTGACGGTGGTCGAGGCGGGTGCCGTCGCCTCGGAGTCCTCTTTTCGTGCGGAGGAGATGGTCCGCCTCGTCGGCCTGCTGCTGCGGCAGTGGCAGCGCGATCCGGCGCCGGTCCTGCGTAGCGGTGGGGTAGGGGTGCGTGCCCTAGGCCGTACCGCGCAGTCCCTGGAGCTGGACGCGGCGCAGGCCGCCACTGTTATTGAGGTTGCCGCCAGCGCGGACCTGCTGGGGCTGGACGAGACCGGAACGTCGTGGCTCCCCTCACGCGTGGCCTCCAGCTGGCAGGAGGACCCGGCTGCTGCGCGCTGGGCGCCGTTGGCCGCGGGCTGGGTGGACAGCGCGCGCACACCGTGGCTGGTGGGCACCCGGGACGGGGGCGGGGCGCCCAGGCCGGTCCTGGGCACTGACTTGGAGGCGGGCTGGGCGCGTCGGCTGCGTCGGCGGGTCCTGGGGGTCCTGCTCGACCTGCCGGAGGGGGCGGCGCCCTCTGCCGACCTGGTGCGTGCCGTCCTGGACTTCAGCCGGCCCCGGTGGGCGGTGTCGGCTGAGGCCGTGAGCGCGGTCCTGGCGGAGATGGAGATGCTGGGACTGACAGGGGCCGGCGCCTTGTCCCGCAGCGGGCGTGCCCTCGGGCGCTGGCTGGTGGCGGGGGACCGGTCCGCCCAGAAGGCTGCGGGGCTCCTGACCGTGCTGGAGGAGGCCCTGGCCCAGGACCTCCCCGACGCCGTGAGCACCCTTCTGCTCCAGTCGGACCTGACGGCGGTGGTCCCGGGGCGTCCGGAACCACGGTTGGCTCACCTCCTGGAGCTGGCCAGCCGGACGGAGTCGCGCGGCGGGGCGCTGACCGTGCGGTTCACCCCCGAGTCGGTACAGGGCGCCCTTGACGCCGGCGCCACTGCCCCGCAGCTGCTGTCCGCCCTGGAGGACTTCAGCCCTGTCCCGGTGCCCAGCGCCCTGGAGGCGATGGTCCGTGACGCTGCCCGCCACCACGGCGCGGTGCGGGTGCGCCCCGTGTCCAGCGTCCTGAGGGTGGCCGACCCCGCGGTGGCGGCGGGGCTAGTGAGCGACCCCCGGCTGGCAGACCTCGGTCTTGACGAGCTGGCTCCCGGGGTCCTGGCCTCCTCCTCCCCCTCCGCCCGCGTCCTTCGAGCCCTGCGCGAGGCAGGCGTGGCTCCCGCCCTGGAGGACGGCTCCGGACGCCTTGTCCTGACAGCGCTGGACGCTGAGCGGCCGACTGCGGCGGTGGACCCGGCTCGACCGGGTCGCGACTACTCCCAGCAGGCCGTACGGCGTCGGGGGCCGGGTGACAGGGACCTCGCCGCCGCGGTGGGCAGGCTCCGGGCGGGGCAGGAGGAGCAGCGCCGCAGAGCGCGTACCGGTGACGCATCGGCATCGGCCGCTGACCCGGGCCATGTCCTGGGCCTCCTGCGCGAGGCGCGGTCCTCGCGGGCGGTGCTGCGGCTGAGGCTGGCGGGCGCTGACGGCTCGGTGCAGGAGCGGCGGGCACGTGTAGTTGCGGTGGAGCCGGGGAGGGTGCGTCTGCGTGACCTCGACCGGGAGACCGAGCTGACGGCGGCCGTCCACCGGATCGTGTCGGTGGGGCAGGAGTGAGGGGGACAGGTACCTAGCGCGAGTGGCGGCCCGCGCCGTGCCGCTGCCTCTACACTGGACGGCGTGACCGAGACCGTACCTGACACGATTCCGCGCCCGGGGGCGCTTCCTGTGGCGTCAGTGCAGGCGCAGGCGGCCAGGGACAAGCCCCTGAGCTCTGCTGCGGCGGTTGACCTGGCCCGTCGCGCGCTGGCGGAGGTGGCTGCGGCCGATGCTGTGGGGGACCACGTCGCTGCCTCCTACGACGCCGAGCGTCTGGTCACCCACCTGTTTGACTGTGCCATGCCCGGGTACCGGGGCTGGCGCTGGGCGGTGACGCTCAGCCGTCCGCCGCGCAGCCGTACAGCGACGGTCTGTGAGGTGGGGCTGCTGCCCGGGGAGGAGGCGCTTCTCGCCCCGGCCTGGGTCCCGTGGGCTGACCGGCTCCGTCCCGAGGACCTCGCGGCTGCAGGTCGCGCGCCTGGGTCGACGGACAGTGATACCGACTGGTCGGCCGAGGGGGCGGGCTCTGGGGAGGTGCCCTGGCGCTGGAGGCGCTGAGGCCAAGGAGCCGACGGGTCCGCGGCGTCGAGGGTGTGGCCCGTGCCGCCCTGCGATGGTACGGCCGTGCCCTGGGTGCCCCCGGCGCCTCTGGCTCCCGGGACGCGGGCGGGATGACGGCCTGCTCTGCCTACGGCTTCTTTGCGCCCCTGACAGGGGCACTACGAGCGGTGCTCGGGGAGGAGGCTGCCAGTGTGCCAGCGTCCTGGCAGCCGAGGTCCCGGAAGGCTGCCGATCCCGACGGTGAGGACGGTGAGGAGGTGCGCGACGGCGGTGAGGGCCGTCGTGCGGAGCATGCTGGTGGGGACCAGTCCCCACCTCCGGCAGGCCCGGCTGCGGTTGGTGACGTAGCCGAGAAGCCTGGGGAGGCTGAGGAGCCGGTGGAGCCCGCCGAGGAGGACCGCGCGGCCTCAGCCCGTGCCGCGGTGATGGACCTGGCTTCCGACCTAGCGGCTCCTGCGGCTCGCGGGGACGATGCGGGACAGGAGGCGCCGGGGCGGGACAGTGACGCCCCTCCTGCCGCACCCTGGACCCTGGAGGACCTGGAGGCAGTCCTGCCCAGGCACTGAGACCGCTCCCGGCCGCTGGGTCGTGCCGGGCAGGTCGCGGTGGGCAGGGGCGCAGGCACGGGGCAGGTGTCCTGGTCCACCGTGATTCCGGTGAGCACTTCGCGCACTCCCCGCGGCGTTCGTCCTAGGTGCGAGGACGTGGGAGAATCCGGCTACGTGAGCACGACACCATCCCTGAAGTCTTCGACGACACCGTCATCAGCCCTGCCCGTCCTGGACCGCTTCTTCCATGTCACCGATCGCGGGTCGACCCTGGCTCGGGAGGTCCGCGGCGGTATCGTGACCTTCTTCACGATGAGTTATATCCTGGTTCTCAACCCTCTTATCCTCTCCACGGAGCACGAGGGCGTCCCGCCCCTGGGCACCACCCAGCAGATCGCTGCCGGTACCGCGCTGGTGGCCGGGCTCATGTCAATCTGCATGGGGGTGGTTGCCAACTACCCGATGGCTCTGGCCGCTGGTCTGGGGATCAACGCGATGATTGCCTACACGCTGGTCGGTACGGACGGGATGACCTACGCCGACGCCATGGGCCTGGTGGTCATCGAGGGCGTCATCATCCTTGTCCTGGTCCTCACCGGCTTCCGCGAAGCGGTGTTCAGGGCGGTGCCCGCCCATGTCAAGACCGCCATCTCAGTGGGGATCGGCCTGTTTATCGCTCTGATCGGACTGGTGGACGCCAAGGTGGTGCGCCCCGGGGGCACCCCTTTGGAGCTGGGGCTGGGAGGCTCCCTCCAGGGGTGGCCGGTCCTGGTCTTCCTCCTGGGCCTCTTCCTCATGGCTGCCCTCCACGTGCGCAGGGTCAGGGGTGCCCTGCTAATCGGCATCATCTCCTCCACGGTCGCGGCCGCCCTCATTGAGGGCGTCCTCCACCTGGGGGCGTACAACGACGACCCGGACAGCGGCCCGGTCAACCTCACTGGCTGGTCGTTGTCGGTCCCCACCCTGTCAGGGTCCCCCGTGCAGGTGCCCAGCCTGGCCACGCTGGGCGAGTTCAGCCTGCTGGGCAGCCTGGAGAAGGTCGGGGTCGTCTCGGTGGTCCTGCTGGTCTTCTCCCTCATGCTTGCCGACTTCTTCGACACCATGGGCACGATGGTGGCTATCGGGGCCGAGGGCGGGCTCCTGGACGAGCAGGGCAACCCGCCCCGGACTCGCGAGATCCTCGTGGTGGACTCCCTGGCTGCTGTTGCCGGGGGTGTGGGTGGGGTCTCCTCCAACACCTCCTACGTGGAGTCGGCGGCGGGCGTGGGCGAAGGCGCGCGCACCGGCCTGGCGGCGGTCGTTACCGGCTGCATGTTCCTGCTGAGCATGTTCCTCGCCCCGGTGGTCTCCATGGTTCCCTACGAGGCGGCGACCCCGGCACTAGTCATCGTGGGGTTCCTCATGATGACGCAGGTGACTGACATCGACTGGCGGTCCGCCCAGACTGCGCTTCCCGCCTTTGTCACCATCATCATGATGCCCTTCTCCTACTCCATCACCAACGGTATCGGTGCGGGCTTCATCACCTACCTAGTGGTCCAGCTCGCCACAAGGCGGGCCAGGCAGGTCCATCCGCTCATGTGGGTGGCTTGCGCGCTCTTCATGATCTACTTCACCTTGGCTCCGATCAGATCGATACTGGGGCTGGACTAGCCGGGCTGGGGTCGGCTGAGGGCGGCGTCGGCTGCGCGCGCTGCCCGTCGGCCCGGCCCCGTGGGACAGGTGAGCCGGCAGAGCGGGCGCCTGCCTGATGGAACCGAGACTGCCAGTGCATATTCTGTGAGAGGACGCATGACCGACAGAGGCCCCTCCCCGGACCTCGACCGGGAGCCGTGCTGTTGTATTTCACCCCGTGCCAGGCAGGAGGACCAGGCTCATGAGCGATCTCATCGACACCACCGAGATGTACCTCAAGACCGTCTACGAGCTGGAGGAGGATGGCGTTCCTCCGCTGCGGGCGCGCATCGTGGAGCGGCTGGGCCACTCGGGGCCGACCGTGTCCCAGACGGTTGCCCGGATGGAGCGTGACGGCCTGATTAAAGTTGCCCAGGACCGGTCCCTGGAGCTGACCGACGAGGGGCGCCGACGAGCCACGGAAGTTATGCGAAAGCACCGCCTTGCTGAAAGACTGCTTCTGGACGTGGTGGGACTGGACCGCAGGCTCGTCCACGAGGAGGCCTGCCGGTGGGAGCACGTCATGAGCGAGCAGGTCGAGGAGCGCCTGGCCCAGATCCTCGGCGAGGTGAGAACTGATCCCTTCGGCAACCACGTCCCTCCGAGCGGGGTCGGCCACCCCGCCCCCGCGCAGGACGAGATCGGCGCGCACCGTGCCGCAGGCAGCGAGACGGTGTCTGCCGTCATACGTCGTGTCGGAGAGCCTATCCAGGCCGACGGCGAGCTCATGGCCCTCGTGGAGGACGCGGCCCTCGTCGTGGGGGCGCGGGTGGGGCTGCGCCGCACGGCAGGTGGGGTGCGTATCACCGGGCCGACAGGTGATCCTGTCGTCCTGCCTGACGACGTCGCCCGTCACCTGTTCCTGGAGCGCTGAGCGCCACCGAGGACTACCGACGGTACTGATACTCAGGCTGTCCCGTTACCTGTTGCACGACGCCTGCGGTCGGCTGTCCGGAGCCGGCCGCAGGTGCGGTCTTTCTCACCCTGCTTCGGTCTGAGCCGTCTTTCTGCGGAGGCTACGGCGGCGAAAAGGGCGTTACTGCCCGAAAAGCCCCAGAGAAAGGAGTTTCGGTGGTCGACACGTGCTTGGGTTCACACCAATGTGTGTGACCCTCCCGTGACGGCGTGGCTCTAAGTCATGTAGCGTTCTCGACGTCGCCGGGACGACCCCCTGACAAGGTCCCCTGGTGACACCTCGGAACGAGGCTTAGTCCTGCCGCTCGGTCCGAGGTCAGTGAAGCAACAACGTGGCAGGAACGGGGGAACCAATCATGGTTGTCCGGGCGGCGCCCGGTCGGCCTTGGGGTGAAGCCCGCAGGAGGCCCTGCGGGCCGGGCGTCTCCAGTCCGAACCCGACAGCTCACCTCGTCGGCTATCCAGGAGAAAGCACTACATGTCCTCACGAACCACAGCACGTCATCGCAAGGCCACCCGCGCCCTGACCCCGCTGGACGACTTTGCTCCCACTGCTCGTCGCGGCCTTGCTGTCGCAGCCACCTCCGGACTCGCGCTGACCATGATCGCCTCTGGCGCCACCGCTGCTGGCACCGCTACCGAGGTCGGCTCCTCTGCGGGCTCCCTTGAGGCCTCCGGTGTCGGCGCTCTGGCTGCCTCTGCGCGCGAGGCCGTCGCCACCAACGCCGCCGTCACTGTCGCGGACAACGTGCAGTGGGCCACGGACGCCACGACCCAGGTGCAGGCTGTTGCTCCCGTCGTGGAGGAGCCCGAGCCTGAGGTCGGCGAGGCCACGCAGGCCACCGACGCCGTCGCCACTGAGGCCGAGGCCGTTACCGAGCCGCAGGAGGAGGTCGTTACCGAGGAGGCGGTCGCTACCCAGGAGCAGGTCGAGGAGACCACTGCCGAGAGCGTCTCCGCTCCCGCGACTGAGACCACCACCACGACCACGGACGTCGCTCCGAGCGCTGCCTCCACCTCCTCGGTCGTCGCTATCGCGATGCAGTACGTGGGCACCCCCTACGTGTGGGGTGGCTCCAGCCCCTCCGGCTTCGACTGCTCTGGCTTCACCTCCTACGTCTACTCCCAGGTGGGGATCTCCCTGCCCCGCACCTCTGGTGCTCAGGGGGCCTCGGGTTACGCGGTCTCTGCCGCGGAGGCCCAGCCTGGTGACCTGCTCTACTGGCCCGGCCACGTCGCTATCTACGCTGGTGACGGCATGCTGATCGAGGCTGCCAACCCAGGGACCGGTGTGGTCTACCGCCAGATCTGGGGCTCTCCCACCTACATTCGCCTGGGCTGACTCCCAGCACATTGTTCACTGCCTTTCGGGGGCGGGCACCGCAAAGACCGGTGCTCGCCCCCGAGCGGTGTCTCCGATCTCCCCGGGAGACTGGTGCGTTCTCCTTCAGGAAACGATCCGTGTCGGCGCGTGTGCTGACCACCACAGGTTGTTTCAGGGCAAAATGGCTGAGGACGCAGACCTGCCCGGAGGAAGGGAACGGACCCATGGCTGGAGACAGTGTTGTTCTTGTCGGAGTTGACGGCTCGCCGCAGTCGTTGACCGCCGTGGACTGGGCGGTGGCGAGGGCATCACGCCAGGGGTGGCGAGTTCACGTCCTGTGTGCCTACTCCCTGCCGTCCTTTACGACAGCGTCGCTTGACGGCGGTTATGCCGCGCTTGACGACTCGGCTATCCGCTCCGGCGCCCAGGCGGTAGTTGACGAGGCCATCGCGAGGGCGCAGGGAACAGGGGTGACGGTGACCTCTTCCCTGGAGACTGGTGACCCGGCAGGAGTCCTGGTCGACCTCTCCGACGAGGCTACGCTGTCGGTGGTAGGAACCCGTGGGGGCGGAGGGTTCGCGGACCGGCTCCTGGGGACCGTCTCCTCGGCGCTGCCGGCTCACGGGCACTGCCCGACCGTCGTCGTGCCCCAGCGCACCCAGGGGGCTGACTACACTCCCGTGCGGCGGATCGTCGTCGGAGTTGACGGCTCGTCCTCGGCGCGCAAGGCCTTGCACTGGGCGGTAGCTGAGGCCGAGGCGTGGGGAGCGGAGCTGACGGCGATTGCTGCCGTCCCTATGGCGTCTGGCGCTGGCGCGCTGGCCTGGCTGCCTGCAGCCGTTGACCGGGAGCAGGTCCTCGCCGATGTCCGTTCCGGGCTGGACCGAGCGGTTGCTGAGGCGCTGGAAGGGAGCTCCGAGGTGGTTGTGCGCCGACACGCGCTGGACGGCAACCCGGCTGAGCTCATGGCGGAGTTCTCCACTGCTGTGGACCTGGTCGTGGTGGGGTCCCGAGGGCGCGGCGGCTTCTCCGGCCTGCTTCTGGGCTCGACGAGCCAGGCCGTGCTGTCGCACGCCTCCTGCCCCGTCATGGTGGTTCCCTCGCGCAGCAGGGACGAGATCCCGTCGCGGACCTCGACGCCGTGGGGACGAGCCTGAGCCGGTCGTGTCCCGGGACTGCCCAGAGCTCCTGCTGGGGCTCCTGCCGGGCGGAGCCCCGGCCGTTCCTGGGACGCCGCCGTGGCAGCGGCTCACACTTGTCGGCTGCGTACTAGGCCTGGCTCCTGGTAGGCTAGCGCGCACGCCCTCGTAGCTCAGGGGATAGAGCACCGCTCTCCTAAAGCGGGTGTCGCGCGTTCGAATCGCGCCGAGGGCACGGAGACTGCGCGGAGTGGCTCTGCACGTCGGTCTGGAAAGACCGTTGGGTGCCATACCGTTTCGGGCTGCCTCGGACCCGCCCGGCGGCAGGGGCTCCGCTGGGTCAGGGGGTCTCACGCCCTCCTGTGCCGGTGTCATGGATGGGGCGGCTGTGCAGGAAGACAGCCGCCCCCGCGCCGACGAGTCTCCACGATCTCGCTGCGGTGGCCCGTTATCTTGGGCGCTATGACACCTTCGTTGTTCTCCTTCGGCCGCAAGCGGCGTAAAGCCGCCTCCTGGGCGAAAGAACGCGAGGCTGCGGGGGCGCCGCACCGGTGGGCACCCCCGCCTGCTCCCTCCGCGCCCCCGGTGGCGGAGCCGGACGTTCCCGACGCCCTGCCCGAGCTGGCCCGCCCGGTTCCCGAGCCCCCACTCACGGAGAAGGACGGGCAGCGGCGCGAGCGTATCGAGGCGGCTCTCGAGGCCTGGCGCAGCGAGCTGGTGGATCTTGGGGGTGTGGCCAGCCTGGATGACATCGCTGTTGTCGACGGTGTCGTTGACCTCACGGCAGCGCACCCCTCGGGGCTGGCCCAGCTCTACGCCGGACGCACCACCCAGCTGTCCAGCCTGATCCGCGAGCGTGCTGCCCTAGGAGACGCCCGCCAGTCGCTGCGCGAGGTTGCCTCCCGGACGGAGCTCCTGGCCCGGAGGTTCGGGGTGGCGCCGGTCTACCTGGCCATCGGCGTCGCGACGTGGAACGAGACTGTCTCGGCCTCGGGCACCCCGGACAATGACGGCGGGCCCGCTGGTGCCAGCGGCTCTCTCGCGCAGGGCGGCGGCCTGAATGCTGACGAGAGGGCAGCGGCGGCCGGGGCTGGCCATGGGATCGAGGAGGACCGTACCGTCCAGATCCCGCAGGTAGCGCGTATCGCCGCGGAGCAGGCGGCGCAGGCCGCGATGGCGGCCGCTGGCTTCATGTTCCCCGAGGACTCGGACGGTCCCCGGGTCCGTACGGTCAACGCCCCGGTGCTCCTGCGCCCGGTGCGCCTGGCCAGCGCCACCGCGGACGCCACGCTGGCCCTGGAGCCGAGTATCGAGGTCAACCCGGTCCTTATCAGGGCGCTGCGCCGCTACCACTGTGCCACCGACGTGGAGGCGATCGCCCAGGCCGCCCTGTCGGAGGAGGGCTTCACCCCCCGCTCAGCCCTGGCACGCATCGGTGCCGTGGGACGCCAGTACCTTCCTGGCTTCGAGTTCCACGAGCGGCTTGTCGTGGGTGCCTTCGTCCACCCGGGACAGGCCCTGGTAGAGGACTTCGACGCTGTCGTCGAGCGCTCGCGGACCTCGGCCCTGGTCGCGGCACTCGCGGGTGACGAGGGTGCCCGCACCGCTTTGGAGGTTGACCTTCCTGATCTCGACCTGACAGACCGTGCCCCTGAGGCGGAGCGCGGCGTGGGAGACCTTGACCCGGCGCAGCTGGCGGTCGTCGAGGCTGTGGGTACAGGGGCGAACCTTCTTGTCGAGGCCCCGCCGGGCTCTGACGTCCCGGGCACCCTGGCAGCCGTGTTTGCCGATGCCGCTGCGATGGGGCGCACGGTTGTCCACGTCCCTGCGACCGGTGCTGACGGCCACGCGGTAGCGGCTGCGATGCGTGAGGCCGGGGCCGGGTCTATGGTCATCGACCTCACGGAGGACCCGGCCTGGCGCCAGCACGCCTGCGAGGCGATCCGGGAGGCGCTGGGGGTCCAGCCTCCCGCGCTGGATGTGGGTGGCATCATTGAGATGCGCGAGCACCTCCAGCAGGTGCGCTCCCGGCTGGACCGCTATGTCGGGGCGCTTCACCGCTCGCGCCAGCCCTGGGGGGTCTCCGCCTTCGAGGCACTGCAGACGCTGGCAGAGCTGACAGGCCGTCGCTCCTCCCGGGCCACCACCCGGGTGCGTGTCAGTCCCGACCTCCTGGAGCGCCTGGACGAGGAGGGGCTGGAGCGCGCGCGAGGCCTTCTTCACCGCGGTCACGCGTTGGGTGTCTTCACCCCCGAGGTAGCCACCAGTGCCTGGAACGGGATTGCCGTCAGCGACATGGACGAGGCCACTGACGCGCTGGTCCACCTGCGCGCCCTGGGAGAGCTGCTGCCGGGCGTGCAGCGTCATGTTGAGCAGACAGCGCAGTCAACCGGTCTGGCCCGGGCGGGGACCCTGTCGGAGTGGATGGACCAGCTCGGAGTCCTGGACGGCGTGCGCGAGTCTCTCGACGTCTTTGTGCCGGAGGTCTTTGAGCGTTCTGCCGCGGACATGGTGGCGGCGACGGCGACACGCCGGTGGCGGGAGGAGCATCACGTCACCATGGACGGCGCCCGACGCCGTCGCTTTACCAGGCAGGCCAAGGACCTTGTCAGGCCGGGGAGGGTCGTCAACGACCTCCACGGTGAGCTGGTCAAGGTCCAGCGCTGTCGGGAGGCCTGGCGTCGCTACGACCCTGACGGTGGCTGGCCGCGCCTGCCCCACGGCCTGGACGAGATGACCCGCGCAGCAGCCAGGGCTCATCGTGCCGTGGAGGAGGTCCAGCCGATCCTGGCGCGTACCCAGGACACCTCGGTCCTGGTCGACTACCCCCTGGACGAGCTTGTCGACTACGTCAACGCCCTGGCTGCCGACGACCTGACGGCGCAGAGACTTCCCGAGGTCAACCGCATCCGGGCTGAGCTGGAGAAGCTGGGCCTGGGACCCTTCGTCGAGGATCTGGCGCAGCGCGGGGTCGAGGAGGACCGGCTGGACAGCGAGCTGACCTACTGCTGGTGGGCCTCTGTTCTGGCCTATATCCTGCGTGAGGACCCCGACATAGGTGGACTGGACGCTCGGGCGCTGGCAGAGCTGTCCTCCCGGCTGCGTGACCTGGATGCCGCGCAGTCGCAGTCCCTGCCCGGGCCGGTGGCCCAGGCCTACGCACGGCGGGTGCGGGCTGCGGTAGAGGCGGACAAAGATGACGCCCGGGCGCTCTACATCGCGCTCGCCCGCGACGACGGCGTGCCCCTGCGTGAGATCCTGGCGGCTCACCCGGTAGCCCTGTTGGCCAAGCCGGTGTGGATCATCCCGCCGACGCTGGTGCCGCAGGTCCTGGACCCGATGGCTGTGGTGGACCTGGTGGTCATGGACGCGAGCGGGCACCTTCCGGTGTCCCAGGTCCTGCCCACCTTTGTGCGTGCTGAGCAGGTCCTGGTCGTCGGGGACCCGCGCCGCTCCTCCAGCGGTATGGCTGGCGAGCTCGGCCCTCTGCTCCCCTCAGTGACCCTACCCACATTCCGTAACACCCTGGACGCCGGGATCGCCGCCTTCCTGTCCTCCCACGGCTACCAGGGTGCGGTGGACGCGATCCCCTCCCCACCGGGGGAGGGGACCCTCAGCCTTGACCTCGTGGACGGCAGGGGCATGCCCGCTCCCGGGCAGACCGCGGTGGAGACGGTGTCGGCGGAGGTGGACCGCGTCGTCGACCTGGTGATCGACCGGGCTCTGACTCGCCCTGAGGAGTCCCTGGGCGTCGTCGCTCTCAACACCCTGCACGCTGACGCGGTGCGCTCAGCGGTGGCCCAGGCGGTGGCGGGTTCCCCGGCCCTGGAGCGCTTCTTCTCCCCCGGTGCTGACGAGCCCTTTGTCGTGGTGGACCTCTCCGGGGCTCGTGCCCTGCGCCGTGACCACGTTATCGTGACCGTCGGCTACGCCAAGACCCCTCACGGCCGCACTATCCACAGCTTTGGGGCGATCTCCGACCACGACGGGATGGTTGGCCTGGTAGAGGCTCTGTGCGCCTCGCGGGGGCGTACTCAGGTCGTCTCGTGTCTAGCGGCCGACGATATCGATCCTGAGCGTCTGCGGTCCGCAGGAGCGCAGCTGCTGCGTGAGGTGCTGGCACGCGCTGAGGCAGCGGCGGTCCCCGGCGGTTCTGCCGGCAGGGTTCCGGACCGCCTCCTAGTGGACCTGGCAGAGCACCTGTGGCGCAAGGGGCTGTCCGTGGTCCCCGCTACGGGGTGGAGGGGGCGTGCGTATCCCCTGGCGATCGGTCACCCGGACTACCCCGACGAGCTCCTGGTCGCGGTACTCACCGACGACACCGACTACGTGGCCGAGCCGAGCCTGCGCCGCCGTGACCGGCACCGGGTGGAACGGCTGGAGCAGCGGGGCTGGCGCGTCCACATTGCCTACTCGGTCGGGGTCTTTGTGGACCCGGAGGCAGAGGCGGACCGGGTCGAGGAGCTGGTACTGGCCGAGCTGGTGGCACGCCAGGAGGCTCGGGCAGTGCCTGCGGGGGAGACCCTGCCCGACCATCTTGACGACGTGGAGCCGACCCTGCCTGCAGCCTCGGGCTCTGCTGGTGCGGCCTCCCGGGGCTCTCTGCCTGGCGCGCCTGTCCCGGCGACCCCGGAGGCGCCCGTGGCTGCGGGTCGCGCCCCGGGCGCGACGCCTCCGGCTCCTGCGCCGGAGCCTAGCGACCCCACAGCGGTGCCGTGGGACAACCGCGTTCAGCGTCCGCCTATCGCCCAGGGACTGCCGCTGCAGGCCTACTCTGACGACCAGCTGGACGACCTGGTGGCCTGGATCCGCTCCGACGGCGTGACTCGCGGGGAGGAGGAGGAGATCGAGGAGCTTAGGGCCGCCCTGGCACTGCGTCGGCGCGGTTCCGGTATCGATGCTGTCCTGACCAACGCGGTGCGGCGGGCGCGGTGAGTGCCCCCTCAGGCAGCCCTCGGAGGCACCGGAGGGTCGTGGTCCTGTCTCCCGGGGACCGGGACCGTGTGGCCCATGGCGAGGTGCCTGAGGACCTGGCGCAGGCTGACTCCACCGCTGAGGCCTTGAGAAGCGTGGCTACCCGCGGCGAGAGTGCTCCCGGCAGCACCTGTGGCAGTGGTGGTGCTGACAGGGCTGATAGCGTCGTCAGCCCAGACTGTGACAACACTAACGACGCCCGTCTGCTGCGTGACGTCCCACCCCACTGGTAGCACCCCACCAGGTGCTGGGCAGGTGCTGGGGCGGGTCGGGTGCAGAGCTGCCCAGGGCAGGAGAGCACTGACTGCACAGCCTCGTCCTGCACAGCCTCGTCTTCCTGGCTCGTCCTGCTCCTGTCACGGTCCATCCCAGTGCGCAGGACCCTGGCCGGAGCACGTGGTGAGTGTCCTGGCCAGGGTCCTGCGGCTGAGAAGTCTGTGGCGACCTGTCCCGGTTGCCACAGGGCTGGGAGTCAGCCCCGCTGCTGGGAGAGCAGGTCGCGGATCTCGGTGAGCAGCTCGACGTCGGTCGGCTCGGCAGCCTCCTCGGCCGCCTTCCTGCGGCGCTCGTTAAGCCTGTTCATGGGCATGACGATGCAGAAGTAGACGGCTGCGGCGACCAGGAGGAAGTTGACGAGCTGGGTGACGATCGTGCCGGGCTGGATCATGTCAGAGCCGTTGATGGAGAACTCACCGACGGAGTCGAAGTTCGGCTGACCCACCAGGGCACCGATAATGCCCATGATGACGTTGGTGACGGCCTCGACGATAGGGGCGAAGGCAGCGCCGATGATGACGGCGACGGCGAGGTCGAGGACGTTGCCCTGGGCGATAAAGTCCCTGAAGCCCTTGATCATGTTGGTCCTTTCATAGCGGCGCTGGCATCTCAGCCATCGTGCGCCATCGGGGGAACGGAACAGGCGCGCTCCACAAGCGGCCACAGCGGCTCACGGACTCAGGACAATACCGAGCGCTCCAGTGGTGGCCGCAGCGGCAACCAGGGTAGCGTCACCTGAGGAAACAGCAATGGTGACAAGTGTGACTTTCGTCCCTGGTCCCCAGGGGGTGCTGTCGTCACCCGGCTGGGTCATGAGGACTCGCGCCCTGCGCGTCAGCACGGTTGACTCTGCCCCCTGGAGGGGTACCGGGCTGGACAGGACGGAGGGGGCGTCCTCGGAGGGATTCTCAGCAGCCTGTGTGCTGCTGGTGGCATCGCCACGTGCGTCGATGACGTCTACCTGCGCCCCTGGCTCCGCCAGCTCTGCCCCGACACCGACCGGTACCTGAACGACTCGCTGGTCAGGATCGAGCCCCTGGGTCAGGGCCGCGCTCGTCATGGAGGTCGTAAGAACGGTCCCAGGCTCCAGGGTGATGGCTGAGCGCTGGCCAACCACCTCCTCCCCGGCCAGGCCGGACTCAGGTAGCCCCTGTGCGGGGACGCTGCGTCGGACCACGTCGTCCTTGGTGACGACCGTGCCGGCGCTGACTTGCCTGGCGGCCACCAGCACCTCCTGGGTCGAGGGCGGGTCGGGGCGCAGCACGTTCAGCGTCGCCACCGCCGCGGCCGCCAGGCAGGCGGCTACGACCAGGTGCCGGTGCCGCCACAGCAGGAGGGAGGGGCGCCGCGCTCGGGTACGGGGCTGTGGCCGTGGCGAGCGCGGGGAGGAGGACCTGGCTTGACGTGTGCGACGACCTGCGATCATGCGGCTATGGTGCCTGTCCCCTCATCGTGAGCTGTCTGAGGACAGTAGTCCTTGTTGACGAGGTGGACCGAGCCTGGTCTGTGGTGCCCTGGCCCTGCCTGAGCGGGGAGCCCCGGGCGGGCAGGGTGCCGGGGCGATATGGTCGACGCGCGCGGGGACACCGGGACGGAGTCAGCCCGGGGGCGGTCCGCTGGAGGAGAACTGCGACCCCTCCAGCAAGAACCACTGCTCCTCACAGATGACGGCGTCAACACGCTGGTCGTGCGGCTCGACCGGGAGGCGGTCAGTGAACAGCTCGTCGGGGTGGACGACGGCGAAGGCAGGGGCGCCGTCACGGCGTAGGGGCAGCATGCGGTCGTACCAGCCGCCCCCCTGGCCCAGCCGGTGCCCTGAGCTGTCTACCGCCAGGGCCGGGACGATGAGCGCCTCCGCCTGTGCTACTGCCTGTGCGGGCAGCGTCTGCCCGCCAGGTTCGGGTGGGCGTCCCGGTGAGCGCTCGGCCAGGTCGTGGTTGCCGCGGAAGCGGCCCCAGCAGCGGGCCAGGCGTGGACCCAGGACGGGCAGCAGCACCTCAACCCCCTGCTCACTCAGCCGCTCCAGCAGGAGCCGGGTGCAGGGCTCGGCTCCCACGGAGACAAAGACGGCTACGCACTGGGCGCCGTCCACGGCCTGGAGGGCGTGGACGGTGAGTGCCTCGCACCCGGGGCCGTGACCGTGGGTGGGATGACGGTGGAAGGAGGAGCGGCGCTCCCGGAGAACCTCGCGCAGCCGCTCCTTGGCGTCGTCAGTCGTAAGGGCTCCGGTGTCAGGGAGGGTGCGGGCGCCATCGCTCATGACGTCATTGTCTCAGGTTCCCTTACCGAGGTACATACCCAGTGCGTACGGAGGGCGGGCGAGGCACGCGTGCCCGTGGTCTGTGGGCCTCTACGGGTCCTCCACAGCTTTTCTTTCTCTGCGCGCCTCTGCCGTCTCCTGACTGCGCCCAGGTTGCTGGTTCGCCCCCGCTTGTGCTGGTGCTGCCGGTGAGGGCTGCGGGGAGGTTCCTGCGGCTGGGCGGTAGCCTGGGGTCATGAGAACAGTCGCCGAGCACCTGGCCGCGTGCCTTGAGACCGTCCAGGCGGCTGCGCCGCTGGATGTCGCCCTTCCTGACGCCGTGACGTGCGTGCTGGCCCAGGACGTCGTGGCTGGGGCCGACCTGCCTGCGGCCGACCTGGCGGGAGCCGACGGCTACGCTGTTGCCTCTGCCGACCTGGCAGGCGCTTCCCTCGCGGAGCCCGTCACCCTCAGGGTGGTGGACGCCGTGCGGGCCGGGGAGGGGCGCTCTGGTCGGCTGGTGCCGGGCTGCGCGGTCCTGGTTGACTCCGGGACGGTCATGCCTGTAGGGGCCGATGCCGTAGTGCCGTGGACACAGACTGACCGTGGTGCGGACCGTGTCGCGGTCTACGGCGCCGTGCCTGGGGGGCATGGTGTGCGCCACCGTGCCGAGGATGTCGGGGCTGGGACGACGGTGCTGACCCAGGGCACCAGGGTCAGCGCCAGGCAGGTTGCTCTTCTTGCCGGCCTGGGACTGAGCCGGGTGCGGGTCCGTCCCGTCCCCCGTGTCGTTGTGGTCCCGGTCGGGGACGAGCTGGTTGAGCCGACGCGTGTCCGTGAGATCGAGGCGGTCTGTGACGCCAACGGCGCCGCCCTGGCCTCTGCCGTGACCGAGGCCGGCGGGCAGGCCTTCAGGGTGGCGGCAGTGCCCGATGACCTGAGTGCGGTGCGAGAGACCCTGGAGGACCAGCTGGTGCGGGCCGACCTCATCGTGACCACCGGCGGGCTCTCGGCGGGCCAGAGTGACTGCGTCAAGGAGGTCCTGGCGCCACTTGGGACCGTCCGCTTCGACTCGGTGGCCATGGTGCCGGGAAGGCAGCTGGGGTTCGGGACGGTCGAGGGCACTCCGGTCTTCTGCCTGCCCGGGACCCGGTCAGCGCACTCATCGCCTTCGAGGCCTTTGTTCGTCCGGTCGTGCGCCAGGTCGCCGGGTACGCCAGCCTGTACCGTAGATCCCTTCCCGCCGCAGTGTCGTCGGGCTGGCACTCCCCGGCGGGGATGCGGGAGTTCGTCCCGGTTCACCTGGTCGGCTCCCCCTCGCGCGGCTACCGTGCTGAGCCGACGGCACAGCCTGGGGCCACGCGGCTCTGCGGGCTGGCCAGGGCGAACGCGATCGCTGTGGTCCCGGAGGACACGCACACCGTTGTCGTCGGGGACACCCTGCACTGTCTTCTTCTGGACGCCTGACAGGGCCGGACGTACAGCCCGACTATGGTCAGGGTTATGCGTAGACCGGTTCTCACACGCAGGCAGCCGGGCCACAGTCCGGAGGACCTCCGGGCGGGGTGGTGGTCGTGGGCGGCTGCCCTGCCCTGGCGCAGATCGGTGGCCTCTTCTCGTTACCTGTGGCCTGTACGCCTGTGCCAGGACGATGTCACTGCCCGGGGCCTGGTACGGGACGCGGGCGTAGTGTGCCTGCGTGAGCTGCGGCCTGGCGACGAGGAGGAGTGGCTCCGGCTGCGCCTGTCCGAGGCGGGGCGGCTGGCACCCTGGGAGGCGACATGTCCTTCCCAGGCGCGTCAGGACCTGCCCACGTTCGCTGACTATGTGCGGCAGCAGGCACGGCGCGCCCGGCAGGGACAGGCTATGCCCTTCGTCCTGGAGGTGGACGGGATGCTGGCGGGGCAGGTAAGCGCCGACCCGATCCAGTGGGGGTCTGTGCGCAGTGCCCAGGTGGGCTACTGGGTCGCCTCTGCCTACGAGGGGCGGGGAGTGATGCGTCTTGCCGTCGCTATGGCCGTGGATCACCTGCTGGGACCGCAGGTAGGCCTGCACCGTGTCGAGGTCAACGTGCGTCCGGGAAACCGGCGCAGTATTGCGCTGTGCCGTGCGCTGGGACTGCGTGAGGAGGGGCTGCGTCGTGCCTTTATGCATATAGACGGGGACTGGGCCGACCACGTGTCCTTTGCGGTTCTTTCCGAGGAGCTTGGTGGCGCAGGGATGGTGGCTCGGCTGGAGGCGCGGGCGCAGACGCGAGGCGCCTGTGACTCATGAGGTTTTCGATGCAAGGGTGGTTTATGAGTTAAAAGATCATGCGTGAGTGTGGGACATTCCGGATGTCCTGTCGCTGAGCGGTCGGCGACTTACCGACGACTTACCGACGACTTACCGACGACACGGAGTGTTCCTCCGTTGATGGGCGCGTTGATGCACATACGGTTGAGATGTGGGAGTTGAGGTCTGGGCGTTCGCTGCCCTCGTCGCAGTTCTCGCTGTGTACCTTTTCCCGTTCCTGGTGCGGCGTCGTGAGATGACCGGCCAGTCCAACATCCAGGACCGCTACTCCGCCGAGCTGCGGGTCCTGGACACGGGAGCCACGGCGGCTGCGGACAGTGCGTGCGGGCGTAGCGGGCACGCGGAACTCTTTCGACGGCGACCGGAGGTCAAGGGGATGAACAGGCCGGCGGTAAGGAACGTGAGAGCCCTGCGCACAGAGCGGGAGCTCGGGCGCGCCCGGAAGGCTCACGCCCAGGCCCGGGAGCGTCGTCGGGCGGCGGCGGCCCACCGTGGTGTCGTCGCCTGTGTCCTGCTGGGGGTCTCCCTGGGGGCATGGGTCGTCGGGGCGCTGACGGTGCTGCCCTGGTGGCCTGCCCTGGTGCCGACGGCGCTTATGGGGGTCTCCATGGTGGCGGGACGGAGGGCGGCGGTGGCCTCTGCGCAGGCCGATCGGCGCGAGCGGCACCGGATCGCTGAGCTGGAGCGCGAGCTGACAGGACTGACCGGACGCCGTCCCACAGTGCCGGTCGTGGCCAGCAAGCGCTCCTTGCGCACACAGCAGCAGCCTGAGTCCCAGCCGCGCGTCCCGGCACCGGACTTTGACGACGCCGTTTTGTCCGAGCAGGACCAGCCTTCGGTCCATGTCGCCCCCAAGTTCGTCCAGGAGTCGTTCCAGGTGCGGACGCAGTCGAGGACATCACCTCAGGCTGAGAGCTCGTCTGCCTCGCTCCGGAGCGAGGCGGCTGACGAGGAGGTCGGTGCGGCAGCGGTCTCCCCGGAACCTGCGTGGGGTGCGGCGACAGCAGACGCCGACGACGCGACTCGTCGACCCGGCGTGGAGACTCCCCGGGCAAGACCGCCGCAGACGCCGCAGGAGAGCCTTGCTGCACCGCCTGAGGCCGGTGGCGGTGGCGACGTCGAGGCCGTGGGTCAGGTGAAGGACGAGGGCTCGGTGGGTAGGGTCGTCACTGCGGGCGACCCCCCGACGGCTGGCGCGGATCAGCCTGCGAGCCGGGACGAGCCGAGCCGGGGAGGCGCGAGGAAAGGGCGTGCTGAGCTCCCGACAGCGACTCCGCCCCAGGGCTGGCGCCCGGTCCATGTTCCTGCCCCCACCTACACGCTTGCGGCTCGGGCTCCTCGACGTGCCTACGAGGAGCCGGTGGTGGAGCCGGGCGTCTCCGTCCCAGTGCCAGCACGTCCACACCGGGTCAGGACTTTTACCGCGCCGGACTTTGAGGAGCGGGACTTCCAGCCGATCGACCTGGACGCAGTCCTGGAGCGCCGCCGTGCCGCAGGCGAGTAGCGGCGGTGAGTCAGGTAGTTTAGGAAGGGCCAGCCAGCTAGGTCCAACTAGGTGGGCGGTCTCACCACAGGTGGCGTTGGTGTCGGGTGCGGCAGTGGTGCTACCATCATGGGGCACTTGGGGCTATGGCGCAGTTGGTAGCGCGTCTCGTTCGCAATGAGAAGGTCGGGGGTTCGAGTCCCCCTAGCTCCACAGAGACTAGTGAGATCAGATTGTGCCGTCGGGGCTAGGCCTGGCGTTGCCTGTCGCCCCGCCTGGGCTGGGAAAGACCGTGGCGTCCTGCTGGGTACCTGCCCGAGGCCCTCGGCACGGAGGAGCTCCATGCTCAGTGTCCTGGGTCCTCGACGGTGCCGTTGACGGATAAGGTCGGCTGGGCTGGTAGCAGGCATCCCTGGAACGGGCGGCTAGGCTGGCGCACCTCCAGCGCCCGGTGGGTGGGCAGCAGCCGACGTGCTGCTGCCCACCCACCAGTGGCGGTCCGCGGGGCCGCGTGTCCAGGAGGGCGCGGGATAGGGCTTACGCGGCGGTTGGTGCGCTCGCGGCCTCGCGGGACACGGGCAGCCGACGTCCCTCGGGGGTGAAGCCCGGCTGGGGCGGGCGGATGAACACCGTGATGAGCGAGCCCAGCAGGTAGAGCAGAGCGTAGGCCCAGCACACTCCGCCGAAGCCGACGAAGGGCAGCAGCGCAGTGGCGATGGCAGGACCGAAGAAGGTGGTCAGGCCTGAGGCCAGATTGTGTGCCGATATCGCCGCGCCACGGTGCTCCGGGGCGATAGCGGGGAAGATCGCGCCCATGGGAACGAAAGCGGTAAAGCCCATTCCCAACAGCGTGGCGGCGGCGTACAGGAGCCAGAGGTTGCCACCAAAGAGCTGGGGATGTAGTAGAAGGCCAGGGTACCTGCGGCGCAGAACCAGCATCCGTACCAGCGCATCTGTCTCATCCACCCAAAGCGGTCGCCGATAATCCCCCAGAACACGTTCCCAAAGACGGTCACCAGGAACATCAGCGCCCAGACACGCATCCACTGCTGCTGTGTGATCCACTCGCCTCCGCCGTCCTCGTCGGTGGCCAGGTAGAGCGGCATGATGACGGGAAACCCGTAGAGCGTGAGGTTGCAGATGATCCTTACCACTGCCGCCAGGGCAATCTCCCGGTTCTCGGCCAGGATCGTGGCGCCGCGTGCCAGTTCGCGTATCTTGGCGCCCCGGTCCAGGTCTGCGCTCGCGTTCCGCGGGGAGGTGGGTACCAGCGCGAGGCAGATGACGGTGCCTACGCTCGCCCAGGCCAGTGAGATCCACAGGGTGCGGTACTCCCCGACGACGGGCACGATCCAGCTGGGCAGGTAGGCCCCGAGCACGCCGATACCGATGGAGTAAGAGGTCCAGAACCACCCCATGGCTGAGGCGAGTCTGGATGTGTCCACGGTCTGGGCGATAAGCACCACGAAGGAGTAGATGAACAGCGGGTAGGACAGGCCTCGGATCGCGTAGACCGACAGGATCAGGGGGTAGGACCCCAGTGGCAGGGCTATGCCCACGAACACCAGGTGCAGCGCCAGCCACGACGTGCCGCCGATCATCATGACGCGCTTGGCGCCGAACATCTCGGCCAGGACCCCTGAGGACCAGCCGGCCAGCGCCGCCATGAAGCCGTAGCAGGTAAAGACCAGGCTTGCCTGGGGCGACGTGAACCCCTGGTCAACCAGGTAGGGGGACAGGAAGGTCAGCTCAAATCCGTCCCCTGTCATGAAGACGGCTATGGCGAGGAAGCCGAAGGCCAGCTTGCGGGGCATTCCGATATCCATGGGTCACCTCGTTGTGTCGTCGACGGCCGCTCCGTCGGTGGCATGAGTATGTCCACGGCCTGGGTGACGTCCTAGAGCCCTGCATGGCACAGGCTGGTACTTTGCTGACCTCGGCTGGCTGTTGGCGTGACGGGTGGTGCCGGCCGACGTCTGTCGGTCGACACCACCGCATCAGGGCAGAGTGCTCACCTGTTGGTGTAGCCTCCGTCGACGGGCAGGCAGACCCCGGTGATCATGGCCGCCTGGTCGCTGAGGAGGAAGACGACGGGGCCGGCGACGTCGTCCTCGGTGGCCCATCGTCCTAGCGGCATCTGCTCGAGGAAAGGGCCCTCGATCTCGGGCCGCCCCCAGTACCAGGCGGACATAGGGGTCATCACGACGGTAGGGTTGACGCTGTTGACACGGATGTTGTAGCGGCCCAGCTCCAGCGCGCTGACCCGGGTCATGTTGTCCATCGCCGCCTTGGAGGACCCGTAGGCGATGTGTCCCGTGAGTCCCACGAGGCTGGCCTGGCTGGATACGTTAACGATGGAGCCGCCCCGGCCGTGACGGATCATCTGCCGCGAGGCGTGCTTGGTAACCAGCAGCGTGCTGCGGGCGTTGATCGCCATGACCTTGTCGAAGACCTCGACGTCAGCCTCCTGGGGCGTCTCGATGGCGCCTCCCCAGCCGGCGCAGTTGACTACGCCGTCAAGGTCCCGTCCCTCAATGGCGTCACGGACCTCGTCCTCCTTGGTGACGTCGAAGCGTAAGGTGGTGGCGCCGGTCTGGGCGGCGAGAGCAGCCAGGGCGTTCTCGTCGCGTCCACAGGCCAGCACCTGAGCGCCCTGGGCCGCCAGCATGCGTGCGGTTGCGCCCCCGATGCCTCCGCTTGCGCCGGTGATCAGAACTGTTCGTCCGCCGAAGTCGTGCATGGTGTGGTCCTCCAGATGTCACGTCGCTGTGATGGGTAGGTGCCCTAGGCCCCACCGGGTCTGTACGATTGTCGGCGTGCCCTGGGCGCCACCACTATGCTGGCACCACTTGGTCCTGGTGTCACGGCCCTGGTCCCCAGAGCATGAAGCGGTCTGAGCCTGGCAGTGTCGGGGCTGGGGCGTTGGAAGGTGACAGGGAATATCCTGGCACCCGGGGCTGGCGGGTGCAGCGGTGCGGCCTGTGTTGATCTCGGTACCTGGTGCCTGGCCTGTTCCCTCGCGTGTGTCGGGGTGGGTAGCGCCACAACTAGGGACGAGTCAGGGTGGTCCCCGGTAGTCGGGGACGGGGGTTAGCCAGCAGACTGGGTCGCATGACGACACAGAAGACACCTAAGCCCGGGGCAGGTGAGCCCGGCCAGCAGTCTGGTACCACTAGCCAGCCGAGTGGTTCCCACACGGTCCTGGAGTGGATCGACGTGGCTGGGGACCAGCTTGTCTCCACCGTCAGGCGGCTTATGGCCGACGGGAGCGTCCGCCGCGTGGTCCTGCGGGACTCATCGGGGCGTGAGCTGTTCAGCATCCCGATGACGGCAGGCGTGATAGCCGGAGGCGTCACGGTTGTGGCCGCGCCGGTGCTCGCCGCTGTCGGCGTCGTTGCCGCCATGGTCACCAGGGTGACTCTGGAGGTGGAGCGTACTAGTCCCGGTTCCGCGACGGGGGCTGCTGATCCCGGGCCGACTGGGGAGGAGAGAAGGAACACGCCACCAGCCGATGCTGATACGGCTCCACCACCCCGCCTCTCCCTCCCACCCAGGGGCGCGAGTGCCGAGGAGACGCCCCAGACGGGGGACACGACTGGCTGAGCTGGCTGAGACGGGCGAGCGAGGGCGGCTGAGACGAGGGGCGGACCAGTCCAGGTGCCTCTAGCCGGAAGTGGGTGCTGGGACGGCGCCAGCCCGGTAGCCCCAGTGCCCACGCGAGCGAGTGTCGAGGGTCACTCGTCACGAAGTTGACCTGAAGTTCTGAAGGTGGTTAAGTACTCGTCCGTCGCCGGAAAGGGCAAGACCCGGAACGGAGGCGTACCAAGCTCGATAACAAGCCGGGTTAACTACTCGGGCTGCTTCCTTCTGAAGTGCTTGTAGTAGTTCTGGTGGAGATGTCGGGTTGCTCTTGCTGGTTGTGCTGCTGCTGTTGTTGTGGTGGTGTGGCTGGTTGTGGGTGTGTGGTTTGAGATCTCGATAGTGTGTCTTGTTCTTTTATGCCTGTCTGGGTGGGGCTGTCCTGCTGTGGGTGTGCCTGGTTGTGGTCGTGCGTGTGTGCGTGCGGCTGGTCGGGTGTGCGTGTGGTGGGGTGGTTCTGTCTGGTTTTTTTGTGCGGGGGCTGCCTGCTGGTTTGTGGGCGGTCGTCGTGTGGTTCTTGTTTTTTTTGGAGAGTTTGATCCTGGCTCAGGACGAACGCTGGCGGCGTGCCTAACACATGCAAGTCGTACGGTGATGCCTGGTCCGCTGTTGTGGTGGGCTGGGTGGATGAGTGGCGAACGGGTGAGTAACACGTGAGCAACCTGCCCTCCTCTCCTGGATAACCTCATGAAAGTGGGGCTAATACGGGGTGTGCTCGTGCTGGTCGCATGGCTGGTGCGGGATAGGGCCTGCCTTGGGTGGGTCTGGTGGGGGATGGGCTCGCGGCCTATCAGCTTGTTGGTGGGGTGATGGCCTACCAAGGCGGTGACGGGTAGCCGGCCTGAGAGGGTGGGCGGCCACACTGGGACTGAGACACGGCCCAGACTCCTGCGGGAGGCAGCAGTGGGGGATATTGCACAATGGGCGGAAGCCTGATGCAGCGACGCCGCGTGAGGGACGGAGGCCTTCGGGTCGTGAACCTCTTTCGCCAGCGGAGAAGGTCCTGCCCGTGGTGGCGGGGCTGACGGTAGCTGGGTAAGAAGCGCCGGCTAACTACGTGCCAGCAGCCGCGGTAATACGTAGGGCGCTAGCGTTGTCCGGAGTTACTGGGCGTAAAGGGCTTGTAGGCGGCTGGTCGCGCCTGCCGTGAAATGTCCCGGCTCAACCGGGGAGTGCGGTGGGTACGGGCCGGCTTGAGTGCGGTAGGGGAGGCCGGAACTCCTGGTGTAGCGGTGGAATGCGCAGATATCAGGAGGAACACCGGTGGCGAAGGCGGGTCTCTGGGCCGTTACTGACGCTGAGGAGCGAAAGCGTGGGGAGCGAACAGGATTAGATACCCTGGTAGTCCGCGCCGTAAACGTTGGGCACTAGGTGTGGGGGGCCTTTTCCGGGGCTCCCGCGCCGCAGCTAACGCATTAAGTGCCCCGCCTGGGGAGTACGGCCGCAAGGCTAAAACTCAAAGGAATTGACGGGGGCCCGCACAAGCGGCGGAGCATGCGGATTAATTCGATGCAACGCGAAGAACCTTACCAGGGCTTGACATGTGGGCGCGGGCCGCGGAGACGTGGTCTTCTCCTGTCCTCTCGTGTTTGCGGGGGGGTGGGGGTGCCCTCACAGGTGGTGCATGGTTGTCGTCAGCTCGTGTCGTGAGATGTTGGGTTAAGTCCCGCAACGAGCGCAACCCCTGTCCCGTGTTGCCAGCACGTGGTGGTGGGGACTCTCGGGAGACTGCCGGGGTCAACTCGGAGGAGGGTGGGGACGACGTCAAATCATCATGCCCCTTATGTCCTGGGCTTCACGCATGCTACAATGGCCGGTACAGAGGGCTGCGGTGCCGCGAGGCGGAGCGAATCCCTTAAAGCCGGTCTCAGTTCGGATCGGTGTCTGCAACTCGACACCGTGAAGCCGGAGTCGCTAGTAATCGCAGATCAGCACTGCTGCGGTGAATACGTTCTCGGGCCTTGTACACACCGCCCGTCACGTCATGAAAGCCGGTGACGCCCGAAGCCCGTGGCCCTACGGGGAGCGGTCGAAGGCGGGGCTGGTGATTGGGACGAAGTCGTAACAAGGTAGCCGTACCGGAAGGTGCGGCTGGATCACCTCCTTTCTAGGGAGACTGCTGTGGCGGGGTGCCTGTCGTGCCCGTGGTCCTGGGTCGTGGTGGCCCGGGGGCTGGTGGGTGCCTGGTCGTGGTGGGGCGTGGGGGGACTGCTGGTGCCGTGCCTGCTGCCTGGGGGTGGTGGGTGGTGCTGGTTCGCCGGGTCGTGTCCTGGGTGGCTCCTCGTGGTCGGGGGGCTGGTCCGGGGGGCGGTGGCGGGCACGCTGTCGGGTTCTGGGGCCTGTGCGTCCTGGTGGCCTGGTCCTGGCTGGTGCGCGTGCGTGCGCGTGGTGGCCGGGGCGTGGGCGGGTGGTTGTGAACTGTATAGCGGGCGCGAGCGTCGGGCTGCCGTGCCGTCCTGCTGCCGTGGTGGTGGTGGGGGTGTGGTGGCCTGTCGTGGTGCAGCCGTCGTGGGCGCGCGCGTGGGCGTGTGCCTGCGGCGTGCGTGTTGTGTGGTGTGTTGTGTGTGCTTGTTTGTGTGGGCGCTCGGTGGATGCCTTGGCACCAGGGGCCGATGAAGGACGTGGTGGCCTGCGATAATCCTCGGGGAGCCGGCTGGCGGGCTGTGATCCGGGGGTCTCCGAATGGGGTGACCTGGCACGAGCTGTGTCGTGCCACCCGTGCGTGGGCGTGTGCCTGTGCGTGGGGGGTGACGCGGGGAAGTGAAACATCTCAGTACCCGCAGGAGAGGATATTCCGTGAGTAGTGGCGAGCGAAAGCGGAGGAGGGCCAAACCGTGCGCGTGCGTTGACCCGGCAGGGGCTGCGCGTGCGGGGTTGTGGGGCCTGGCCGTGGCTCTTCTGCCGGAGGGCCGCGTTGTGCTCGTGCTGGTAGCCGAGTCCTCTGGGAAGGGGAGGCGTAGAGGGTGAGACCCCCGTAGGCTAAGCCGGCCGGGCGCGCGTGGGCCGGGTTCCCGTGGTAGCACGGGGTCCGTGGAGTCCTGTGCGAGTCTGCCAAGACCGCTTGGCTGCCTGAATACCTCCTGGTGACCGATAGCGGACCAGTACCGTGAGGGAATGGTGAAAAGTACCCGGGAGGGGAGTGAAACAGTACCTGAAACCGGGCGCCTGCAAGCCGTCAGAGCCTCCTGCCCGCGGGGTGGGGGGTGGTGGCGTGCCTTTTGAAGAATGAGCCTGCGAGTCAGTGGCGCGTCGCGAGGTTAACCCGTGGGGGCAGCCGTAGCGAGAGCGAGTCCTGTCAGGGGCGGTTGAGTGGCGCGTCGTGGACCCGAAGCGGGGTGATCTACCCATGGCCAGGTTGAGGCGCGTGTAAGAGCGCGTGGAGGACCGCACCCACCTGGGTTGAAAACCGGGGGATGAGCTGTGGGTAGGGGTGAAAGGCCAATCAGACTCCGTGATAGCTGGTTCTCCCCGAAATGCATTTTGGTGCAGCGTCGCGTGGTTCCCGGCGGAGGTAGAGCTACTGGGTGGCTGATGGGCCCCACAGGGTTACTGAGGTCAGCCAAACTCCGAATGCCGTCGGGGTGGAGCGCGGCAGTGAGACCGCGGGGATAAGCTCCGTGGTCGAGAGGGAAACAGCCCAGACCGCCGGCTAAGGCCCCTAAGCGCGCGCTAAGTGGGAAAGGATGTGCGGCCGCGCAGACAACCAGGAGGTTGGCTTAGAAGCAGCCATCCTCGAAGGAGTGCGTAACAGCTCACTGGTCAAGTGGTCGTGCGCCGACAATGTAGCGGGGCTCAAGCGCGCCGCCGAAGCCGCGGGCCCGTCGCGTGGTCCCTACTGTCCTGTCCTGGTGGGCGGGGTGGTCAGGGGCGGCGGGTGGTAGGGGAGCGTCCCGCACGGGGTGAAGCCTCGGGGTGACCCAGGGGTGGACGGTGCGGGAGCGAGGATGCAGGCATGAGTAGCGATACTAGGGTGGGAAGCCCTAGCGCCGAATGACCAAGGGTTCCAGGGCCAGGCTAGTCCGCCCTGGGTGAGTCGGGGCCTAAGGCGAGGCCGACAGGCGTAGTCGATGGACGACGGGTTGATACTCCCGTACCGGCCTGGTACCGACCGTGCTGACGCGCGGGTGCTGACCTGCCCTCCTGGTGGTGTCCCGGCGGCCTGTGGCCGTGGGGGCGCCCGGGGGCGGGGACCCTCCGTGCTGGTAGGCAAGCGTGTTAACAGGGGTGACGCACAGTGGTAGCCTCCGCGGGCCTGATGGCTTGGCCCGTCCAAGCGCGCAGCCTGTCCCCCAGGCAAATCCGGGGGGCGGTCCTCCTGCCCGTGGTGGGTGGGGGGGCGGGGTGAGGCGTGATGGTGACCCTGCCTGCGGGCGGGGGAAGCAGGGTGATCCTGGGGTGCCGAGAAAAGCCTCGACGCGATGGTGCCGGCCGCCCGTACCCTATACCGACACAGGTGGTCGGGCAGAGCATGCCTAGGCGCACGAGTGATTCATGGTCAAGGAACTCGGCAAAGTGCCCCCGTAACCTCGGGAGAAGGGGGCCCGGGCCCTGAGGCCCCGTCGCGGGCTAGGGGTGAGGGCCGCAGAGACCAGGGAGAAGCGACTGTTTACTAAAAACACAGGTCCGTGCGAAGCCGCAAGGCGAGGTATACGGACTGACGCCTGCCCGGTGCTGGAAGGTCAAGAGGAGCCCTCAGCCCCCTCTTTTTTGGGGGTGAAGGGCGAGTCCAAGCCCCAGTAAACGGCGGTGGTAACTATAACCATCCTAAGGTAGCGAAATTCCTTGTCGGGTAAGTTCCGACCTGCACGAATGGCGTAACGACTTCTCCGCTGTCTCGACCATGAGCTCGGCGAAATTGCACTACGAGTAAAGATGCTCGTTTCGCGCAGAAGGACGGAAAGACCCCGGGACCTTTACTGCAGCTTGGTATTGGCGCCCGCCCCGGCCTGTGCAGGATAGGTGGGAGACCGTGACCCCGCGCGCCAGCGCGGTGGCGAGTCGCTGTTGGGATACCACCCTGGCCGTGGCGTGCGCCTGAACCTCGGTCCGTGACCCGGGCCAGGGACAGTGCCTGGTGGGTAGTTTAACTGGGGCGGTTGCCTCCTAAAGAGTAACGGAGGCGCTCAAGGGTCCCCTCAGCCTGGTCGGCAACCAGGTGTCGAGTGCAAGCGCACAAGGGGCCTGACTGCGAGACCGACGGGTCGGGCAGGTACGAAAGTAGGAGCTAGTGATCCGGCGATCCCGTGCGGGTGGGTCGTCGCTCAACGGATAAAAGGTACCCCGGGGATAACAGGCTGATCCTGCCCAAGAGTCCATATCGACGGCATGGTTTGGCACCTCGATGTCGGCTCGTCGCATCCTGGGGCTGGAGCAGGTCCCAAGGGTTGGGCTGTTCGCCCATTAAAGCGGTACGCGAGCTGGGTTTAGAACGTCGTGAGACAGTTCGGTCCCTATCCTCTGCGCGCGCAGGAGACCTGAGAGGGCCTGTCCCTAGTACGAGAGGACCGGGACGGACGAACCTCTGGTGTGCCAGTTGTCCCGCCAGGGGCACGGCTGGTTGGCCACGTTCGGGACGGGTAACCGCTGAAGGCATCTAAGCGGGAAACCAGCCTCAAGACGAGGTCTCCGCCACCCCTCCTAGGGGGTGGGAAGGCCCCCAGCAGACCACTGGGTGGATAGGCCGGAGGTGGAAGCAGGGCAACCTGTTGCGAGCCGACCGGTACTAACAGGCCGACACAAGCACGCACCCGCCGCCAGCCCTGCCACGGCTGCCGGCCGCGCCCGCTGTACGGTCCACGACCACCCCACCACCACCGCCACCTTTGTGCGCGGGTCCCCGGCCACGTCTCGGTGGTCACAGCGGCAGGGCCACGCCCGGTCCCATCCCGAACCCGGAAGCTAAGCCTGCCAGCGCCGATGGTACTGTCCCCGCCAGGGGACGGGAGAGCAGGACACCACCGAGCACACACCACCCCCACCCCGCCCCCCCGGGGGGCGGGGGTGGGGGAGCAAAAGAAAAAAAGGGGGCGGAGGCGCGGGGGCGCCGACACCACCCCGGCCACCCCCCGGCCCGGCCGCCCCTGTCGGTGACGCGGTTGACGAGGGCGCGGCCGTGAGCCGCAAGGGGCCAGGAGCACGCGGTCGGGCCTGGCACCAGGGGCCGGCCAGGCCGCCCCCGCGGGTAGTCACGTGCAGGCCCCTGTGCGGCCACCGCCGCGGGCGGGAGAACCACCCGCACGAGGCCCCCACCCCACCCGCTGCCTCCCCTCTCTCCTCGTTGTCGTCCAGGAGCTGGCCCCCACGAGGCACGCACCCCTCCGCCCCGCAAAAAAAAAGGGGCAAGGAAGGGGGGGCGGCCCGCCCGTGCCACCACACGGACCGCGAGCCGGAGCACCCCCCTCGGCGGCGACACGCCCCCGCACGCGCCCCCTGCGGGTCCCCCTCAGATCCACGACCCCAGCAGCATGTGCCACCGCCACACCTCGTAGGACACCGTCGTCCCAGTCCACACACACCACCAACCCACTGCGAAGGCCACAGCCGCTACCGTCACTACACCAACCAGGACCACACCACCACGGCGTACCCTCTCGGCAGGCACACCCGTCCATCGCTGGACGACAGGCAACGGCCTTTGCCTGCTCACTGACATCTCCTCGGAGCTAGAACACACCGCCGCCAGGCCACGTCGGCCCTCGCAACTAGTTGTGTCGCTGCTGCTTTCAGCACCGGTCAGTTCAGCACCGGTCACTGCTGCGTCGCTGCTGGGACTGACCACGTCACCAGGTCCTGTGCGGTCCTCTGCGAGGACATCGTCGGCGTCGACCCGGTAAGCGCCAGGGGACCGTCGAACCCGGCCGCCGAGCCACCGCCGCATCCGCCTGACGGACAGCACCCATCCTCCTTCGTCGCCAGGCGGTGTCCCGGGCAGCGGTGGAAGCAGGCCTGAGGCCATGCCCAGCCCTAGAACCAGAACCAGCACGACAAAAGGCACGAACGCGACCGTGTAGAAGGTAAAGATGGTGCGGTCAGGGTACTGGAACCACGGCACGTACAGGCCCAGGTAGCCAGCGAGTGGCACCCAGGCGCGCCAGTCACGGCCGACGGTCGCCAGGAGAACCACGGCGACCAGCGCGACGCAGGCAGCCCACCACACCGGGATGTTACCGATGGAGGTGATGGCCTGGACGCACTGCTGCGATCCGCAGTCCTGGCCTGCCAGCTCCTCCTCGCCGGCCCAGTAGAATGAAGTCGGTCGCAGTTGCAGCAGCCATCCTGCGGGACGGGACTGGTAGGGGTGCTCGGAGTCCAGACCCACGTGGAAGGTGTACATGGACAGGTGGTACTCCACCAGGTCGTTGAGGGCGTCAGGTAGCCAGGACCGTGCCGATTCCCCCACTGCTGCCCGCTGCTGAGCGGCCCAGCCGTGCTTGTAGGCGCCGTCGTGCGTGAACCACGACCACCACATGAGAAGGTAGACCAGGGCGGTCGTGGGGACAAGCCGGATGAAGTCACCGATCCCGCGGGAGAGTGTCCCCTCCAGGAACCACGCCTTTGCCTGCACCTTCTTCAAGGCCTGGGTGTCCCACACCACGACCATGACCCCTACAACCGCCAGCAGGTACAGGCCGGACCACTTGATGGAGCAGGTCAGTCCCAAGGCTGCTCCTGTGGCCCACAGCCAGGGACGTACGTGTGCGCGAGGAGCGAGATGGCCAGCGCCTGTGCCAGCAAGGTCCCGGGCCAGCCTGGCCCGGGACCACTGGCGGTCGCGCACCAGGCAGTACATCGTCAGGGTCGCGAACAGGCCTACGAAGACGTCCAGGAGCCCGATCCTGGACTCGGTGAGGGCGACCCCGTCAATGGCTAGCAGCAGCCCTGCCAGTCCTGTCAGGACCGGGGAGCCGGTCAGCCGGAACGTCAGGCGGGCTAGGAGTACCACGGTCAGGACGCCAGCGATCGCGGGGACGATCCTCCAGCCCACCGGGGACTCAGGCCCAAGAGCCTGCATGCCCAGACCGATCAGCCACTTGCCGAGCTGGGGGTGGACGACGAAGCTGGGCTCCGTCGACATCCCGGAGAAGTCTCCCGCTGCGAACAGCTCGTCCGACCCTTCTGCCCACTGTGCTTCGTAGCCCACGGTCCACAAGGCGTAGGCGTCCTTGACGTAGTAGGTCTCGTCAAACATGAGGGTGCTGGGATGAGCCAGTCCGAGGAGCCTGAGCAGGGTGGCAATGATCCCGGCTGCCCCGGTCGCCACCCAGCCGCGGACGCGGACGGCCCGGGGAGCCTGCGACCCCGCGGGGTCAAGCCCCAGTGCGGCGCGCAGGTCGTCCTCGGCGCGCTGCCCGTCCTCCGCGCGGTTGGGCTGGGCTGGGCTGGCCGTGTCCTGCAGGTCGGCTCCAGCCGTTCCTGCCTGTGCGTCGGCAGCCTTGTCGGGGGACGACGTACTTGCAGTGGTCACGTCGCGAGTCTAGGGGGACGGTCATACTGGCCCCGTGGATGACAGCACCTTCTCCGCTGGCAGCGTTTCCAGTGCCCGGGCACCCCAGGGGGACCAGGCGGATCTCGCCGAGTCCGTTGGCTCCTTCCAGTCGGCCCCGGTTCCCGAGCGGAGGCGAGAGGGTACCGCGATGCCGGGCGGCGGGCCTGGTACCCAGACAGCCTCCGGACCGCGGCCGGGAACCATCACCTTGGCCGCGACCCCGATCGGTCACGCGGACGACGCCTCCCTGCGCCTGCGCAGCCACCTGGAGAGCGCGGACCTTCTCGCTGCGGAGGACACGCGGCGCCTGACGAGCCTGGTGCGGCGGCTGGACGTGGTTCCTCGAGGACGGGTGGTCTCCCTCTACGAGCACAACGAGAGTGCTCGCGCTGCCGACCTTGTCGCTGCGGCCCAGGAGGGACGCAGCGTCGTCGTGGTCTCGGACGCGGGCATGCCCGCGATCTCGGACCCGGGATACCGTCTTGTCGTGGCGGCAGCGCAGGCAGGTGTCCCGGTTACCGTGATTCCCGGCCCCTCTGCGGTACTTACCGCTCTGGTGCTGTCGGGACTTCCAACCGACCGCTTCTGCTTCGAGGGCTTTCTGCCTCGCAAGGACAGCGAGCGGCGTAGGGTACTGCACGACCTTGCAGGGCAGACACGCACTATGGTCTTCTTTGAGTCGCCTCGGCGGGTCGGTACCACGTTGCAGGTCATGGCCGAGGTCCTCGGTGCGGACCGACCCGCCGCCCTGTGCCGGGAGATGACCAAGACGTTCGAGGAGGTGCTTCGGGCAGACCTGGGCGATCTCGCCCGGCTCGCCACTGACGGTGTCCGGGGGGAGGTTGTTCTGGTGGTCGCTGGCGCCCGGCCCCCAGTGGCTGACACCCGGGCGGCGGCTCGCGAGGCTCTTGCCCTGGCTGAGGACGGCATGCGGCTCAAGGAAGCGGCAGCCCAGGTCGCCAGGGAAGTCGGCCTGCGTCCCAACGAGGTCTACCGCGCCGCCCTGGCCTGCCGGGGTCGCTGAGCGTGCTGGGCCAGTCAGCCCCGGGGCCACCCTCCTTGTCCGTATCCGCCCTGGTACCCGCTGGGGTAGCCAGGGCCCTGGGGCGGAGGCGAGGATGCTGGCGCCGCCTCGGCAGGAGGCTGCTGCGCGCCCGTGGCCGGTGACACGGATGGTGAGGTCGGCGCAGTGTGGTCGTGGCTGGTTCCTGGGGGAGGACTGTAGCCCTGCCCGGGTGCTGTGTACGGTGTGTAGCCGGTATTGGGCGCCTGCGTGCCTCCGTAGGCCCCGGGGCGACCAGGTACTGGCGAGGCGGCTGCCGCAGAGGTAGGCGCCGGGGGCTGGGAGCCTCGGGCGCGGCGGCGTCTGGTGAGCCAGATCAGGCCGACAACGACCATGGCGAGGCCAGCCGTGCCGGTCAGCGGTGCGACCAGGATGCCCCCGACGAACCCGAAGATGCCGCTCACGCTTGCCGCCAGGCCGATATAGACGTCCTGGTCGGTGCTGCTGGTGCAGGTGATGGTGTAGTCACCAGCCTCATTGGTGACGAAGGTCGCGAACAGGGTGTGGTTGTTGACGGTGACAGTGCCGGTGATGTTCGTGTTGACACTGACGTCGTCGTCCTGCGGTGAGGCCACCTGGCAGTCTGGGGTGGATCCGGAGTCGTCGTAGTACAGGCCGTAGGTGGTGTCGTTCTCCAGCTCGGCCTGCATCTCGTAGCCTGTGCTGAACTGGCTGAGTGACGTCGCGCTGGCGACGGGACGCAGGCTGGCGTAGAGGAAGACCCCGGCACCCAGGAGCAGGACAATCCCTGCCACCAGCAGGAGCACCGGCCCCCGCAGTGACCTGGAGGGCACGCCGCCTCCCGATCCAGGTGGTACAGGTGACAGCCCGAGGCGGGTCCCGGGGAGGTGGCCGCATAGGGGAGGGCTGGCCCGTGGGGTGGGGCCGTAGCCGCCGTAGCCAGGAACCGCGCCGGGGCTGCTGGCGGGAGCGGGCTGGCCGGTGCCTGCACCAGGGGCGTGGCCAGCCGGATAGGGCGAGGGCCTGGCGGCTGGGATCCTGGGAACTGAGTCATGACTGGCCTTCGTGATGCTGCGTGGACTCCTGGGACGGACTTGGGCACTGCCGACGCAGGGCTGGTGGCGCTGGTGACAGCGCAGACACCGGCGCTGGGCGTCGGTGCGCACGGCCCGACCGGGGCCACCATAGCGTCAGACCCTCGCGCCTGTCCTTCTGTGTCCTACAGTGTCCAGTGTCCGTGGTTGTCGTCCGCGGTGCTGTCTACGTCGTCCACAGTGAGTTCGTCAGCGGCGGTCGAGCCCAGTGTGAGCAGATAAGGTGGCCCCATGACCCACATCCTGTCCGCAGTCGCCTGGCCCTACGCCAACGGCCCGCGCCACATCGGCCACGTCGCCGGCTTTGGAGTCCCCTCTGACGTCTTTTCCCGGTACATGCGCATGGCGGGCCACGACGTGCTCATGGTGTCGGGTACGGACGAGCACGGCACCCCCATCCTCGTCGCCGCCGACGAGGAGGGAGTCAGCGCCCGTGAGCTGGCGGACCGCAACAACCGCCTCATTGTCGAGGACCTGGTAGCCCTGGGCCTGTCCTACGACCTGTTCACCCGTACCACAGCAGGTAACCACTACCGGGTGGTGCAGGACATGTTCCGAACGGTGCGGGACAACGGCTACATGGTCCAAAAGGCTACCCGCTCGGCCATATCCCCCTCCACGGGGCGTACCCTGCCAGACCGCTACATTGAGGGAATCTGCCCCATCTGCGGCTCTTCCCGGGCCAGGGGCGACCAGTGCGACTCCTGCGGCAACCAGCTGGACCCCACCGACCTGATCAGCCCGCGCTCTCGGATCAACGGAGAAGTGCCCGAGTTCGTGGAGTCCACCCACTGGTTCCTGGACCTGCCCGCCCTGGCCTCCTCCCTGGGGGCCTGGCTGGAGGAGCGTGCGGCCTCGGGGACCTGGAGGCCCAACGTCATCCGGTTCTCCCAGAACCTTCTCGACGACGTGCGCCCCCGGGCCATGACACGCGACATCGACTGGGGGATTCCTGTCCCGGGCTGGGAGGACCAGCCTACCAAGCGTCTCTACGTGTGGTTCGACGCCGTCATCGGCTACCTGTCGGCCTCCGTCGAGTGGGCCCGGCGTAGCGGGGACCCCAGGCCTGGCGGGCCTGGTGGAACGACCCGGCCGCCCTGTCCTACTACTTCATGGGTAAGGACAACATCGTCTTCCACTCCCAGATCTGGCCGGCCGAGCTCCTGGGCTACGACGGCGAGGGAGAGCGTGGAGGAGCAGCCGGGACCTGGGAACCCTGAACCTGCCCACTGAGGTGGTCTCCAGCGAGTTCCTCACCATGGAGGGAAGGAAGTTCTCCTCCAGCCACGGTATCGTCATCTACGTACGTGACTTCCTCCAGAGGTACCAGGCTGACGCCCTGCGCTACTTCATCTGTGCCGCCGGACCGGAGACCGCCGACGCCGACTTCACCTGGGCGGAGTTCGTGCGCCGTACCAACGGGGAGCTGGTAGCAGGCTGGGGCAACCTGGTCAACCGCACCGCCTCCATGATCCACAAGCGCTTCGGGGCCGTCCCGGCTCCAGGAAGGCTCCAGGACGTAGACCGTGCCCTCCTTGACTCCGTCGAGGCCGGCTTCGCTACGGTGGGTGACCTCATCGCCCGGCACCGCCAGAAGGCGGCTCTGGCAGAGGCGATGCGCCTGGTGGGCGAGGCAAACAAGTATGTGGCTGACACCCAGCCCTTCAAGCTCAGGGGGAGGACGAGGAGACCCGAGACCGGCTGGCCACCGTGCTCCACACGCTGGCCCAGGTCGTGGCCGACCTCAACCTCATGCTCTCGCCCTTCCTTCCCCACGCGGCCAACGACATTGACAGGATCCTGGGCGGTGAGGGGACGGTGGCGCCTATGCCTCATGCCGAGGAGGTCGACGAGCTGGACCCGGAGATCCTGCCGGAGGCCTTTGCCGGGCGCCAGGGCTACCCGGTGATCACCGGCGACTACACCGGCGCGCCGACATGGGGGCGCCACCCGGTCGTCGTGGGGGCGGAGGTTGCCAGGCCGGCACCTGTGTTCACCAAGCTGGACGAGGCCGTCGTGGAGGAGGAGCTGGCGCGATACGCTGCCCTGGTGCATCCCGAGACTGACGGTGCCGGTGCCTGAGCAGGGAGATGGGAGCAGCCTGTGAGCCCCAGGAGAGCAGATCGGTCGTGGCCGCCCGCTGACGCTGTCGAGCCCCTGGCCCTGCCGGTTACGGACAACCACGCCCACCTGCCCGTGCCCTCGGACGCGAGTGTGCCTGGTGGTTCTGAGCCGTTGCGTGCTGACGAGCTGGTGGACAGGGCGCGGGCGGTCGGGGTGACCAGGATCATCACCTCGGCCTGTGAGGTGCCGTCCTGGGAGTCCTCGCTGTCCCTGGCTCGGGACCTGGCGGGTGTACGGGTGGCGCTTGCTGTCCACCCCAATGAGGCCGTGGCCCACGCGGGCGTGCGCGAGGTCGGCCCTGACGGCCTGGAGCCGCGTACCAGCGTGCACCACGACGAGCCGCTGGACGACGTCCTGGCCCGGCTGGAGCGGGTTGTGCGTGACCACCGAGACCTCGTGGTGGCGATCGGGGAGACCGGTCTGGACTACTTCCGCACCGGTCCGCGAGGAGCGCAGGCCCAGAAGGAGGCCTTTCGTGCCCACGTCGCCTTAGCCAAGGACCTCGACCTCCCGCTGCAGGTTCATGACCGTGATGCGCACGAGGACTGCGTGTCACTCCTCCTGGCCGACGGGCCTCCCCGACGTACGGTCTTCCACTGCTTCTCCGGTGGGACACCGCTGGCGGCAGCCTGTGCGGACAACGGGTGGTACGTCTCGGTCGCGGGTCCGGTGACCTATCCCTCCAATGGGTGGCTGCGTGAGGCGTTGGCCACTGTCCCGGCGGAGCTGCTGCTGGTGGAGACCGATGCGCCCTACCTCCCGCCCCGGCAGTGGCGTGGTCGTCCCAACGCCTCCTACCTCATAGGTGCCACGGTGCGCTGTCTGGCCGAGCTGCGGGGCGGCGACGAGCAGCGCACCTGCCAGCGCCTCCAGGACACGACCCGGCTCGTCTACGGCACGTGGCCGGAGGCGGTGGGCTGAGTCGCAGATTCCTTCTGTCAATGCCTTCGGTGCCCCGCGCCTGCGTCTGGGACGTCGGTACCGACGCTGCTACCAGCCTCAGCCGCCTCCCCCGTTCCGTAGGCGCTGTCGGTGTGCTATCAGCAGCGCTGTCAGTGTCCTGCCAGCCGCGTTTCAGGGCTGGGCCAGTTGAGACCTGCACCGTTTCTGTCGCACGTGAGCGGGAGGCGGGATGTGAGCAGATACATTGTCGTTTCCGCTGTTTGTCCGCTACCGTGGCCCGAGTTCGTCGAGCAAAGGAAGTCATATCGTGGGTCGTCACTGTCAGACAAGCTCTCTGAACACCACCCTGGTGGAGCTCGGTGCCCTGGCCTCCAGAGGCCTGACTCCCGACAGCGGGCGCGGCAGGCGGCGTGCCGAGGGTCCTGCGAGCACCCCCTTCGCTCCCATGCTCTTCCGCGCCGGCGGCGTGGCCGCCGCCCTGTCGATCGCCGTCTCCGGTGGCGCGTACGCGGCTGTCTCCTCCCAGGGTGAGGAGGGCACCTCTTCCGACGGCGCCTTCGGTGCCCTGGGTGCGGAGGCGCCGACGCCCGCGGAGCAGGGGGGCGGTCAGGCCACTGTCGTGGAGGGGTCTGGTGCTGAGGTGTCGACGGTGACGGAGGAGGCTACTGAGGCCCACGGGACCGTGGAGCAGGAGACGGGTGACCTGCCTGAGGGTGAGAGGCGGGTGGTGACCGAGGGTGCTGACGGGGTGGTGCGTACGGTCTACCAGGTGACGACTGTTGACGGTGAGGAGGTCTCGCGCCAGGCGGTGTCCTCGGTGGTGGTCTCGGAGAAGGTCGATGAGGTGGTCCAGGTCGGCACCGGCGCGCAGCAGCCAGCCGAGCCCGCTGACTCGGCTGCGGACTCCTCTTCCAGTGACTCCTCCTCCAACGGGGACGGAGAGGCCGGGGACGTGCAGGTGGCTGCGGGCGCAGGGACCGACCCGGCCAGTGCCCAGGCGGTCGCCAAGTCGATGATGGCTGGCTATGGCTGGGACGACGCGGAGTTCTCCTGCCTGGTCAGCCTGTGGAACCGCGAGTCCAGCTGGAACTACCAGGCTCAGAACCCCTCCTCGGGTGCCTACGGCATCCCGCAGGCCCTTCCGGGTTCCAAGATGGCGGAGACGGGCTCCGACTGGCAGACCAACCCGGTGACTCAGATCACCTGGGGGCTCGGATACATCTCTGGCCGATACGGCACGCCCTGCTCCGCCTGGGCGCACTCGGAGTCCGTCGGCTGGTACTGACGGGGGTGCTGCGCCCGGGCTCCACGGGTTGCTCCTCCGGGGCCGGTCAACTACGGTGAGCTCCACCGCCAACGAGAATGAGGGAGGGCCTCGTGGGTCGTCACCTGAAGAGCACGTCCGAGAACGACAGTCCTGACGGCCCGGACGCAGCCGTGGGCTCGGCGGCGAGTCGGCGTTCCGCCCGGCTGCGTGCGGGTGCTGCTGCGGCCGCCCTGGCCCTGGCTCTGTCCGGCGGCGCCTATGCTGCCGTACGGGCGGCCTCCGACGGGTCGTCAGGGCAGGACACCTCGGTGGCGGCGCTGGGTGGAGAGGCTCACCCCACCACCGCCCAGGGAGAGGGCGTCGTCGTGGAGGGGTCTGGTGCTGAGGTGTCGACGGTGACGGAGGAGGTTACTGAGGCCCACGGGACCGTGGAGCAGGAGACGGGTGACCTGCCTGAGGGTGAGAGGCGGGTGGTGACCGAGGGTGCTGACGGGGTGGTGCGTACGGTCTACCAGGTGACGACTGTTGACGGTGAGGAGGTCTCGCGCCAGGCGGTGTCCTCGGTGGTGGTCTCGGAGAAGGTCGATGAGGTGGTCCAGGTCGGCACCGGCGCGCAGCAGGCAGCCGAGCCCACCGCGTCCGCCTCGGAGGGGCCTCGTCGCAGGAGCCGCCCTCCGGGCAGGAGAGCGAGGCGCCCCAGGAGCAGCCCTCAGACACCAGCAGCACGCAGGAGGGGGCTCGCAGGACTCCGACTCCGGGGAGGAGGCCTCCCCGGGTCGTCTGGTTCCCCGGACGCAGGCTCTGACGACGTCTGGGCGGCGCTGGCACAGTGCGAGTCCGGGGGTGACCCGACGACAAACACCGGCAACGGCTACTACGGGATGTACCAGTTCTCGTTGAGCACATGGCAGGCCTATGGCGGCTCCGGCCTGCCCTCAGAGGCCTCCGCTGCCGAGCAGACTGCTGTTGCCAAGCGGCTCCAGGCGGCGGCCGGGTGGGGCCAGTGGCCCCACTGCGCCGCTCAGCTGGGACTGCTCTGACCACGAGCGTGCCAGGGCTCGGGAGGGGTTGCCAGGAGACGGCGCACGTGAAGCGGCGTGTCAGCCAGCAATCCGGTCAGCACGCGGAGGGGCTCCTCGGGCCGTCGCAGGTCCGCAGCCTGTGCCGCGACCTGGGGGTCCGTCCCGCCAAGGCCCTGGGGCAGAACTTCGTCCACGACGCCGGTACCGTGCGCCGCATCGTGCGTACTGCCGACGTGCGGGAGGGGGAGGTGGTTCTTGAGGTAGGACCGGGACTGGGGTCCTTGACCCTGGCTCTTCTGGAGGCGGGTGCGCAGGTGATCGCCGTTGAGGTTGACCCTGTGCTGGCTGGGGCGCTGCCGCAGACTGTGGACAGCCACATGCCATGGGCGTCCCACAAGTTGGAGGTCGTGACGATGGATGCGCTGACCCTGAGCGGGCCAGAACAGCTGGGAGGCCTCCTGCCGAGCCGGATGGTGGCCAACCTGCCTTACAACGTGGCGGTTCCCGTCCTGCTCACCGCCCTGGCATGTCTGCCGAGTCTGGAGACGCTGACAGTCATGGTCCAGGCGGAGGTTGCTGACCGCCTCGCCGCCCTCCCAGGGTCGCGCACCTACGGCGCCCCGAGCGCCAAGGCCGCCTGGTATGCCTCGGTCCGTCGTGCAGGAGCCGTGGCTCGAGGCGTCTTTTGGCCGGTTCCCCGTGTCGACTCCGCGCTGGTCCACTTGCGACGACGGGAGCCTCCGGGTACCTGTGCCTCCCGCGAGGAGGTCTTCGCCGTCATCGATGCTGCTTTTGCGCAGCGTCGCAAGACGCTGAGGCAGGCGCTGGCTCCCCTGGCGGGCAGCGCCGCCGGTGCCGAGTCGGCTCTTCGATCTGCCGGTATCGCCCCTGGAGACCGTGGTGAGCGGCTTGACGTGACGGCCTTTGCTGCCGTGGCCGAGCAGCTGCGCCGTGTCGGTGAGGAGCGTCCATGAGCCACCTGCGTCCTGTCTCCGGTCCGACGGGGTCCTGTCCCGTCCGCTCGGGCTCTGCCACCTCTGTACGGGTGGAGGCGCCGGGAAAGGTCAACTTGTTCCTGTCTGTGGGAGCGCCCGGGAAGGACGGCTACCACCCGCTGGTGACTGTCTTCCAGGCGGTGCGCCTGATCGAGACGGTCACCGCCCGGCGCCAGTCGAGGCAGGCCCACGGAAGGGTGAGCCTGGTCCTGGAGGAGCCTGACGCCACGGTTCCTACTGACCACTCTAACCTGGCTGTGCGGGCCGCTGACCTCCTGGCCGAGGCGACGGGGGTGACTGAGGGGGTTGACCTCCTGCTGCGCAAGCGGGTCCCTGTGGCCGGAGGTATGGCTGGAGGCTCGGCGGACGCGGCGGCGGCGCTGGTGGCCTGCAACGCGTTGTGGGGCACGGGCCTGGACGTCTCCGAGCTGACGGCTCTGGCAGCCCGCCTCGGCGCGGACGTCCCCTTCCCGCTCATCGGGGCGACGGCGATCGGTCGTGGTCGAGGCGATACGGTGGCCCCTGTGATGACCCGTGGCACCTTCCAGTGGGTGCTTGGCCTCCAGCAGGAGGGCCTGTCCACCCCAGCGGTCTTCGCGCGCTTCGACGAGCTGAGCGCTGCTGCCGGTACCCGCCCTGTAGCCGAGGAGGTTCCCGGTCCTCTCACCGCGGCGCTGCGCAGCGGGGATCCTGTCGCCCTGGCGGCTACCATGCACAACGACCTCCAGGACGCCGTGGTAGACCTGCGCCCCGAGCTCGCTGAGGTGATCAGGGTGGCCCAGGAAGCCGGTGCCCTACGTGCCGTCGTCTCCGGGGCGGGACCGACAGTGGCGGCGCTCGTTCGTGACGCCGGTGCTGCGCAGCGGGTCCACCGTGCGCTGCGCGCCTCCGGCCTGTGCTCGCGGGTGCTGCGTACCGACGCCCCGGTGGCCGGCGCACGGGTGGTGGGCTGATGGCGCACCTGCTGGGCACCGAGGAGCTGGAGATCTCCGTCGGGGGACGACGGCTGCTGGAGTCGGTCACGCTGGGGGTGGACGACGGCACGCGCGTCGGTGTCCTGGGGCCTAACGGTGCGGGCAAGTCCACGCTCCTGGCGGTCCTGGCCGGCAGGCGTGAGCCTGAGGCGGGACGCGTGACCCGGGCCGGGGACGTGGAGCTGGTCATGCTCAGCCAGGCGGACTCCCTGGCGCCAGGCACGACAGTGCGCCAGGCGGTCCACGGCAGCGCACCGGACTACGAGTGGGCCTCACGGCCCTCAGCGCGCGATATCCACGCGGGGCTGCTGGCGGGTCTGGACCTGGACATGGAGGTGGACAGGCTCTCAGGAGGGCAGCGGCGTCGTGTCGCCCTGGCCGCCGTGCTGGCCTCTCAGGCTGATGTCGTCATCCTGGACGAGCCGACCAATCACCTCGACGTGGAGGGGGTCAGCTGGCTGGCCCGTCACCTTGGCAACCGCTTTGCCCCCGGGGGCAGGCACCGTGGGGGCCTGGTGGTCGTCACCCACGACCGTTGGTTCCTGGACGCGGTGTGCACCAGCATCTGGGACGTCGTTCCCGGTAGCGACCCGGTGGGAGACAGAGTGCAGGTCCCCGGGCATATTCAGACCTATGACGGAGGGTACGGCGCCTACGTCCTGGCACGTGCGCAACGGGAGCAGCAGGCTGCTGCCGCCGCCGCCCGGCGAAGGAGCCTGCTGCGCAAGGAGCTGGCCTGGCTGCGCCGCGGGGCGCCGGCCCGCACCTCCAAGCCTCGTTTCCGCACGGAGGCTGCCGAGGCCCTCATCGCTGACGAGCCGCCGCCCGAGACTCCGTGCAGCTGACGGCCATGGCCTCGGCCAGGCTGGGCAGGAAGGTCGTCAACCTGGAGAGTGTCAGCCTCAGCTACCCAGGCCCAGGAGGGGGCACTCGGAGCGGGGGAGCCTGATGACAGGAACCGTGTCCTGCACCAGGTGACGTGGCGCCTGGCGCCCGGTGAGCGGGTCGGCGTCGTCGGGGCCAACGGTGCCGGGAAAACGACGCTGCTGCGGCTGCTGGAGGGCGTTCAGCAGCCGGACCAGGGTAGCGTCGAGCGTGGCAAGACCGTCCAGGTCGCAGTACTGTCGCAGTCTACCCACGAGCTTGACGCCCTGGCTGACATGACGGTGGTGGAGGCGGCGGCCTCCGTTGGTGAACGAGTAGTGGTCCCAGGCAGCGGGGGCTCAGGCAGGGAGCTGTCCGCCTCCCAGCTCGTTGAGCGCCTGGGCTTTACGCGGCGACGTGCTTGGACCCGGGTGCGTGACCTCAGCGGTGGGGAGCGTAGGCGGCTTCAGCTGCTCCGGCTCCTCATGGCCGAGCCCAACGTGCTCCTGCTGGACGAGCCCACCAATGACCTGGACACCGACACCCTGACTGCTGTGGAGGACGTTCTCGACTCCTTCCCGGGCACTCTGGTCGTTGTCTCCCACGACCGCTACCTTCTGGAGCGTGTGACTGACCACCAGGTAGCCCTCCTGGGGACGGGTCGCTGCGTAGCCTTCCCGGAGGGGTAGAGCAGTACCTGGAGCTGCGTCGCCAGGCTGCCGGGACCCAGGACGGCTCGCGTAAGGCTTCTCGTGGGCAGGCGGGCGACCCCGTGACGGTGGCGGTCGGGCTAGCGCCCCGGGGGAGGTGACGCGGGTGGCTCGGGAGACTCGGAGGCACCTGGCAAGGAGGTTCTCAGCGGTGCCCGCCGTCGTGAGATGAGCAAGAGGTTGGCCCGCGTCGAGCGCAGGCTGGAGGCGACGGCCGCTGACGTCGAGCGGCTAGGTGCGCGGATGGCTGAGCTTGCCTACGACGCCTCCTGCGGGAAGGAGCTGGCCGAGCTGGGCAGGCAGCTGACCCAGGCGGAGGAGGAGCGGGCCGCCCTGGAGGAGGAGTGGCTGGAGACGGCGCAGGCCCTGGAGGGGGAGGAGTGAGCAGCGAGACCCGGCTGGTGCGGGAGACTGTGGGAGGTGGAGGGCAGCTCCTGCTGAGACACAGACTGTGCTGAGACACAGAGTCGGCAGGGTGACCAGGGTGGCGGCGAGGCACAGACAGGACTAGACGGGCGCGACCTGGCGGGCCAGCTCGACGAGGTCGTCAAGGTGGGGTTCGATGGTGTCCACGCTGGCGCCCCACAGCCGCATCACCAGGTCTACCGGAACCGTCGGCAGGCCTGCCAGCCGGAGCACCAGCGCTCCCTGCGTGGGGCCTGTGCCGTCCCCAAAGGCTGAGAACCCCGCCATGTCGTGACCTGGGCGAAGCCGGACCGGCTCGGCCTGCGGCAGCATCTGGGCGATGATCGTGCGCTGGGTGGTGCGGCGTCCCTCCTTGGACCCGTCGTCCCTGGCAATCTCCAGGCTGAGGTCGACCATGAAGGGGGGCTTGGCGACGTCGTCTATGTGCATGAGACGGGCAAAACGCCCCTGACGCTCCATGGCCTGGAGCTCCTCCAGCAGCGACTCCAGCTCCGAGCGCCACTGCGGCCCGGTGACGCCCAGGTAGGCGCTGCGGTGCCTCGCCTCCTCCCGCGCCCATCCCGGGGGCGGGAAAGGCGGGATGATCACCCAGTACTGGGGATCAGGCGTGACAGCGATCTGCACGTCGTGCTCCTTCCGAGACCTGTGGTCCGACACAATGTAGTCGCCTAGATGTCTACGATGGCTGTCTTATGGGAGACCGAGGGCCGCACGTGACGATGGTGCCAGCCTCGACGGGCAGGCGGGCTGTCCGAGCGCTCGTAGATACGGGGCTGCTTCTCACAGTCTTTGCGGTGACTGTGCACCATGGCATCTTATTCGCTCTTGGCGCCACTGTGGCTCTTATGGCTGTGATGACTCTCATGACGGGGTTGACAGGCGCCTCCCCTGGGGGACTGGTGACCGGGACCCGCCGTCGTCGGATCGCCTCCCAGGGCGCGGTTCCGGGCTGGGCCGCAGCGGCGTATACGGGCTTTGTCCTGCTGGCTGCTGTTCCCACCGGCGGAGTCGCCGTGCTGGTCCTGTGGCTAACTGCACTACGGGGCGGAGGCAGGTCGTGGTTTGACCGCATGGCCGGCACGGTCCTTATCTCCTCGCGAGCAGTCTCGACCAGCCTGTGCACGCTGCTCCTTGACGGGGAGGCCGTCGCGGTGAGCGGTCCGCTGGTGCTGGGGCGCCAGCCCGTGCCACTCGAGTCCCACCCGCAGGCGCGGCTCGTGGCGGTTCTGCGCGGCGACGACTCGGTGTCAAAGACCCACCTCCTGGTCCGTCCTGGTGCCGACGGCGTCCTCATGACGGACCTTGGGTCCACCAACGGCACCTACGTGGAGGACTCGCAGGGTGCTCACCGTCTATCTCCTGGACAAGAGGAGTACGTGCGACGTGGTCGCCAGGCATACTTGGGTGACGGAGTGTGCGTCGTCCGCTGAGGAGAAAGATATGACTGATAGTACGGATAGGCTTGCATGGTGGGCTGAGGGATCGTGGACGGGCGTCGCTACAGCTCGCGCGGTGATGCTCCTGTCCCCCACGGTGCCTCAGGACCTCACGGAGCGTCTGTGGCGGTTGCTGCGCAGCGAGGAGGCGTCGCTGACCCAGGCCCTGGACGAGCTTGTCATCGGCATGGGGGGGCGCCTGGGCTCGATTCCTGACTTTGCGCTCGCGGTCTCTGCGCCGGATGACATGATGCACGTGGCGCTGCGGGGCTCTGCCCGGCTGGAGGTTGACGGCCAGGCCCTCGACGCCTCCAGCGTCACCACCTGGCTGGAGACGGCTTATGCCTCCCCGAGGTCGGTGGTGGCGCGCTCGCCTGAGCGGTCCGGCTCCGTCTACCGCCCGGCTGCTGACGCTGTGGTGGTTGCGGGGCTCTTGCGCTTGGCGGTGACGGTGACCGTGGGCCGGATGGCTCTGGCGGCGAGCCGGGGCAGGCAGCTTCCGGTGCCGGGGAGCAGGACGACGACGCCGACCCTGAGCGAGCCCCCGCTGACCGGCTCCGGCGCAGGCCCAGGGCTGTCTCCGACCAGTCCTCCTCCCGGTCCTCCGGCCGGCCTGTCGACCTCGGTAGCCGCAGTGCCGGTGCGGCCCTGGCTCCCGACGGTCTGGGCGCTGCCCCGCAGGACGAGCAGGACACCGGTACGGCCCAGGAGACACCTGGGACAGGGGGAGAGGCTGGTCGGGCGACACAGGCGCCCGTCCCCTCCCTCGGTAGCGGCGGTACGGCGGAGGTGCCTGCCCAGAGGCAGACCGGTACTAGCTTGGCGGACTCGGACTCAGGGGGGCCGGGGGAGTCGGCGAACTCAGCGGATGTAGCCGACTCAGCAGCGCAGGGTGCTGATCGCGACGCAGGCTATGATCCTGCCCGCCGCTCCGTTCATGATCGTGACCACGGTCCTGGCCATGATGTGGAGCACGGCACCGGCAGCAGCGTCCCGGTCCAGAACGGACCGCGGACGTGGGCTGAGACCTGGACCGGGGAGTGGACCGGTGCGATGCGACGCCTGGTCAGGTCGCAGACCCCTGGTGACTCGGATGCTCTGCCCGCAGAGGGTGAGGACGGCAGGCTGGGCTGGGTCCGGCCTGGTGTCTCACCTGCCGTGTCTGAGGAGGCTCCCGCGACGGCGGCGACTCCCCCGGACGCGGCTCTTCTGTCTGCGGCTCGTGTCGCCGCGGACTTGCCTGGCGCTGGTGACGGTCAGGGTGAGGAGCAGGCCGGTGGCCCCGACGGTGACGTTGACGACCGCGGTGACGACCGCGGTGACGACCGTGGTGACGACCGTGGTGACGACCGTTCTGACGACGGTGCTGGCAGCGGTCTTGATGAGGTCGCCGATGGCGGTGTGGACCACGGTGCTGGTGGCGCTCTTGACGGCTCTGCTGCTGCTCCTGCTGCCTCAGGCGGTGACTCCGACACTGGCCCTGACGGTGGCCCCACCGGTGGCTTCGAGGGCGAGCCCGGGGCTGACTTCGAGGGCGAGCCCGGGGCTGACTTCGAGGGTGGCTCCGAGGAGCACAGCAGCGTCGGCTCCCCGGCCGACGCTGCTGCCGGGGAGCATGCCGGGGACCATGACGGGAGCACGGTCTCCAGCATTCCCGAAGACCTCTCGCACCGGCTGCGCGATGAGCTGGTCGGCCAGGACGAGCCTATGCCGCAGCCTCGTTCCAGCACCTGGGCCGAGTCAGGGAGAGAAGAGCCCCTCTCAGCAGGCTCCGTGTCCCAGGGGGAGGCGGCCCCCCGGGTCGCCAGGGCGAGACCCTTCGGTGACCACGACGGCCACACCGTCTCGGGCCTGCCCGAGGACCTGGTCGGTGAGCTGATCTCCCTGGTGGGGGGCGACGTGCACGGACCGGGTGCCGCGGCCCCGGTGGTTGCGGCCCCGGAGCCCGCACCAGCCCCGGAGCCGGAGTCGGCCTCAGTACGTGTGGTGCTGTCGGCCGTGTGCGGCAACGGGCACCCCAACCCGACGAACTACACGACCTGCAGGCAGTGCGGCGCGGACCTCAACCGTCCGGCCAAGTCGGTGGCCTGCCCACCTCTGGGACGCCTCACCACCTCCTCCGGGGAGTCGATCGACCTGGACCGTCCTGTCCTGGTGGGGCGTAGCCCAGCGCCGGCAGACGTCCCCACCAGCAGTGACGTCCCGGTACGCGTGCTGACAGTTCCCAGCCCCAACCAGCTGGTCTCGCGAAACCACGTCCTCATTGACCTCGATGCCTGGAGCGTGCTCGCCCAGGACCTGGGCAACTGCAACGGCACTGTCCTTGTCAGAGAGGGGGAGGCCCCGGTACGCCTGTCCTCCTCCGCCCCGGTGCTGCTGCGCAGCGGTGACGTGCTTGATGTCGGCGACGGGCAGGTCCTCACCTTTGCGAACCTGCCCTGATGCTGGGCCAGGAGACGACGCCTCCCGTTATTGCCGGCTTCACCTACCTAGGTGTCCTCGGCTCCGGGGGGTACTCGACGGTCTACCTCTTTGAGCAGCAGATGCCGCGTCGTGAGGTGGCCGTCAAGGTCATGAACGCCGACGTGGCGGACAGGAGCGCCAGCCGCTTCGAGTCCGAGGCCAACCTCATGGCCCGGGTCTCCTCCCACCCGGCTATCCTGTCGATCTACGGTGCTGGTGTGTCAGCCGACGGTCATCCCTTCCTGGTGATGGAGTACTGCCCTCCTCCGACGCTGGGGGCTATCCTGCGTCAGGGTGCCCTGAACGTCGCTGAGACGCTGTCAACCGCTATCCAGGTCGCGGGCGCGGTGGAGACCGCGCACCGCGCCGGGATCGTCCACCGTGATATCAAGCCCGCTAATATCCTGTTCACCACCTACCGGCGTCCGGTGCTCTCGGACTTCGGGATCTCCGTGATGAGCGGCCCGGGGGGGACTGAGGAGCTCAGAGGGATGAGTGTGCCCTGGGCACCACCGGAGCAGCTGGTCGGGATCAGGTCGGCAAGTCCCGCCTCTGACGTCTACTCCCTCGGCGCGACAACCTTTGCCATGCTGACCGGGCACAGCCCCTTTGAGGTCGGCGGTGTGCCCGACGTCTATGAGCTGTCCCGGCGCATCGTCAAGGACCCGTTGCCTCCCCTGGGGCGCCAGGACGCCCCGCCTTCCCTGCACCGGGTCCTGTCCGTCGCGATGGACAAGAGCCCGCAGGCCCGTTACCCCACAGCCCTGGCCCTTGCGCGTGCTCTCCAGCAGGTCCAGGCCGAGCTTGACCTGCCGGTGACGACTGTCGACCTGTTTCAGGAGGCCGATGCCGCGACCGCACGTCCTCCCCGTCCCGAGGAGGACGACGAAGCCACCAACATGGGGGTCTTCAGCCAGGTCCACAGGACGAGCGACGGGCTGACGGTCCGGGTGGATCCCGACGACGTCGCACAGCCCGGCGCCGTCTCGGGGACTGTCGGCGGGCAGACCCACGCGGCGAGACGCCGGGAGGCGGGCAGCCCTGTCGGCCGCTCTCGTGAGAGCAGGCTGCGCGCGGTCGTGGGGCTGGTCCTGGCCGTGGTTCTTGTCGCCGTTGTCGTCGGTGTGGTCCTGGTCGCCCGGGACCGGGAGAACCGCGGGCAGTCAGCCTCCTTCGAGACGATAGCGCCGCCTGCTGGGGCCGCCGACCCGCTGGGCAGTGGTGTCCCCTCGCCTGCCGACGTGAGCGGAACCGCCAACAAAGACGGCACAGTCACCTTCTCCTGGGACCCGCCGTACGAGGAATGGGGTGGTGGCTACCTCGTCCGGGAGATCGTCCCGGACGAGGACACCGCTGTGGAGTCCACCAGGGACACCTCGGTGGTGGTGGAGGCACGTCCCGGGCAGACGTGCGTGGAGGTCTCCAGTCTGCGGCAGGACGGAAAGGCGTCCCCGGCCGTTACCGCCTGTGTCGTCTCCTGAGGTGCTGCTGCCAGAGTACAGGCACCTTGGACCGACGGGACTGCAGGGCGCCGGGTCCAGGCAGCAGAGACGTCGTAGGACGACAACAGGGCCTTGTGCTGTCCTACGACGCCTCTGCTGCTCTTCCGCTGCTCCGCGGTGTTGTGCGCCGGTCTAGCTGGCGACTTCGACGCGGAAGCCGATGCGCCCGAAGAACACGGTCTCTCCCTCGTGCGCAGCCAGGGCTACGTCGGGAACTGCCTGGACGGTGGACCCGTCCCTGCGTTCCACCTTGGTGCCGTTGGTGGAATGCAGATCAGTCACCCACACACCGTCCAGCAGGGGAAAGATCGCGGCGTGCGTCTTGGAGACCGACCGTGTGGGGTCCGTCAGCGCGATGCGCTCTGCGCCGGGGTAGGAAGAGATATTGTCGGGGTCACGGCCGATGACGGTCGGTTCCTCGACGACAAGTGGCTCGCCACCTAGCTGCGGGACGAGGCGTACTGACAGTGAGGGGCTGAGTGATCCGTGGTGACGTGTGCCGTGCGAGGTCGTGGCTGGCGCCCCGGGCGCGGCCTGGGGCGGCGTCGAGGCGGTGCCTGAGACGGGCGCGGGCGGGTGCGCGGCCCGCAGTTCTGGTACCTCAATGGTGGGAGGTGCGACGGGCTGTTGCGTCGTCCGGGAAGCCGGGGCAGGGGACTGCCCGCTGGAGACGGGCGCGGCTGGCGCGGCACCGGCGGGGGACGGGACCCCCTGGGGGTCGAGAAGGTTGATCGCTGAGCCCGCTGAGGTCCCCGAGGAGGAGTGCTCCGGGGCGGCCGGGCTCTCCGCGATAGCGGTGCGGACCGTGTCGGGAAGGCTGTCCATCGTGGTGGAGTCGAGCACGGTTGGGACCGAGGACCAGGGGACTGAGTCGATGAGTGCCTGGGCCGTGCGCCCGTCGGCGGGCACGGCCCTGGTCGTGTCCGAGGTGCTGGAGAGCTGTGCGGCATGGGTGGCTTGGTCTCTAGGGTCTCCCGTGGGGAAGCTGGGTTCCCTCCGCGGCTGGTACGCGGCGTGCACCCCGCTGGCCGGCTCTACGCCGGGGTCGGCAGAAGGACTGTGAGAGCTGGTGGCTGAGGCGGTTGGTGACTGGTTCGACCGGGACTGTGCCCTGTGCGGTGGTTCTTCCATCGGCGAAGATGGTACGTCGTTCGCAGTGGGCGCGCCTGTGCTGGCGGGTGCGTCCGATAGAGCCCTGGAGGGGTGGTCTCTAACGGTGCCAGCCGCCGCAGCCTCCGACGGGCGCGCGGGGGCTGAGACGGCCCGCAGATGGGGGGTGGTCGTGAGCGTGCTGGGTGGGGACGCGGCAGCCCTGGCAGTGGCTGACGCCCCCGGGTGTGTGGGCGCCTGGTAGAGGGGGCGGTCGGAGGCTGCCTCCGACGGTGCTCCCTGCCCCGCTAGTTCTCCCGGCTCTGTGCCCGCCTGGGGCGTCACGCTGCCCGCCTGGGGCGTCACGCTGTGGCCAGTATGCTGGTCGGTATCCGCGGGTGCTGGCTGTGCTTGGGTACGGGGCACGGACAGTGCTGTCAGGCCTGAGATGCGGTCGTGCCAGCCACGGTGCTGTGGGTCCTCGTTCACTGAGCGAATGAGAAATATCACGCCAAGACCCAGGGTCGCGGCGGTGACCACGACCGTCAGGTCGGTGTAAATGAACACGCCCAGGGGCGAGGGGGCCATGGTCCTGGCGTCAACCAGACGTACCCTCATGACCCGGCCTCCCAGGGACCAGCCGGTACGGGCTAGCAGAAGACCGCGCGCCGCAATGACTATGACGAGTGCCACTATACTGCTGAGTGGAAGCGACCTTCCCGCGGCCAGGTGGAGCAGGACGCTGAGCAGGACCACGGCGCTGAGGTCGACAGCCACGTCGATGGCTCCAGCCGCCAGACGTGCGCGCGCAGGGGCAGGGCGCGCCAGCAGGGGCGGGTCGTCCGGGCTACCTCGGGAAGGCAGAGAGCTCGTCGTCATGATCGGTACCTCCTGAGGGACGTCGACGAGGAGTCCGTCCGGCCGGGTGCACGAGCGACCGCAGGGACAGCCGAGCCTGGAGCCTGCCCAGCCGCGAGCGGTCCGCACCCATAGCACGGATGATCGCGTCGCAGGAGCTCCACAGCTCCCCTAGAGCGTACGACGTCGGATCGCCTGGGCCGAACACCTGGGTGTCCACGGCGTTGGCGAATGTCGGCAGGTCAGCCTGGGGAAAGTGGGGGTCGAGCTCGTAGGCCGTCTCCCGGCGGGTCGCGCCCCAGGAAGGAGCGCTCCCCAGGTCGCGCGCCCGGTCCACCAGCTCTTCCCAGGAGCCCAGGGCCGAGCCCACGCCGCTCCGGCGTCGGCGTCTGAGCCGACGTAGGACCTTCCATCCCAGGACGGCTCCCGCCGCTGCTACCAGCCCCAGGACAGAGGCAGCCGCGAGGAGGAGACCCCGTGGCAGTCCTGGGTCCTGCTCCTCCTCCGAGCCGTCGTTGTCAGGGTCCTCGTAGGACGGGGGAAGCTCGGCGGGGTCCTCCTCCGGCAGCGGGGGCTGGAGGACCTGGGGCTCAGGGTTGGAGACCTTCTGCGTCGTCTGCTGCTGGGGGACCTGGTCGCGGTCGGGGGTGACGTCGACGGCGACCCAGCCCAGGGACTCGAAGGGGACCTCGACCCAGGCGCTGATGTCGGCCCCGGTGACCGTCGTGGCGTCCCCGTCCGTGGACGGGTTGAATCCCATGACGACCCGGGCAGGAATTCCCAGGGACCGGCACAGGAGCATCATGAGGACGGAGTACTGCTCGTCGTCACCTACCAGGGACTCCGCCTCCACCATGGAGGCGATCCGTGCCGCGCCGTGCCCGGGGGAGGAGGGGCTCTGGGATCCGTCAGAGTAGTAGCTGGTGCGCAGTCGCTGCTGGAGGGCGCGCACCTGGGTCAGCGGGTCGGACGCGGTGCCGACGATCTCCGCCGCGAGCGCCACGACCGAGGAGGGGACCTGCTCCACCGGTCCCAGGGAGACCTGCGCCAGGGAGTCCGTGCTCATCTGGCTCTCGGATGGCGGGGCGTAGGGGCGGACCGTCTCGGCCAGGACGTCGCCCTCGACCAATCCGGCCGTGAGCACCCCGGTGGCGGAGAAGGCGTCGTAGTACAGGCTCTCGCTGAGCTCAGCCTGGCGGGGGCCGGAGACCTCGATCTGCTCCGTGGCTGACACCGTGGGAACCCAGGGGAAGGAGTATCCCCGAACTGACAGGGTGACCTCCTGGGTCCCTCCCGGGGAGGTCGGTGCCGGGTAGGGTGTCGGTGCCGAGCCGCTGAGGGAGGTCCGAGCGCCCACGCGCTGAAAGCGCGACGCTCCCCAGGGCTCTCCCGATACGGGCTGCCAGGCCGTCGTAGGAGTCGAGGGCGGCGATACGCACACGGACGCCCTCCGGGGCTCCTGACAGGGTCAGGAGCTCGGTGTCTGCCAGGTCTGTCTCGATGCTGCGCACCAGGGACAGGGGGGTGGCGTACTCGCTGAGGCTCAGGGGAGGTTCGAGGACATCGCGCAGGACCGTCCGTGCCGTAGGGGCCACGGGGTTGACGACAAGGACCAGGCTGAGGGCGCTCACGGTTGTCGTCACCGCCAGGGCCGCCCCGCGGCGGGTGGCCCTGGACATGGCCACGGGGGCCGAGGCGGAGGGGGCGCCGTCGGGACGGCCGGAGCCGGTGGTGTCGCTGAGGGCCTCTTCCACGCGCAGGCGGCGGCGTCTCAGGGAGGCTGCTGACCACAGCAGGAGAAGCCCGGCTGCCAGGGCGGGACCCAGCAGCCTGGGGGCGACCGGGGAGTGCCCGCCCCAGGCGATCGCGACCAGCGGTACCACCATGGCGACCGGTCCTGCGAGGACGTCGCGGCCGGACAGGAGCAGACGGGTTGACAGCCCGGAGAGGCTCAGACAGGTCAGCCAGGGCAGGACGGTCATTGCTGTGAAGGAGCCCAGGGGCAGCGGCAGGCTCAGGGAGTCTCGCCACACGGTCACGCTTGCCGTCACGACGTTGAGGACCGCCTCGCGCCCGGTGCCGACGTCGGGCAGCAGCCACGGGGCCACGACGACGTGGACGACCGCCAGGGCTGCCATGGTCGGCAGCGCCGTGAGTCGCAGGGCGGAGCAGGCCAGGACGGTGGCGGTCCCTGCTCCGAGTCCGTACAGGGCAGCCAGGTAGCCCGAGGCCCCGCCGAAGACGGGCAGGAAGGGAAGGGAACCCACTGCCAGGAGCGCGGTGGCCAGCAGCACCTCCAGCACGGCTGTCGCGCGCCCGGGGGGCTCGGGCCCTGTCTGGAGGTCCTGGAAGCGGCGGTTGGGCAGAGGTCGCCGTGAGGAGGAGGGGGCCGGTAGCAGGGGGAGCCTGCGTGCGGAAGGCGTCGTCTCCTCCTCGCGCGTCGTGTCACGCGGGGCGAGTAGCGGGCTCATGCCGCCTTCCTCAGCGCAGTGGGGAGCTGCTCGAGCCGGTCGAGGTCCACTACTGGAAGGTCTCCTGCGTGCAGCCTGGACAGCTGGCGCTGCCCGGTGCGCAGCGCCAGCATGGACACCGAGGGAGGGACCAGGGAGCGGGCTGCGGCCAGGACGGCCCGTGAGGTCTCCTGACCAGTGACTAGAACCACGACAGAGGCTTCGGGGGAGGTGGCGTAGCCATGCCTGGCCAGGTCGTCACAAGTTCCCGTCGCCTCGTGCGTCTCCAGGAGGCAGGAGGCGTCCAGCAGCCGCAGCGGCGAGGCTGTGGGCAGGGAGGTGTCCTGAGTGAGTAGACGGACCTGCCTGCCGTCCCTGAGGCCGTCGACCGCCAGGGAGCAGGCCACTGACACCGCCGTCTCAAAGTCCTCCTCGCCCGCGTAGTCCTGCGCCCGGACTGACAGCAGGACCAGGAGGCTGGACCTGCGGGTCTCCTCGAACTGTCGCACCATGAGGCGGCCGGTCCTCGCCGTGGTAGGCCAGTGGACGTGGCGCCGGTCGTCTCCGGCGACGTAGTCGCGCAGAGCGTGGAAGGAGACGTCGGAGCTGGACAGGTCCTGAGTGACCGCACCCTCAATGTCTCGCAGCGTCCCGTGCAGGACCGCTCCCAGACGCAGCGTGCGAGGGTGGATGTGGACCGTCTGGGCTGTGGTGCGGGTGCGCTCCAGGTGGAGCAGGCCCACCGGGTCGCGGGCCACCGATACCACCGGTCCCACGACCACGACTCCACGACTCCGGGTCGGAAGGACGAATCCCCTGTCGTGGCTGCCTCCCGGAGGCAGGACGGGGACCACGAACACGGCTCTGCCCGCGCCCACGGGCATCTCCATACGGGTGGGCAGGAGAGGGCGGGAGCGTGTGCTGGTCACGGTCACGCGCACGAGGGCATAGTCGCCGACCGTGACATAGGGGTCCAGCAAGGAGTGTGTGACGCTGTGGCTCCCGCGGGGGAGCAGCCACAGCCCGGCGCTCAGGACGACTGCGCCCAGGACGGCTGCGGCCCCCCAGGCCTCCTGCCAGCCCGGGTGGGCTCCTAGAAGAAGGCAGCAGGCCAGCACTGCCAGGCACGCCCAGCCGACTGGGCTGAGGACACCCAGGAGTCTGGAGAGGTGACGGGCCGGTGTCCTCAGGACAGACGTGACAGGCAGGCGCGGTCTGGGGTCCTGGGGCCTACTGGTCGGGACGGAGGAGGGTGTGGTGCCAGCAGGGCTGCCGGGTCCGGGAGAGGGGGCCGCTGTCACGAGCGTCGCGTGGGTGCGGGCACTGACGACAGCACCGAGGTGAGGACTCCCGCAGCGGTGGCGCCAGTGAACTCCGCGTCGGGGTCCATGACCAGGCGGTGGTCCCACACGACGTGGGCCAGGTCCTTGACGTCGTCGGGCAGGACGAAGGTGCGGCCCTGGGCTGCCGCCCACACCCGTGCTGCACGCGTCATGCTGATGGCGCCTCGGGTGGACACGCCCATACGGGTCTCCTCAGCCTGGCGCGTGGCCTCGACCAGGGCGCTGATGTAGTCCAGGACTGACCCCTCCACGTGGTTGGCTGCCGCTAGGTCCGCCATGGAGGCCACGACGGAGGAGGCCACGACCGGTGCCAGGTCCCGGGAGCGGTCAGGTCTGGCTGAGCCTGCCAGAATCTGGGTCAGTGCCTCCCGGGCCGGGTAGCCGACGGAGGTCTTGAGCAGGAAGCGGTCCAACTGGGCCTCGGGCAGCCGGTAGGTGCCTGCCTGCTCCACGGGGTTCTGGGTGGCGATCACCATAAAGGGCCGTCCGACCTCATGGCGGGTGCCGTCCACGGTCACCGTGGACTCCTCCATGACCTCCAGCAGCGCGGACTGGGTCTTGGGACTGGCCCGGTTGATCTCGTCGGCCAGGACGATCGAGGAGAAGACAGGGCCGGGGTGGAACTGCCAGGAGCTGTTGGCCTGGTCAAAGACCGTCACGCCGGTGATGTCGCTGGGCAGCAGGTCCGGGGTGAACTGGATACGCGAGCTCGTGCCCTGCACGGAGGCCGCCAGGGCGCGTGCCAGTGCTGTCTTACCGGTTCCGGGGGCGTCCTCCAGCAGGAGGTGCCCCTCAGCGAGCATGGCCGTCAGCGCCAGGCGTATGACCTCCTCCTTGCCGAGGAGGGCCTGCCCGACGTTGCTGACGATCGTGGAGAAGGCCTCGGCGAACCAGGTCGCGTTCTCCTGACTCAGGGGCATAGACAGTCCTCCTCATGACTTCCTGCAGGCTTTCCTCGGGCAGGGACGGGCGGGGCGGCAGCAGGCAGGCCCGGGCCGTGGGGCTGCCTGCTGCTAGGTCACGGCACAGCACGCGTCCTACATGTCTACCTCGTCGCAGGCCCAGTCCGAGTACTGGCCCGCGCTGTTGCGGGCGCGTACGCAGGCCTGCGCGTCGTCGTCGTCAGCGGCGAAGCTGAAGCGCTCGCCCGATCCCAGGGAGACCGGACCCTCCCAGTCGTCGTCATCGTCGGCCCGCCACCTGCGCTGGTAGGTGTTGGGCAGGCCGCCGGAGGCACCTGCGCTCCAGGTGCACTCCACCTGGTCGCTGCGGCCCGGGGAGCAGCTGATGGCGGGCCTACCGGGCGGGCCGTACGGGGTTACAGAGGCCCCGGAGACCACTGAGGAGGTCCGCTGGTCGCTGCTGACGACCCTGGCGTAGACGGTGTAGCCGCGTCCGTCTGTCAGGCCTGAGATGGTGGTGCTGGAGGTCCAGGTGACCTGGTCGACCGAGTACTGGACGGTCAGGTCGGAGGCCCCCCAGCCGTTGCCGGCGCGTGCCGAGGCGCTGACCTGAATCCGGCCGTTGGAGCCGGTGGCCTGCGCGGAGGGGGCGGAGGGAGCCAGGGGCTCGGTCCTGTGGGTGTACTCGGTGGACGAGGAGGCGGTGGATCCCGCGTCGTTGCTGGCCACGACGGTGAAGGACCAGGTGCCCGAGGTGGCGTTCACGGTGTAGGAGGTCGAGGAGCCGACGTCCTTGCTGCCGCTGCCGTCAGGACCGGAGTACCGGACGGTGTAGCGCACGGGACTGCCGTTGGCGGCTGCGGGGCTCCATGAGACTGTCAGTGAGCTGCCGCTGGCCCTGACCTGGGGCGTCCCTGGGGCGCCCGGGGCGCCGTAGGGCGTGGCTGAAGCAGAGGGGCTGGAGTAGGCCGAGGGCTCGCCCGTGGAGGGGACGGCGCGCACCGTCGCCGTGTAGGCGGTGCCCGCCGAGACTGACGGCGCCCGCAGGGTTAGGGACGTTGCCTGTGTGGTGTGGGTAGTACCGTCGCTCAGGCGCACCTCGTAGCTCATGGTGGCCCCTCGATCGGCGCCACGGCGCTCCAGGACACCGTCAGCTCCCCCTGCCCGCCGACAGCACGGGGCGGCCGGGACGTCAGCAGCGACGCTGAAGACCTCCGGGGCGAGGGCGAGGAGGGCGCGGAGTCACCGACGGCGCTGGTGGCCACCACCTGGAAGGAGTAGCTCCTGCCCGGTGTCAGCCCGGTGGCCTGGCAGGGGACCCGAGCAGCTCCACTGCCCGGCCCCACCCACCTCGGTGAGCGTGTAGCCGGTGACCGGGGAGCCGTTGTCCGCGCCCGGGACCAGTGCACCGTCATGGCGGTGGCACCGGTGGCCTCGGCACGTACCGCGGTCGGTGCCTCGGGTGCGGCGGCTACCGTGACGAGGACGGTCCCGCTTACCTCACGGTCCGGGAGCCAGTGGCGTCAGTGACACGGTAGGAGACGCTCAGGCGGCCGTGGAAGCCTGTGGCCGGGGAGATGGTCACAGTGGTCCCGGAGACGGAGACGCTGCCCTGCCCGAGTCCACCTGGGGGGTGCCGCTGAGCGTGACGGGCTCGTCCGGGAACGGGTTCGTCACCAAGGTGGCGACGTCCACGCTCACGGGAGAGCCGTCGGAGTCGAGGGAGGCGGGCACGGTCGTCATCAGAGGGCGTGTCGAGCCCCCGACACGCAGGGGCAGCGTGCTGGTCACGGGGTCGTTGACGCCGTCGGAGACGGTGACCTCCACGCTGCCTGCCGTACCCTCGGCTGTCCCGGCCACAGCGCTGACTGACAGGACGGAGCCGCTCAGCGACACCTCGAAGCCCGGGGGCGCGCTGCCCACGGAGAAGCTAAGTGTGTCCGTCTCGTCGGGGTCCGTCGTCATGCTCGTGAGGTCCACGGCCACCGGCTCCTCGCCGGGGGCCGCGGTGACCTCCGTCGGGGTGAGCACGGGAGGGGTGTTGCTCGTGGCGTCCACGGTGACCGGCAGGGTGAGGGTCGCGCTCAGTGCCTCGGGGCTGGTTCCGTCGGCGACGGTCAGGGTGACCGAGGTTCGACCGGTGAAGCCGTCGTCCGGGGTGAGTCGCAGCACGCCGCCGTTGTCTACCAGGGTCGCCTCCTGGGTCCCGGCGCCGGTGTGGACCGTGGAGGGGTCAGTAACCACTGCGGAGGTGCCTGCGCGTGTCAGGACGTGGGAGGACAGGGGTATGTCGGTAGGTGTGCCGGCCGGGACGTGGACTGGCACCGAGGCGGCGTCCAGGCGGGGGCGCAGGGCGGAGCGTGACGGCACCACGACGACCGCGTTGCCGGTGAGCCCGTCGGCGTCGGTGACGGTGTAGAGCACCAGTCGAGGCTCCTCGCCTACGGTCAGGGTGATTGAGTCCTCGCTGACCTGGACGTCAGGCTCGTCAGTGCTCAGGGTCAGGTCCCAGGGAGAGCCGTCGGCGTCGAGGTCGTTGTCGAGCACCGGGACGGTGACCACTCCCTGGGCGTCCACCTGGTCGACGGTGACGTAGTCGTCAACCCCCACCGGGCTGGCCAGAGGCGCCTGCGGGGAGACCTGGACCGTGACGGTGCCCGTGTCCAGGCCACCCCGAGCGTCGGACACCGTGTAGGTGACAGAGTAGATCGCCTCCTCCTGAGGCAGGTCGGCGACGAGCCGACCGCCACGGGTGGACACCCCGAGAGCAGGGTCGGAGGGGTGGGGGTTCCCTCCAGGGAGAGGACGTCACCGTCAGCGTCCAGGTCGTTGGACAGGACGTCGACGGCCACAGTCCTCCCGGGCTGGGCGATAACCAGGTCGTCAGTAGCGACAGGGGCGGTGTTGGTCTCGGTGGCAGCAGCGACCCCGACGCGGACCGTGGCTGTGGCCTGGGCGCCGAGGCGGTCCTCGACGACGTAGGTGAAGGTGTCCGTCCCGGTCGCGTCCTCCAGGGGGGTGTAGGTCAGCCACGTGGAGGACACGTCCACCGTTCCCAGGGACGGCGCCTGGTCCAGGCCGACCAGGCTCACGGAGTCACCGTCGGGGTCGATGCCGTCCAGGGGAACGGTGACGGCTGCCGGGGACGTGGAGACCGTACGGGCCTCCAGTCCTCGTGGCGAGGGAGCTGAGTTCGTGTCGTCGTCACGGGGGCGGACCTCAATGGTGACGGCGCCCGGGGTCGCCTGGCCGTGGGCGTCGGTTGTCGTGTAGGACAGAGTGGTCCGCCCCGCCTGCTCGTCAGCACGGAAGCGCACCGTGTCCTGACTGACCCAGGCTGTTCCCAGGTCCTGCCCTGCCAGGCCGAGCTCGGAGGAGACGGACAGGGCCAGACCTGAGGGCGAGGAGTCGTTGTCCAAGACAGGGATGCTGACCACGTCTCCGGCGCGCACGACCGCGGTGTCATCCCCGACCACAGGAGGCTGTGGGTCGGTTGAGGCGACGGGAATGACTGAGACGGTCCCGGTAGTGGTGGCCGTCCCGTTGGTGACGGTGTACTCCACAGACGTACTGGGAGGAACCGGACCCGCAGCGGAGAACTGCAGCAGGGAGTGCTCCACGACTGTGACCGTGACTCCGGAGTCGGCAGGGCGCTCACGGACTGCAGCACCAGGATGCCTCCGGAGGGTCAAAGTCGTTGGACAGCGGGTCGAGGGTTGTCGTGCCTGAGTCAGCCAGGAGCGCGGTGTCGTCCTCCACCTGCGGGGCACGGTCGCCTCGGCCCGGGCTACGACGTCGATGCGTACGATTCCCTGGGAGGTGCCTGCCCCGTCCATGACGTCGTAGGTCAGGTAGAGGGTCTGGTCCTGGTCGGAGGTCTGGGAGGAGTCGGTGGCGAAGGTAAACACGCCTGCCTGCTGGTCCACCGAGACCTCGGTACCGGTCGGCGCGTCCTGGACGTCGGCCAGGTGCAGCGGCGTGCCGGAGGGGGAGGTGTCATTGTCCAGCGGGGAGACCACGACCCGCGAGCCGGCTACGACACGCACGTGGTCGGCACTAGTCACAGGAGGGGTCGTCTCTGTGGTCCTGACGTCCACGGACACGGTCCCGGTGCTGGTCTCCTGGCCGTCGGAGACCACGACGGTCATCTCCCTGGTCCCCGCGCCGACGCCCATCTCCCTCACGGTGACGGTGCCCTCGCTGGAGGCCCTGACGTCCAGGCCCTCGCCGTGGGCGGAGACAAGGTAGAGGTCGTCCCCGTCGGGGTCGATCCAGCTGCCCAGGACGCCCAGGGAGCCAGCGGCTCCTTCCGTGACGGTCAGGCTAGGGACGGTGGTCTGCTCGGGTGCCTCGTTGACCTCTGGCCCGTGGACCTCCACCGTAGCCACGGCGGAGTCGCTCATTCCCCGCCCGTCGTCAGCCGTGTAGGGGACGGAGTAGGTGCCGGTGGCATCGGAGGGCACCTCGATGGTCAGGGCGAGCCCGCCCTGGGCGGGTGCGGCTGTGACGGTCCCCCCGGCGTCCAGCGGCGTAGCGGTGAGGACGTCTCCGTCAGGGTCGGAGTCGTTGGCGAGGACAGGTAGCAGCGTGGAGCGCCCGGGTCTGGCCCCGAAGGTGTCGTCACTGGCCTCGGGCGCGTGGTTCTCCTCGGTGCGTTCCGGGGGGGACTGGGCCTCGGAGGTGTCGGCGGAGTCGTCCTGGACGTCGGAGGAGTCGTCGGTCTGGGCCGTGACGTCGGTCCAGTCGTCAAGCAGGACCAGCTCCTCGTCCGGAAGCCACACGGTGCCGGTCTCCAGGTCGTTGAGCACGATGGCGTCGCGGTTGACCCGGAACACCGGGGCGGAGGACGTGGCCAGGGACTCATCGTGGAGGGTCTCGTTTCCGCCGGTGATCCCTGAGCACTCCCGGACGAACTGGCCTGACCCGGACCAGGCGGCGTAGACGCAGCGTCCCAGGCGTACCGGCTGGGCGGCGACGCCCTCTGGCGGCGTGCCGGCCGGGGCGTCCTCGCTGTCCTGGTCGGAGGAACTGGAGCTGGCAGGTATCTCGGTCACCTCGCCCCCGTCTAGGGGCACGGAGATCAGGGCGGTCCGGGAGGCGACCAGGACCGAGTCCGCCGACGGCCCGGCCTGCTGCAGGGTCAGTCCGGGCTGGCCCAGGTCCGTGGTGCCTCCCTCGGGCAGGTGGAGGACGCCGGTGCCCCTTTCCAGGACCACGGGCTGGTCCCCGACCGCCGTGACCGCCAGGTCGGTCCCGGGGGTGAGGGAGAGGGAGGTGGCGGCAGCCGTCTCCCAGCCGTCGGCGGTGGCCGGCAGGGAGACCAAGGAACCGGTCGTGGCCGAGACCGCGTGGATCGACCCGTCCTGGCCCGCGACTGCGGTGACGGCAGGCATGCTGCTGATGAGCGGGGACACTGCCGCCAGGGACCCGACCGCGTCAACCGTGGTGGCCCGGATGGTGCCCTCGGCACTGTTGACGGCGACCACCCGGTCGCCTCCCTGGAGGACGGCGTCCGACTGGGAGAGCTGGGTGTGCTCAGAGAGAGTGACCTGGGCCACGTCCACGGCGGCGACTGAGCTGTCGGCGGTATTGGGTACCAGGACGTCTGCGGCGTCCTGGGTGACATCGAAGGAGGCTGAGGTGGTGCGGATCGCCCCGTCCACCTCCCGTGACGGGTAGTTGAGGCGGGCTACCAGGTGATCGGAGGCGGAGGTCACCCAGACTCCTCCGTCGTGCAGGCGCAGGTCTGCCTGGGCTAGGCCCTCGTGCAGCCAGGCAGCCGCGACCAGGACGGTGACGCACAGCAGCGCTGTCAGGGCGGACAGCCGCTGGCGCGCCAGGAGCCAGTGGGCCAGCCGTCGGGTTGTGCCAGGGAGGCCACGGAGACGACGCGGTCCGGGTAGGCGGCGGGGGTGGGCAGGTGCGGCCCCAGCCGTCCGAGCCGGGCTCGGGGACTGCCCGCTGCCCTGCGGCTGCTGCGGGCCGTGAGGTCGCTGGTGGCGGGGCCGGGGCTCTCGGGGGCAGGGGGAACGGGGTCGGGAACCGGGTCTGCTGAGCTCACTGAACCCCTTGGTGGCTGTGGGAGGCGACCTCCTGGAGCAGAGTGCGCCGCAGCATCGTTGAGGAGGTGGTGGGGGTGTAGGGCAGGTAGACGACGCGGGCGCCGACCTCCGCCATCTCCTCCTCAAGGCGTAGGCCCTTGTCCGTGCCCTGCCAGTCCGTCCCCTTGAACAGGATGGTGAAGGGGGTGCGGTGCCAGGCTAGGCGCTTGTCCTGGTCGTAGTCGGCGACCACGGCGTCGACCATGCGCATCGCGGCGACCATGGCCATCCGTTCCGTCAGGGGCACGATGGGAGGCCGTCCCTTCATCCGTTCCAGCGACTCGTCGGTGGCCACGCCCGCGATGAGGCGGTCGCAGCGCTGGGCAGCCTCCTTCAGGATGTTGAGGTGCCCCACGTGCAGCATGTCGAACCCGCCGGGGACGTATCCCACGCGCATCAGTAGGCTCCCTTCCCGCCGATGACGGCGCGCAGCGTGCCAGCGAGGATCCTCGCGTCCAGCGCCCCGCCACGGTTGTCGACGTAGTGCCTGTCCAGTGCCACGGTGGAGGCCCAGGACAGGTCAGAGCGCCCGGAGACCTGCCACAGCCCGGTCATGCCAGGCTTGACCAGGAGCCGTCGGCGCGCCTCAGCATCGTACTGCTCGACCTCGTGGGGGAGTGCGGGACGGGGTCCCACCAGGCTCATCTCACCGCGCACCACGTTGAGCAGCTGGGGCAGCTCGTCGATAGACAGGCGCCGAATAGTCCGTCCCACACGGGTGATACGCGGGTCCTGCCTGTCCTTGAACATGACCTCGTTGCCTGCGTCACCGCCCGTGCTGACCACGAAGTCGCGACGCTGGTCGGCGTCGGAGTACATGGAGCGGAACTTCCACATGGTGAAGGGGACGCCCTCCCGGCCCACGCGCTCCTGGGCGTAGAACGCCGGGCCGGCGGAGTCCAGGCGTACGGCGAGGGCGGTCACCAGCAGCAGGGGCGAGGCTGCCAGAAGCAGCAGGGAGCCCACCAGCCGGTCGAACAGCGACTTGCCCAGCGCGCGTGTACGACGCGTCCTCACGGCGATGACTCCGGTCCAGCCGTTGGTGATGGACAGGCTGCTCATGCGCCCCGGGACGACGTCCTGCAGGCCGGGGGCCACGATGAGGCGGGTCTGGGTGGACTCCAGGCCGCGCATGACCGTGACCAGGTCCTCAGGCAGGACCGATCCGACCGTCATGACCACGTCGATCTGCTCGGCCCGGACCACCGAGGCGATGTGCTGGGCGCTGCGGACCGGTGTCGCTGAGTGTGCCGAGGCCTCCTGGCCGGAGGACAGGTAGCCCACGATGAGGAACCCGTCCATCGGGTGCCTGCGCAGGTGGGTGAGCATCGGCTGTGCCCCGGGGCCCATGATGACGAGGGTACGGCGCAGGCCGTAGCCCTCCAGGCGGCGTCGGCGCAACCACGCGGACTCGACCTGACGCCCGGCCATGGCCAGGATAACCTGGACCGCGAGTCCCATGAACACGGCTGTCTCGGTGGGAGTCGCGGTCGAGGAGGTGCCCGCCAGCAGTTCCGCGACCGGCATGCCTGCCAGGAGGGCGGCTGCAGGGACAGTTGCCAGCCCTGCTGTGAAGAGGTGGCCCGTTGACGGGCTGCCCTGCTCGATCGTGTCCATCCCCAGGGCGCCTAGGAGCCAGGCGGTGACGATCATGAGCAGCCCGGTCAGGGCGACGGCTAGTGCTGCCTCGGGGCGTCGGACACCCGCGACGACCCAGGCGGGCAGGGCGACGGCAAACAGGTCGTTGAGGACTAGCCAGGTCATCAGGTCCGCGCGTACGCGGGCCCAGGGGCTGCGCGGCGCAGGAATGGCGGCGGTGTCATGCCCCGACGAGGGTGGCTGGCGCTGCTCCGGCAGCGGCAGCGTCAAGGAGGAGGTGGTCAAGGCGGGCTCCGTGAGGGTCTGTGTAGGGGCAGAGGCGGGTCGGCTGGGGAGCCTGTCGTCCCCGTGATTTCATGAATGCTACTGATATCTGTGGCGGATTATGTGGCAAGTGGCAAAGATCGCAGCGGCGTTCTCAAGATTGTCGGATATTAAAATGCTACACGAAGTCTCGGCTCCGCAACGGCAGCCCCGTTTGCACCATGCGGGGAGGGAGTGCTCAGGAAGTGTTCAGGATCCTTCGGAACGCTGAGACTGAGCCGTTTTGCGTGCGCCCTCCAAGCGCCGCGGCATCACGTTGAGAAAATCACGGGTTGATAAAGAAAATGCCCTTAGGCTGATCTTTGTCCCGGATCTTGTCGGCCTGTGGGCGGAAGGTCCGCGTGGAGATCTCGGCTCGCGTCAGAGCCTCGGCTGGGCAATCATCTACCCGGTGGTCGGCCGCCCGGGACGGAGCGTGCTGCGCCAGTGACTACGAGCCGAGGAGGATGAGCTGAGGAGCATGAGGATGAGGTTCCCTGGCGCCGTCGCAGCTGCGGGGCCGGGCGGGCGGGAGGCGGCTGCTGACCGGGGTGTGCCTTCGCGGGGCGGGCGTCCTGCGGGGCGCGGCACCTGGTCCTCCGTCGGCCGCACTGCTGTGGCCAAGGTGGTAGTGATGGGTGTCTCGGGACTGTTCGGTCTGGTCAACACCCGTCTCATCATCGGGCACTTTGGTACCGATGCCTATGCCCAGTACGGTCTGCTGGCTACGTTCCCCAACCTCATGCCCTTCACTGACCTGGGGATCGGGGCGGTGATCCTCAACGCCGTGGCGGGCTCGGCGGACCCTGCCCGGGACTCGCTGGTACGACGTACCATCACCACCGCGATCCGGGTCCTGCTGTGCTCGGCCCTGGTGATTGCCACAGCGGGCGTGGTTGTCGGTCTCCTGGGGCTGTGGCCTTCCCTCCTGGGGGCGCGGCTCATGGAGGGAGGCGGTAGGACGGCGACCCTCTGCCTCCTGGTCTACGCGGCGGCCCTTCCGCTGTCCGTGGGGCAGCGTGTCGTCATCGGCCTGGGCCGCTCGGCGACCCAGGTCATCAGCCAGGGCGTGGTCTCGCCTGCCATGACCTGTATGCTGCTGGCGGCGGTGGTGACTCGTACCGGAGCAGGCAACGCGGTGTCGGTCTACTCCTACCTCGCCAACGTCCTGGTCTCGGTCATCTGCGTCGTCGTGGCCTGGCGTGCTACCAGTCCGCTGCTGCGCGAGGCGGTGCGTGACGTGCCCCGTGTGCGCAGCGTCAGGGGTGTCAGCATCCGCGGTACGGCGGGGCCTCAGCTGGTGCAGTCCCTGGTGATCCCGCTCGCCTTCCAGACCGACCGCCTCCTCCTGTCCCACCTGGGGGCTCCTGACGCCCTGGCCCAGTACAACCTGGCTGCGACCTTGTTCAACCTCTTGACCCAGACGGTCATGGTCACTGGTGTGGCTATGTGGCCGCTGTTCGCCAGGGCACGAGCGGACCGGCGCACCGAGAGCCCCTTCAGGCCCGCGGCCGCCTTCGCAGGGGCGGGCCTGCTGGCCGCCCTGCTGCTGGCCGGCGCTACCCCCTGGGCCGCCCGGGTCCTGTCGGACGGCGAGATCGCGCTGCCGGTGGTGCTTGTGGGTGCCTATGTCCTCTATGTCGCCGTCGAGGCGGCCAAGCAGCCCCTGGGCATGTACATGACTGACCCTCGGGGCCTCCAGTTCCAGGTAGGGCCGGTCCTGGTGCTTGTCCCTGTCAACCTTGCCCTGTCCTGGCTGCTCATCACACCGATGGGTGCGGCAGGTCCTATCGTCGGCTCCCTCGTCTCGGTGGTCCTGTGCCAGATCCTTCCCTACGCCTGGTGGGTGCGTCGCGACCTTCGCCGTCGACGGGCAGGCTGGTCCGGCTCCGACGGTGCCTTGGACGGCCCCCACGTCGTAGGCGCCTCCAGGGCTGCGGGTGATGATGTGGGTGAGCATGATCCCAAGGAGCCCGGTGCTGTTCCTGACCCTGTCGGGGACCAGCCTGTAGTGTCACCATCCGAGGAGAGCCACCATGACCACGACGAGCGTCGCTGACAATATTCGCGCTCTGTCTGCTGCGCAGAAGTCCAGAGCGGGGGCACCCCTGTACTCCCGGCTTGTCAACCGCCCAGTCGGGCGAGTCCTGGCGGCTATCGCCCACCGTCTGGGAATGACGCCGGACCAGGTTACCTGTCTGTCCGGCCTGTGTACGGCCGCAGGGATACTGCTGATCGCCCTGTGGCGGCCCACAGTGGTGGCGGCAGTGGCCACCTCCCTGCTGCTCATGCTCGGCTACGCCCTGGACTCCGCAGACGGCCAGCTGGCCCGCCTGCGCCACGGGGGCTCCAAGGCGGGTGAGTGGCTTGACCACGTCGCTGACGCGGTCAAGCTTGCGACTATCCACGGAGCGGTTGCGGTAGGCCTCTACCGGTTCTCCGGGCTGCCCGACACGCTGCTGCTCGTGCCCCTAGCTTTCGGGGCGGTCCAAAACGTCCACTTCTTCAGCTACATCCTCACCTACCAGCTGCGCTACCACGGGGGGACGCCTCTGGCCCGCGATGAGGGACGAGCTGGCATGCTCAAGTCTGTGCTGTCAGTACCTACTGACTACGGGCTCTTGTGCCTGGTCCTGGCGACCCGGTTCACACCCGTGGTCTTTGTCTGGGTCTACGGCCTGATGCTTGTGGGGTATGGCGCCTACGTCCTTCTGGCCCTGCCCAAGTGGTACCTTGAAATGAGACGGCTGTAGCCGGTGGGTGACATCGGGTGAGTGACTTCATGCGGGAGAACCTGGACTGCGCGCCCGGGCGGGGCCGCTCCCGCTGGGTGCACCGAGTGCACCGGGCGTACTCGGCACAGGGGCTGCTCTCGCCCCGGCAGGCAGGGAGCCAGGAGGTACTATGCCGCTTTTGACTGGTCGCCAGGCGCTTCTGGTCCGCACCGGCCGCCTTGACGGGCTGGGCAACCGTGTCCGTGCCCTGTTGTCGGCCCAGGCCCTGGCTGAGGCAGAAGAGCGCGACCTGTACTACGTGTGGAGCACCGGGAAGTCCTTCGGACCACGTATGGAGGACCTGTGGGTGTTCAGGGCAGGGCGGAGGGTTCCTCGCCTGGTCTCAGCGGTGCTGGCTGTCCGCGCCCCGTTCCGGCCGCCTTCAGACGTCCTTCTGGGACCCGAACTACGACGCGAGCACCTGTGGCAGATCCGGTCCCACGGCCTGCCGGTGACGTGGGAGGATCCCGGCTGGCAGGGTCAGGCAGATGACGCGGCCCGCGCGGCCGGATGGGGCGGTGCTTCCGTCCCACGGCCCTGGGGGTACTACCTGCGCGAGCTCACGCCGGTCGATCCTGTGGCTGAGGTGGTGCGTTCCTTTTACGACACCCACCTTCGGGGACGTCCCTACGTCGGGGTCCAGGTACGTACTCACCGCGTGTCTCACACCCGTACCCTGTGCTCCTCGCCCTTGGAGTGGTTCGTGCAGCGGATGCACCAGATCCGCTCCGAGCACCCGGAGGCGGCCTTCTTCCTGTCCTGTGACACCAGGGAGGGGCAGGACAGGCTCATGGAGGAGTTCGACGGGTGCCTGGCCCTGGAGGGAAAGGGCGGCTACAACACGACCCAGGGTGTGCGCTCCGCGGTGGCGGACCTCTACCTGCTCGCCAGCGCACAGCACCTTGTCGGGGCCGCGCACTCCAGTTTTGTCGAGATGGCGGTGCTCCTGTGCGACGGCCTGGTCCCCTTCGAGCGCCCCGGACAGCCCCTGGAAGGACAGGTGGACCTGAGCCTGGGAGGTGCGGTGGACCCGCTGAGGCCCGCACGGAGAGCGGACTCCCAGACGGCGATCTAGGTGCGCGGGTGTGTGCGGGTGGGTTTTAGCGGCCTAGGCCTCGGTTGCGTCGGTGTTTTCTGGTGGGGGTCTGGCGTGGGGTGGGGGCTGGGTGGGCTGCTGGGCGGCTGCGGTGATCCTGGCCAGGACCTCCTCGCGGGTCAGCGGCCGGGACGGCTGGCCCGTGGCGGGTCCTGCCTGGGGTGGCTGCTGTGCTGGTGGTGTTCGTACGGCGGTGGTGGGCGGGTGGGGGAAGGAGGCCTCGCGCAGGCGGGTGGTGCGGGAGGGGCCGGTCCCGGCGGGTGCCTCCCGTGCGGCCCGGGCTGGGAGGGCTGCTGGGCGCGGGTGTCCTGGCTCATCTGCTGGACGCGGGCCTCGATGTCAGCCAGAACCTCCTCGGGGCTGATCTTGTGGCCCGGCTGGCCCGGGGCGGGCTGCGGTGGCTGGGATGGCGGTGCCTGGCCGGGTCCCTGGTCCTGCGCTGGTGGTGGGTGCCAGGGGTGTGGCCGGTGGCGATGGTGGAGGCGACGTGGGTGGGGGTCCACGGCGGCCCCCGGGGGCTGGTGGCGCTCACCTGGGCCTGGGTGCGCGGCTCCAGGTGCGCCTGGCCGGCACGCAGGTCCTGGGCCAGGTCGGGGGAGCCGGTGAGGACGGCGCGCACCAGCAGGCGCACCCGCGGCCTCTGGTCGGGTGGGACGGCCAGGGCGGCCTGCTCCAGGACCGCCACCATGGGCTTGTTCTGGCCCCCGATGGAGGAGTTGACCTGCCCGTGGCCCAGGGAGGGGTAGCCGGGCTGCGGCCCGGTGGTGGCGGGGCCGCCTGGCCCGGCCAGGAGCTGGTCGGGCTCGTGGAGGACCACCAGCGCCCGGTCCACCTCCCGCGTCGCGGCCCGCGCGTCCTCCCGGGAGAGCCGGTGCACACGCTGCAGGTCGCCCACGACCTCCTTCATGAACTTCTTGCGTCTTTTCCTGGTTGCCTTGGAGGTGGGCTGGCGGCCCTGGTCGCGGTAGGCGCGGATGCCCTCCAGCAGGCGCTCCGCCGACAGCAGGGACAGGGCCGAGAACTGGCGGTCGAGCTGGCGGGTGAACTCGGGTGCCAGGACCCGGGTGGAGTCGTGGTGGCCGGTGTGGAAGAACACCTCCACAGGCACCCGCGAGTGCCAGGCCAGCGGACTGTCAGGCGCCGCAGCAGCCCCCTCCCACACCAGCACCCCCTGGCCACCCGCCCTGCCGGGAGTGAACATGTCAGAGGCCACCAGGGCGGAAGCGGAAGCCGCGCCCCCGTGGCCGGGGGCCTGACCACCACCGCTGTGGCCGGGGACCGGCCCACCACCGGGCACACCGCCAGGGGCGGCGGGACCAGCGGCGGGGGCGGTGGGGCGCCCGCGCCTGAGCCAGCGGGGCCGGCCCGCCAGCGCCTGGGCGTCACGACCCCACCCCACCCGGGGCGGGACCGCCGCCGTCACCGGGGCCACCATCCCCGCCCGGGCCGCCACCTGTCCCGTCGCTGCCGCTGCCGCCGGTGCCCGGGCCGCCTGCGGCGATGGTGGCGGCTGCCTGTGCGGCGGCGGCGGAGAAGTCCTGCTCCAGGACGTGGTCCTGGGCCTGGGCCAGGAAGACCAGGTGGGCTACCGCGTCCTCGACACCCACCTGGCTGGTGCTCACCCTCCCGGTGAGGCAGTAGGCCGGGGTCAGCCCGTAGACCTGCCCGCCCCCAGCACCCCCAGGTTGTCTATGGCCCAGTCGGCCACCAGCACACCCGTGTCGTCGTCGTCCAGGTCCTCCTCCTCGGGGAGGCCAGGGTGGTGGCGCCCAGGCGCTCACGCATCACCGGGTCGGCCATGTCCCGGGCGTGGCCCGCGTAGGGGTAGACCAGCCCCAGGGCGGGGGTGACCTCCAGGGCGGGTCCGGAGACCTCCCCCACAGCCTCATGTCCCCCGTCGCGTTGCGGGCCAGGCACCACCACCGCTGGCTGGGGAACGGCACAGGGGTGCCCTCCAGCCAGGCATCGACCACCGGCGCCCACAGGAACGGATCAGTGAACCACCACCGGCCCTGCCCGAACCCGTCGAACCCGAACCTCTCCCACAGGTGAAGCACCGAGGCGGGCAGCACACCCTGGAAGTAGCCCACGTGCTCGGCGGTGACGGGGGCACCCACACCCATCGGCGCGTACCCCTCCTCCACCAGGTCGTCCATGTTCGCGTCCACCCACTCAGGCGTGGCGTGCAGCCACGCCTGGTGCCACTCCTGCTCACTCATCCGCATAAACCAAACCGTAACCCCCACCACACCACCACCACAACCCCTAGACTCACCCACACGCCCTTCTTTTCTGGTTGCTCTGCGGTCGCCTGACAAACTACGCGGGAGCATCCCTGTCGGCCAGGGTCTCGGCGACGATGTCGACCATGGTGGCGCGGTAGCCCTCGACAGAGAAGCGTGCTGCGGCGTCCTGGACAGCTTGCTGTGCCAGCCGGGCGGCCTTGCCGGGGTGGGCCGCTAGGTCGCCCAGGGCCTGAGCCAGCGCAGCCGGTTCCTCGGGCGGGACCAGGAGGCCGGTCTCGCCGTCAGTGACGACCTCTGCCAGGCCCTGTACCCGGGAGGCCACCAGCGGCCGTCCCGCGTGCATGGCCTCCACCGCCGTGTTGCCAAAGGGCTCCGCCCGGGAGGGGACGGCCACTACGTCGGCCGTCTCCAGCACTGGCCACGTGGGGTGGACGTAGCCGAGAAAGCGGACGTGCCCGGCCAGGTCCTGCTGCGCAGCCCGCCGACGCAGTTCCTCCTCGTACCACTCGTACCCGGGAAAGACGGAACCGCACACGGTCAGGGAGGCGTCCATGCTGCCGCGACGCAGCAGGGCCACCGCCTCCAGGACCACGTCCACGCCCTTGCGGGGAGACAGCCGCCCCACCATGACAACGTGGAGTGGTGAGTCGGCTCCGCGACGACGCAGCGGTGCCGGGGGCGAGGGCGGGCCCGCCACGCCGTTGTGCACCACGGTGGTCCGGGAGGCCAGCCGGGGCAGGACCGACAGGAGCGTCTCCTGGGCCGCTGAGGAGTTGACCACGATCCTGGAGGCCGCGAGGAGCGGGGCGTTGAGACCGGAGCGGATGAGCCGGTGCTGGGTGCTCTCCGCCTCGTGGACGTGGGCCAGGACCGGTAGGCCTGCGGCACGTCCGGCCAGCGGCCACCACGGGAGCGTCACCGTGTTGGTCAGGACCAGGTCGGCTCCGCTGGCGCGTGCCAGTCGGCGAAGGCGGCTGGTCTCGCCCGCGGCGTGAAGTCCCAGCGAGGTCAGTCCCCCTGCCGTGAGCAGGGCCTTGCGAAGCACCGTGAAGGGCGTGACGGCGACCTGTGCCCCGGCTGCGCGCAGGACAGGGCGCAGAGGGCCGTCGGTGGGAAGAGCCACCTTGACCGTGTGCCCGGCACCGAGGAGGCCACGGACTGTCTCGACAAGCTGGAGGTCAGAGCCGTACAGGTCCGGAGAGGGGTGGGCGACCAGGATCGTGCTCACAGGCTTGTCCTTCCGGTGCGTCGACCCGAGGGGCGCCTGGCCACGGGGCCGCCCACCGCCAGGCGGCGGGCCAGGGACTCGTAGAGGGTGGCGACATGGTCCCAGTCGTAGAGGCGGGCGCGGCGCTGGGCGGCCTGACCGCGATCAGCCTGGGCGCCGGGATCGGACTCGGCGGAGGCAACCAGAGCACTGACGTCCTCGGGACTGCGCCAGTAACGGCCGGTGTCTCCCAGGACCTCCCGGTTGAAGCCGACGTCGAAGGCGTCTACGGCCGCTGCGGCGCCGATAGCCCGTAGCAGCGAGGGATTGGTGCCGCCCACGGAGTGCCCGTGGAGGTAGAGCAGTGCGCCGCAGTAGAGGGCGTCGAGCAGTTCCTGGTCCCAGACGCTACCCAGCAGGCGGACCCGTGAGTCCGCCAGGGACCTGATCCGGGCGGTATAGGCATCGGCGTAGGGGGCGGAGCCTACGACTACGAGCGGCAGCCTGGCGGCAGAGCGCACGTAGCCCTCCACAATGAGGTCGACATGGTTCTCTACCTCGAAGCGGGCGACAACCAGGTGGAAGGAGCCGGGGGACAGGCCGAGCTCCGCCAGGCGGGAGGTGTCCGTCCTGACCACGGGAGCGCCGTAGGAGATGAGGTCGGTGGGTGCCGCGAACTCCTGGGCGTAGTAGTCGGCGATGCCCTGGGCATCAGCGATGAGGGCGTCCGAGAAGCGGACAGCAGCAGCCTCGGCAGCCCGGTAGTAGCGCCTGCCTGCGGTGCCCCACTTACCTCGCTGCCACTCCAGGCCGTCGACATGGGTGGCCACGGGGACACGGGCGGCTCGTAGCGCCGGCAGGAAGGGGGCGTTGGCGGAGTTGAAGACGAAGGCCGCGTCCGGACGGGTGCGTCGTAGCAGGTGGACAGCTGACAGGGCCGTATGGCTCAGCGTCTCCAGGCTGCGGCTTCTGACGGCCGGGAGCTCAACCAGGCGCATCCCCAGGTAGAGCGGAGGCAGAGGTGTGGAGGGCTCGGGGTTGCGACAGTAGACGAGGACCTGGTGCCCTCGCTCTGCCAGGCGTGCGCCAACCTCCTCAACGGCGGTCTCGAAGCCGCCGTAGCGCGCCGGGACGCCGCGCGTCCCCAGCATGGCGATACGAAGTCGGTTCGGATCGGCTGCGCGGTGGCTCCGGTGGGCGCAGGGGTGGGAGGGCGCGTGGGATGTCGTGGTCACGGTGGCCTTTCACGGGCGGGCGAGGGCGAGGACCCGGTCAGCCTACCGATGGCGTGGTGGTCTCCGCGGACCGAGATCTCCGGCCCTGGTGTCCCTGCTGTGGAGAGCCGTCAGCATGTTTGCTATCCCCCGGGTGCTCCTGCCATCCTGTACGGGCCGAACGCCGGGTCCTGTGTCACAGGCTGACGTTTCAGAATGTTCCCGGGCGCGCTCTGGCCCTCTGCCGCAAGGCGCTGGGGGAGGGCCTGTCGGCGTGCCGACCTGTTCCAGGTCTTTCCCGCCTCCTCGAGCATGATCGGAGAAGCCGTGCCCCCTACCCCCTCACCCCGGGCCTTGTCTGCGACCGCTGCTACTGCGCTGATGGTGGTGCTGATGGCGCTGCTTCTCTCCTGCATTATACCCGCTGTACCCACTTACGCGGCGCCTGCACAGGATGCAGGTCCGGGTGCGTGGCCTGTTCCCGGGGCACCGCAGGACCAGGAGGACGGGGCTCAGGCAGGTGAGGGGGGCCCGGCGCAGGATCTGCAGGAGGACCCTCAGGACGGGGCGGATCCGGAGGTGCCCGGGGTGGGTGCCGACGGACTGCCTGCCACGGTGTCGGCGGATGCGTTGCCGACGGTGCAGGTTGATGGTGTGGTGTGGGACCAGGTGGTTGTGGGTGGCACGGTGTATGCGGTGGGGAGCTTCTCGTCGGCGCGGCCTGCGGGTGCTGCTGCGGGGGTGGGTGAGTCTGCTCGTGGCAACGTGCTGGCCTATGACATTGCCACGGGTGAGCTGCTGGAGTGGGCTCCGGTGACTAACGGGGCGGTGAACTCGGTGGACGTGTCGGCGGACGGGTCGGTGATCTACCTGGGTGGTGACTTTACGTCTCTTAATGGTGAGACGACGTGGCGTGTGGGGGCGGTGGACGCTGTGAGCGGGCGGCGGGTGCCGGTGGGTGCCTCGGCGAACGGGTCGGTCAAGGCGGTGGAGGTGTCTGCTGACGGGTCGACGCTGTACGTGGGTGGTGCGTTCACGCAGGTGAACTCCTCGGCTCGTCAGCGTGTGGCGGCGGTGGACCTGGCCACCCAGAGGCTCACCAACTTCTCCCGGCTGTCCAGGACTATGTGGTGCGTGCTCTGAGCGTCTCCCCGGGCGGGGACTCCGTGGTCGTCGGGGGTCCTTTACTACCGTGGACGGGACATGGTCGCCGGGACTGGTGCTGCTGGACGCTGACGGTACTGCTCGTCAGCCGGGCGCTGGCCGGGTGATTGCCGCCGGAGGGAGCAGGAGCGCCGTCATGGCGCTTGCCGGGGACGACCGTGGCTTCTACGGGGTCACGTTCTCCCGGACCGGGTCCTTCGAGGGCATGTTCCGGGCGAGCTGGGAGACCGGCGACCTGGACGTCATGGCCGACTGCCACGGCGACTCCTACGACGTCTACCCGGCTGGGGACGTGGTCTACGTGGCCAGCCACGCCCACGACTGCTCCAACATTGGGGGCTTCCCGGACGCGGCACCGAACCAGTACTGGCACGCCCCGGCCTTTACCAACTACGCCACCGGGGAGACCCTGCCTACTACTGACAGCAACTACTACGACTACTCAGGCCAGCCTGCGGCCACCAACCTGCACTTCTACCCCTCTTTTCAGATCGGTTCGTACACGGGGACCAACCAGGCGACGTGGACGGTGGAGGGCAACGACGAGTACGTGGTCTACGGCGGGGAGTTCCTCTCGGTCAACGGCACCGCCCAGCAGGGGCTGGTCCGCTTCGCCCGTCGCGACATCGCCCCCAACCAGGAGGGACCTGTGGACAAGGGAGGCGCCTATCCGTTGACGGCGTCCTCTGAGCAGGCGGGTCGGGTCGACCTGTCCTTCTCCACGAACTGGGACCGTGACGACCAGACCCTCACCTACGCCGTCTACCGGGATGCCGACGCCGCTCGCAGCCTTGAGGACTTCCTCGCTCTAGAGCCGGTGTGGAACCAGCAGGTGGCTTCCTCCTTCTGGCAGGTCTCGACCGTGGAGGTGGCTGACGAGGTCGACCCTGGTAGTACTCACAGCTACGTCGTCGTCGTGTGGGACCGGTGGGGGGCCTGGACGCGCTCGGAGTGGGTACGTCTCACTGCTGCTGACCCAGAGGGCGGAGCGGCGGCGGACGTGGACGAGGGCGCCCCTGCCGGGGAGCAGGTGGGTGAGCCGGCGGGGGACGGACTTGAGGAGGAGCCGGCTGGTGCAGGTGCTGACGGTGAGGACGCTGAGGCTCCTGCCAACCGTGACCAGATTCGGGGTGGTTGGCGTGAGAACGGAAAGAGAGGCGGATTCTAAAGAAGTTGACCGAGCAATATCCTGCTGGGTGACCTCACTGGGTCTGAAGTGTGGTAGGGGAAGTGAAGGCACTGTAGAGCACTGCTCTTGTGTGGTAACTCACCTGCTGGCGGATAGTTTTCTGCCGATGAGTGTTATCTAAGAGTTACAGATGTACTAATCTGCTGGGCGGCGGCCTGTGGCCGTGTACTCGTGAACGGGCAGCCTTCCGCAGTCAGGGTCAGGCTGCACCGCTGCCTCCTTTTTCGTGCCTGATCGGAGTAGCCCTGATGAGATGCCACCGTGCCCGTAGTCTTGCTCGCGGTCTTCTCGCGGCCGCGACCGCCTCCCTCCTGGCGGTCTTCCTCATGGTCCCTGCGGCTCCCGCGCCTGCTGCCGACGCTGCGGCGGCTGTGGCCTCGCCCGAGTCCCTTCCGACCGTTCAGGTCAACGGTGTGGTGTGGGACCAGGAGGTGGTGGGTAGCACCGTCTACGCCGTGGGGAGCTTTGACGCGGCGCGTCCGGCTGGCTCCCCCGAGGGTCAGGAAGAGGTCCCGCGTGCCAACGCCCTGGCCTACGACATCACCACGGGAGAGCTGCTGGACTGGGCGCCGACACTCAACGGGCTGTCAACGCTGTCGTAGCCTCCGCCGACGGGTCGACCGTGTACCTGGGAGGCTCCTTTACCTCGCTCAACGGGGAGACTACCTGGCGTGTCGGAGCGGTAGAGGCTGGTACTGCCGCCCGCAGGCCGGTGGCGGCGTCCGCCAATGCGACCGTCAGGGATCTTGCGGTCTCGCCCGACGGGGCCACCTTGTACATCGGTGGCGACTTTACCCAGGTCAACTCCTCGGCCCGTCAGCGAGTAGCCGCGGTGGACCTGGTGACGCAGTCCCTCACCGACTTTGCCCCCAAAGTCAGTAACTACGGGGTGCGAGCCGTGGCGGTGTCCTCCGACGGGCAGTCGGTGGCCATCGGGGGCTCCTTCACCAAGGTCAACGGGTCGAGCCGCCCCGGTGAGGGCATGGCCGTCCTGGAGACGGACGGGACGCTGCGTCGTAACCAGATCAGCTCGGTGGTCAGCAACTCAGGCGACAGGTCGGGGATCATGAGCCTGGAGGCGGATGCCCAGGGTCTCTACGCCGTTTCCTACTCCAGGGAGGGCGAGTTCGAGGGGATGCTTCGTGCCGACTGGGACACCGGCGAGATCACCCTCATGGCCGACTGCCACGGCGACTCCTACGATGTCTACCCGGCTGGGGACGTGGTCTATGTGGCCGGCCACACCCACGACTGCTCGAACATCGGCGGGTTCGCGGACCTGGACAACGACTACCGGCATGCTGTCGCCTATGCTGCGTCCCCTTCGGGGACCGTGCAGAGGAACCGGGTACCCGGGTACGTAAGCTACGAGGGGAACCCGGCGACGACGCTTCTGGACGGGTTCCTGCCCCAGTTCCAGATCGGTTCGTACACGGGGACCAACCAGGCGACGTGGACGGTGGAGGGCAACGACGACTACGTCGTCTACGGTGGGGAGTTCCTCTCGGTCAACGGCACCGCCCAGCAGGGGCTGGTCCGCTTCGCTGTGCACGGTGATGCGGGCGCGGGTGGCGTCGACGGGGATGACGCTGCTGCGGATGACGGAGACGACGGGAATGATGAGGACGACGGCAAGGACGGCCGGGACAATGATCAGGGCGACGATGAGGATGAGGATGAGGGTGACGATGACGATGAGGATGACGAGGCAGGGCGTGGGCGCGGTGGTCGGCGTTGACGGCGGCGCACAGAGCGGGCTGGGCAGTCACCGGAGAGGGAGTCCTGATCGTGACCCGTGCGGTGTGACGTCCTGGCTACGACACCGTACGCTGCCACCCGTGTCAACATACCGCGAACCAGCCCGAGTGCCCGCCCTCCTGCTTCTTGCCGCAGTCCCTGCCTTCCTCCTGACGGCCTGCTCCCAGGATGAGGGTCGGGACTCGGCCTCGGCCTCCCCGTCCTCCTCTGTGGCGGCGCAGGCTTCCGAGGGGGCTAGCAGCTCGGGGGCCTCCTCGGAGGCGTCGCCCGCTGCTGAGGAGACCCCGTCCCCGGTGGGGACCCCAGACTCGGCGGCGCCCGAGGAGGAGGCCGTCACTCCCGGGAGGTCCGGGGTGGATGAGGAGGCGGTTGCCGCTGGGGACCTGTCTGCTGACCAGCTGGATGCGGTCACGACCGACGAGGCGGTGACGGTTGAGGACGTGGCAACGGTCTCGATCGACCCCATCAGTGCCACAGAGCTGGAGGCTGGCCCCGGTGAGATCGGCGGTCCCGGAGTCGTGGTTCCTGTCAAGGTGACAAATACCTCAGACTCTGCTCTCTCTCTGGCAGGAATGGTGACAACCCTCACCTACGGTTCTGGGGCGGCACCTGCCGGGGAGGTGGGACTGGCCTCTGACGAGGTCCCGGCATCGCTGGCCCCGGGTGAGACGCTTGTTATTGAGCGGGCCTTCTCTGTCCCGGCGGAAGGCCTCGACAGCCTCCAGGTCGTTGTTGACCTGGGAGCTGACTATCCTGCGGCGGTCTTTGAGGGGGCCGCTTCTGGCTGAGCAGCTGCGCTGGTCGTCCTCTCGTCGTCCTCTCAGTCCGTCCTCACGGAGTCTCCCAGGGAGTATCCGGGCGGAGTCCAGGACCTGAGGGCGTGTCACCCGCGACCGTCGGTTCTGTCCGCCGTGGTCGCGGGGTGACGTGTGCGTGCGGCGGGTTCTGGGTGAGGCGACTCCGCGCTGCGCGGCTCGCCGGGGAGCCGGAGGTGTCAAGAGGCGCGACGGCCTTGCGCACTGGCAGGCGCCATCCTGGTGGCGATCCTGGTGGATGCGGCAGCGTGCGGCGTGACGGGACCGGGCTAGTGCCACCAGAGCCAGCAAGGTTCCCGGGACCTGGGGACACAGCGGGCAGCCCTGGGGAGAAGTGGTGATAACCACCAAGACGACGCGCGCGGCTTTGTCGTTGTACGCTTCCTCTGCGGCTCCCTCCAAGCCGCTCCAGGCGCTACGTCCCCAACGTGGCGTTTCCCTTTCTTCTGTGCCCATGAACAGCGTGAATGGAGAACGTGTGAGCGTCCCCCGTCCGGTGCGCAGCCTTGCCGCTGCCGCCTCTGCCTTGTGCCTTGGCGTTACTGCCCTTGTCGCCCCGGTCTCGTCCGCCGTCGCGGACGAGGTGTCCGACGTGTCCGACCCTGCTGAGCCTGCAGCCATTGGAGGGGATCCCACCACGGTGTCGGCGGATGCGTTGCCGACGGTGCAGGTTGATGGTGTGGTGTGGGACCAGGTGGTTGTGGGTGGCACGGTGTATGCGGTGGGGAGCTTCTCGTCGGCGCGGCCTGCGGGTGCTGCTGCGGGGTGGGTGAGTCTGCTCGTGGCAACGTGCTGGCCTATGACATTGCCACGGGTGAGCTGCTGGAGTGGGCTCCGGTGACTAACGGGGCGGTGAACTCGGTGGACGTGTCGGCGGACGGGTCGGTGATCTACCTGGGTGGTGACTTTACGTCTCTTAATGGTGAGACGACGTGGCGTGTGGGGGCGGTGGACGCTGTGAGCGGGCGGCGGGTGCCGGTGGGTGCCTCGGCGAACGGGTCGGTCAAGGCGGTGGAGGTGTCTGCTGACGGGTCGACGCTGTACGTGGGTGGTGCGTTCACGCAGGTGAACTCCTCGGCTCGTCAGCGTGTGGCGGCGGTGGACCTGGCCACCCAGAGGCTCACCAACTTCTCCGCCCAGGTGGACAACCTCTACGTGCGGACCATCGTCACCGCTCCTGACTCCAGCGCAGTGGCTATCGGCGGCGCCTTCACCTCCGTCGAGGGCTCCGACAAGCCTGGGTTCGGCGTTGCGGTCCTGGAGAACGACGGGAGCCTGCGTCGGAACAACATTAGCTCGGTCGTGCGTAGCGCGGGAATCAACGCCTCGGTCATGGACCTGGAGGCTGACGAGCAGGGGCTCTACGGGGTGGCCTACTCCATGACGGGGTCCTTCGAGGGCATGTTCCGGGCGAGCTGGGAGACCGGTGACCTGGACGTCATGGCCGACTGCCACGGCGACTCCTACGACCTGTTCCCAACCTCCGACGTTGTCTACGTCTCCAGCCACGCCCACGACTGCCGTAATATTGGGGGCTTCCCCGAGCAGCGGCGCTTCCACAACGCCGTGGCCTACACCAACTACGCCACAGGTACCGTCGAGACCAGCTACGCCCGTGGCTACCACAGCTATCCGGGCCAGCCGGCGGCCACCAACCTGAACTTCTACCCGGAGTTCAAGCCTGGGACCATCACCCGCACCAACCAGGCGACGTGGACGGTGGAGGGCAACGACGAGTACGTGGTCTACGGCGGGGAGTTCCTCTCGGTCAACGGCACCGCCCAGCAGGGGCTGGTCCGCTTCGCCCGTCGCGACATCGCCCCCAACCAGCAGGGGCCTATGAACAAGGGAGGCGCCTACAAGGTGACGGCCAGCTCCTCGCGCGCCGGGGTGGTCACCGTCTCCTTCCCCGGTAACTGGGACCGTGACGACAAGACCCTCACCTACTCCGTCTACCGGGATACCCGGGACTCCGAGCCGATCTCGACCCAGACGGTGACGGCTGGCTACTGGGAGCTGCCTAGCCTCAGCGCGACCGATGTCGTCGAGCCGGGCAGTACCCATCGCTACCGGGTGGTGGTGACTGACCCCTGGGGGGCCTGGACCCACTCGGACTGGGTAACAGTGACTGCTGCGGAGGGAGAGGCCCTGTCTGACTACGGGGCTCGTGTCCTGACTGACGGCGCGGCCCACTACTGGCCCTTGGACGAGGACAGCGGCACCTCCGCCCAGGACCTTGTTGCTGAGCGTGACCTGCGGCTGAGCGGCTCGCGCTACAGCTGGGGCGCGGAGTCCGTCCTGGACTCGGGCTCTGCCCTGTCCTTCACCTCTGACCGTAACTCCCAGAGCAGTGCCTCTACCGCTACCTCGTCGGTGGCGCCGACGGCTTTCTCAGTCGAGGCGTGGGTGCGTACCACCTCCTCCAGCGGTGGTGCAGTCGTGGGCTTCGGGTCCTCCGCCACAGGAAGCTCCGCCAGCTTTGACCGGGTGGTCTACATGCGTAATGACGGGACGCTGAGCTTCATGCTCAACCCGGGGACACCCAGCACGGTCACCACCTCCACCAGCTACAACGACGGGCAGTGGCACCATGTTGTCGCCTCCTTGAGTCCCACCGCTGGTGCCACCTTGCACGTTGACGGTCGGCTTGAGGCGTTTGAGTCCACTATGACGACTGGTCAGAGCTACACCGGTTTCTGGAGGGTCGGTGGGGATACCTTGGAAGGTGTCAGCGGCGCGCCCTCGACTCACTACATTGAGGGGGACATTGACGAGGTTGCCGTCTACGGTGTCCCGCTGGGTCCCAGCCAGGTTGCTGCGCACTACACCCTGGGCAGCGGCAAGGAGGTAGCGCAGGACGAGCCGGACGCCGATGCTCCGGCGGTGGGAGACGTGCTCCTGGCGGACGACTTCGACCGCACCACCGCCCGTGGCTGGGGCAGTGCCCCGACCGGCGGCCCGTGGAAGGTCACATGGAACGCTCCGTCGTTCTCCACCGAGGAGTCCCAGGGCCGTATCTCCATGGAGGGTGCCCGGTCGTCCTCCTCAGTGAGCTCCCAGGAGATCGACTCCACCTCGACCGAGACGGTGCTGGACTTCTCCCTGGACTCTGCTCCCGGTGGCAACGGGGCCTTTGTCTCCTACGTTGCCCGGGCCAATGACGCTGGCCGCTACCAGGCCACGATGCGTGTGGGCTCTGCCGGGGCTCCAGTTGTCACGGTGGCTAAGGTGGTTGGTGGGCTGGAGACCGCCCTGGGGACGATCGTCCTGGACGAGCCCTACACAGCGGGTCAGGACCTGCACCTGCGCCTGGTCGTCTCCGGTGAGGAGTCCACGACGCTGCAGGCCAGGTTCTGGGCCGGGGACGCCGAGCCGCAGGACTGGGGAGTCGATGTCGTGGACACTGAGAAGACCCTCAACGAGGCCGGGACCGTGGGGATCACCACCTACATGTCCGGGTCGGCCGGTCCGGAGACCGTCACCCTAGCGGTTGACAGCCTCACCGTCACCCAGCACTGACGGCACCTGACGGTACTGCCTGCTGGGACGGTGCCGACTAGTCTGACGGTGCCGATCTGCCCCCGGGTCCTGATAGCCCGGGGGCAGATCGCGTCCTGCGGAGCTGGCCGTCGGTAGGCACTGGCTGCTACCGAGCGCCGGGAGACCGCCGGGTAGCCTGTGGGTGCCCAGCCCACCTATCTCAGGCCGCTACCGTTGGGTGGCGTCCTTGTCCGTTGGTGCGGCTCGGGGGCCAGACCGCACGACGGGCTCTGTAGGGTCAGGAAGCAGGCCGCGGCGCACCTGGCGCAGCAGCGTCAGGCCGTCGCGAGTCGCTGTGACTGCGGTGCGCAGCGGCTGGCGCGAGTCCAGCAGTTGGCGCCTACCACCGCGAAGCACGGTCTCACGAGCAGCGGCCAGAGAGGTCACCGCCCAGCGCCGCTGATGAGAACGGTCCAGGTGTAGCCCGGCGTAGAGCAGCCGGTTGCGTATGTTGTAGTAGTAGTAGGTGTCCGACTTGGCGCGTGCACTGTGCCCCTGGGCGTGCGTGCCGCCCTCGTCGTGGATTGCTGTCGCGTCACGGGCCAGCACCAGGCTTCCTCCGGATGCCAGGATGCGTGAGGAGAAGTCAACATCCTCCCAGTACAGGAAGTAGCGGGCGTCAAAACCCCCGACCGCCTCGAACAGCTCACCAGACAGGGCCAGGCAGGCGCCGGACAGCCAGGGGTGAGTCCCTCCGGGTGGTATGGGCTTCTGAGAGCGGCGCGAGCGCATCGAGCCGTCCGCCAGGCACACGACGGCGCCGTCGGAGACGGTGCGTCCGCCAGAGTCGGTGAGAACCGGGGCCACCAGGGCGCTCGGGTTTCCGGCTGCTCTGGTCACCAGCCTGACAAGGTTGGCGCGGTCGATGACAGCATCCGGGTTGAGCAGCACAAGCACCTCAGCACCCTGGCTGAGGGCCTGTGCGGCTCCCAGGTTCATGCCTGCGCCGAACCCGAGGTTGGTCGTTGGCAGTACCGTGGACCAGCCGTGCTCCTCTGCCAGGCCTAGGACGTCGGCGCGTGCCTGAGGACCGGAGTAGTTGTCCACCACCACCACGGCGGCCTCCGGTGCAGCCTGGGCGACCTGGGCGAGGTTGCGGCTCAGGAGAGAGGCGGAATCGTAGCTGACGACGATGATCGCCGTACGCGACAGCAGCCGGGACCCTGACTCGGAGCAGAGAGGCTGGCTCCAGGTCCCTTCTGTCGGCTCCGTCGGCTGCGGCTCGCGCGACGGCGGGGGGCTGCCGGTCGTGCCTGTGCCCGGTACCGGGCGGCCGTGGTCGTCATGGGGGGTGAGCCGGGCAGTCATGTCGTGAGCCTTCCGGAGAGTATGTAGCACAGGCCGACCTGAGGCGCGGTGAGAGCTGGCGACGCCCGGTGCGGACGCGGCAGGGGCGGGACCAGCGTGGACGACGATAGTACCGTTGGCAGGTGGTGCCCAGGCTCCCCGCAGGGAGCGGCAGGCGGGTCTCCCGCTGGTGCAGGTACTGGGCGCGTGTCATGGCTGCTACTGGCAGGAGAAGCCGGGGAGCCGGGAGGGACCAGGAGGAACAGGCATGGTGGAGCCGGTGCTGACCATTGCGATGCTCACCTACAGGCGCAACTCCTACCTGCGGGCAGTCCTGCCCCTGCTGGTGGACCAGGCGGCCAGCGTGGCACACTGGGCGCGCCCCCGGGTGCTTGTCGTCGACAACGACCCGCAGGCCGGGGCGCGGCCGGTTGTGGTGGCAGCGCTAGACGGGTGCGGGTTCACGGACTTCGGGACCGGTGCCGTCTCCGGCTCCGCAGCTGCTGCGACAGGCCGGGTGGACGTCGGTGGTCTGCAGATTGGGCTGACCTATGTCCACGAGCCTGAGCCAGGTATCGTCGCCGGGCGCAACCGTGCCCTGGACGAGGCCCGCGACGACGATCTCCTGGTGTTCATCGACGACGACGAGACCCCCGAACCAGGCTGGCTGGCTGCCCTGGTGGCACAGTGGAGGACGACGCGGTGCGCTGCGGTGACCGGGCCGACTCCGGCTGACTTTGCTGAGCCTCCCCCGCCGTGGGTGGAGGCCTCGGGGGCCTTTGACTCCTGGCAGGCTGAGGACGGCGCCCAGGTGGGCAGCGCCGACACAGGTAACCTCCTGCTCGACCTGGCAGTCGTGCGGCGCCTGGGATTGCGCTTTGACCCCAGGTACGGGTTGACGGGGGGCGAGGACTCCCTGTTCACTCGGCAGCTGACCCGGGCCGGGGGCGTGATCCGGTTTGCCACCGGGGCGGTGGTCAGTAAGAAGGTTCCCCGGCAGCGGGCCACCCGGGCCTGGGTGCTTCGTCGTGCCTTCCGCTCTGGCTCCTCCTGGGTGCGGGTACGCGTAGACACTGCAGGGCGCGTGAGACTCCCCCTGCGAGTCGCCTATGCCGCCAAGGGCGCGGCCAAGGCGGGAGCGGACTTCGTGCGCGGCGCAGGAGCCCGGCTACGGGGCGACCTGAGCGCCCAGGCCCGTTACGAGGTCTCCTCCCGTGGCGGCCTGGGAATGGTGGTAGGCGCCTGTGACGTGCGGGTGCGCGAGTACGGGCGCCCTGGACGCCGGCTCGCACGACACGTGGGTGGCAGCCGTACAGGAGGGAGGCGATGAACGGCGCAGCGGTGGGCACACCCCAGCTGGCAGCCGTACTGACCGTGGCTGTCCCGACCTTCCGTCGTCCACGGGAGGTGGCGCGTGCTGTAGCCGCGGTCAGAGCCCAGCTCGGTGACGTGGTGCCCAGGTACGTCTCGCGTGCCGAGGTGCTCGTCGTGGACAACGACCCGGCAGGCTCGGCCCGTGGCGCCGTGGAGGCGCTCATGGAGGCCGTCCCCACCCCGGGGGACCGTCCCGGATCGACCCGTTATGTCGTGGAGCCCAGACCCGGAGTGGCTGCGGTGCGCAACCGGGCACTGGAGGAGGCGAAGGACAGCGACCTTCTGGTGTTCATCGACGACGACGAGACCCCCGAGCCGTCCTGGCTGGAGTCCCTGCTGGGGCTGCGTGCCTCCACAGGCTGCCAGGCAGTTGCCGGGCCGGTAGTCCCTGACTACGAGGTCGAGCCTGACGCCTGGGTCGTCGCGGGAGAGTTCTTTGTCCGTAGGACCTGGCCCACAGGGACGGTCAGGCCGGTGGCGGCCTCCAACTGCCTGCTGCTGGACCTCAGGTTCGTGAGGGAGGAAGGCCTCGTCTTTGACGAGGCCTTCGGGGCAACCGGGGGAGAGGACACGCTCTTCACCCGCCAGCTCACCGACTGTGGTGGTGTCATCCGCTGGTGCGACGAGGCTCGTGTGCGCGACCATGTCCCGGCATCGCGGCTGGACCACCAGTGGATCCTGCGTCGCCAGCGCTCTCACGCCGCGACGGGGGTCCGTGTGGCGCTTGCCCGCGCCGGGACGGGACTGCACGCGGGTATTCGCGGACGCGCCCTGCTCGGTGGCGCCCTGCGGGTCGGTGCTGGTGGCCTGCGGATGGCCGTCGGGCTCCTGCCGGGGCAGCTGCAGCATGCTGCCAAAGGTGCCCGGCTGGTGGCGCGGGGTCAGGGAATGGTCGGTGCCAGCCTTGGTCGCAGGACCCATGAGGAGTACGGCCGCTCCTAGGAGCGGACCAGGAGCGCAGAGTCAGGGTGCCGGGAAGGCGTGCCAGTCCCGCTCCCGCCCAGAGGTGCCTGCACCATGGCGCTTCCCAGGACCAGGGGCAGGTAGGCAGGCAGCACCGCCCAGGGCCCGACAAGCACGTTCTGGACGACGACGAGGCTGGCGACACACAACCAGGGGGTCACACGCAGGCTGCCCAGGTCCCGCACCATGGCAAGGAGGGTGAGCCACAGGACAGTCAGTACCAGCGCCGCTCCCGGCAGGGAGCCCGCGATCCAGACGTCGGCCAGACCGGAGTGGAGCTCGAAGCCGTTGCCGAACATGAAGTTCTCTACGTATCCGTTGGCGGGGTCGTACCCCAGGGCCGCCATGCCCTCCTTGGCCACGCGGACATCCTCGTAGCGGGGCATGACCCCGGCGCCGTAGCCCCAGGGGCGGCTGAGGAAGAGTGCCCAGGAGCCTCCGAGCTCGGGACGGGCGGCCAGGAGGAAGCCTGCGGGCCCGGAGGCCTGGGCCACGGTACGTTCCTGGGCGTCCTCGCCCAGGGAGCCGGTGGAGGAGGCGAGCAGGACCCCCAGGACGGCAGTGGCACCGACGGCGGCCAGGGCTAGGACCTGGGTCAGTGCCAGGCGCCGAGGCTGAGCAGGCTGCCACCGCATCCAGGCAGCGACCGCCTGCCAGCACACGATCCCTGCGGTGATAGCCAGGAAGGCCAGGCTTGAGCGTGCGTCGGAGACTAGGAAGGTAGCGGCCAGGGCGGCCAGGGCGGCCAGCTGGACCAGGCGCCCGTACCGGTCCGCAGCGACCAGGACCACCAGGCTCACCGCCGCACCGACACCGAACTTCCACGGGTTGGGGGAGCTGCCCAGCAGACGCATGGAGTCCAGTACCATGCCGCTACTCAGGGCCAGGGCAGCACCACGGGTGCCCAGGTGCTGCGCCGCCCAGACGAAGGCGGCCGCTGAGGCGGGCACGCCGAGAAGACTCAGGATGATGTTGCGCTGGGCGGAGGCCATGACGCTGAAGTCCGGGTCTGCGAGCCATGACAGAGCCAGCCCGGTGAGGGCGGCCAGAACCGCTGTCACGAGAAGAGGGGAGAACAGGCGCTGGCGTCGTACTGTGGGCCACGTCATGGGCAGCGCTGCCAGTGCCACACAGTCCGCCGTGGCCATGGACCCGACCAGCTCGCGGCGGACTCCGACCAGCACCATGAGGAGGGCTGCCAGGACCAGGACGCTCCTGCTCTGCAGACGCACGCGCCCGGTAACGGGAGTCATCCGGCTCGCGGCTGCCTGGTGGGTCCACCAGGGTAGGTGCCCGTCCCGGTGCGGGCCGAGCCCCCAGTAGTCTCACTGTCCCCAGCGCCCCCGGTATTCCTGCCGCCCTTCTCTGCGTCCTTGGGGCGCCCCAGGAGGACCAGGGGGGCGACGGTGTGGGCCTCAGGGTCCCTGCGCTGAAGGACGTAGAGCAGCAGCGCCATCCCCGCACCGGCTGCCAGGCCCACGACGGCGCCGACCATCATCGTGCGCGAGGTGGGCAGGCTGGAGGGGGTGGAGGGCAGCGAGGCCGCGTCCAGGACGGCCAGCGTGAGAGTCAGGTCGCTGTTCTGGCTCCTCTCAGACAGGTCCCGGGCGGCGGAGTCCAGTGCCGCGATCTCGGCCTCGGCGATGGCCTGGGCCTGGCCGGGGTCGGAGTGGGAGGCCTGGACCTCAATGATGATCGTCTCCGTCTTGGTGGAGATAGTCACGGAGCGGCGCACCTCGTCCTCGCTGAGCCCTGTGGCCTCGGCAACCTGGGACAGAGCAGCCTCTGAGGTCCCCATCTCCACGAGGGTAGGCATGATGTTCTTCATGTAGTTGAGGACGCTGTCGTTGGTCTGGGAGGAGTCTGGCTGCTCGGTGCCCACGTTCGCGCTCGCGGTCGAGGTGTACACCGGGGGAGTCAGCAGGCCCAGCACAAGGCCCAGCACGGCGCCCAGGACGACGTGCAGGGCGACAAGGACGATGTTCTTGCGCAGGGCGGCGACGACAGTTTCCGGGTCCATGGGCTCCGTTCCGGTGGTGGCTCCGCTGGTGGGCAGGAGCAACCAGACTAGCGCGTGCGAGGTCAGTCCGCCCGGGACGTTATGACGCCGTTGTCACGTCGTCGGTGCTGTCGGCGTCGTCGGTGCCGTGGGCGGGGACGTCGTCGGCCCGGAGCACGGGGTCTGGTTCCAGCCCGCTCAGGCCGTTCCAGGCCAGGTTGACCACGTGGGCGGCGACCTCCTCCTTGCTCATCGTGACCTGCTCCGTGTTCATTGTGCGGTTTCTCAACCACCACTGTGACGGGGTCGCGACCATTCCCACCAGCATCTGGGCGTACAGGGGGGCGGTGCGTGGGTCGAGCCCATGGGCGCAGAACCGGGAGGCCAGGATCCCGGAGACCTGGACGGCGACGTCGGCCAGCAGGGTGGAGTAGGAGCCTGCGGCCCTGCCCGAGCCGGCGGACAGGATCTGGAAGCCGTCCGAGGAGCTCTCGATGTAGGTCAGCAGGGCTAGGGCCGCCCGCTCGGTGATGACGGACGCGGACCGTGCGGAGCCGAGAGCCTCGGTAATCGTCGCGGAGATCGCGGCCAGCTCCCGGTCGACGATGGTGGCGTACAGGCCCTCCTTCCCCCCGAAGTGCTCATACACCACAGGTTTGGACACCTGTGCCCGTGCCGCGACCTCCTCGATGCTGGTGGCCTCGAATCCCTTCTCCGCGAAGAGGCCCCGAGCGACGTCGATGAGCTGCTCACGACGCTCGGAGGCGCTCATCCGGCGGGAACGCTTGCCGTTTCTGACGGACATGGCTCCATCATGCCGTGCTGTCTCCGTGTCTTCATGCCGTCTCCAAGAGCTCAGGAAGCCTGCCGTCGGGGCGCCGTGACAGCGGCAGTGACGACACCTCTGCGGCTCCGCCCACATCCTGGTGCCTCCGTGAGACACTATGCCCGCGCGCCTCCCCAGAGGCGGCGTTCCGCCCTGGTGTAGCGGCAGCACGCAGGCCTTTGGAGCCTTGAGGCCCGGGTTCGAGTCCTGGGGGCGGAGCGACGTACTATGTGGCTGCCCAGGCCCGTCGGGCGCGGAAGGCGCTCGGCGGTGTGCCCTGGGCGTCCCAGGTACGCACAAGTAATCAAGGGGCACGTCACAGGCGCGTTGCCAGCCAGTCATCTGTCCGGTGCACCGGGTTTCCGGGTGCCGGGCACCACCGAGGAGAGGACACGTGGCTTCTACCGCTCCCGCCGCCGTCATCGTCATGGCCGCTGGCAAAGGAACCCGCATGCGCTCGGCTACGCCCAAGGTGCTCCACGCCATCGGCGGCCGTACCCTCCTGGACCATGCAGTGACCGCTGCCAGGGGCCTGGATCCGCAGTACCTGGCTGTCGTCGTGCGTCACGAGCGTGACGCCGTCGTCGCCCACCTGGCTCAGGTAGCGCCGCAGGCCCTCGCGGTGGACCAGGACGAGGTCCCCGGCACCGGACGCGCCGTGGCCTGCGGGCTGGCGGCACTGCCCGAGGACCTCACCGGAGGGGTCGTCGTCACCAGCGGGGACGTCCCGCTGCTCGACACCGCCACGCTGGAGGCGCTTGTGGCCCAGCACGCCGAGCGTGGCGATGCTGTCACCGTGCTGACCACCGAGCTGGAGGACCCCGGTGGCTACGGGCGTGTCCTGCGTGAGCCGGACGGTGCGGTCGGCGCGATCGTCGAGGAGCGTGACGCCACCCAGGCCCAGCGGGCGGTCAGGGAGGTCAACGCCGGCGTCTACGTCTTCGACGCCGAGCACCTGAGGCAGGCTCTGGCGACACTAGGAACCGACAACGACCAGGGAGAGGTCTATCTCACCGACGTCGTCGCCCATGCCCACCGGGCCGGGCACCCTACCAGCGCCCTCGTGGTCGATGACCACTGGTTGGTGCAGGGGTGCAACGACCGCGCCCAGCTGGCTGAGCTCGGTGCTGAGCTCAACCGTCGTGTCCTGTCTGGCTGGATGGCCCAGGGAGTGGGGGTGGTGGACCCGGCGTCGGCCTGGGTGGACGTCACCGTGGAGCTGGCTCAGGACGTCCTCCTGGAGCCTGGTGTCCTGCTGCGGGGGAGGACCCGGCTGGGGCAGGGCGTGCGCGTCGGGGCCTACGCGATCTTGGAGGACGTCGAGATACCGCCCGGGCCGTCGTGCCTCCTTTCAGCCACCTGGGTGCCGATGACACCGGTGGTGAGCGCTGAGACCAGACCGGGAGCCTGGTGGGCGCCTGCTCGGGGTTCCTGCCGACACCGGTGGCAGCGCGTGCCACGGCACGGCTGCCGCAGCACTACAGGTACGGCCACGCACCACAGCCGCGGCGGCGGCGAGAAGGGATCCATGTCATGACAGGCATCATCACCACCGGCGAGAAGCGGCTGGTCATTGTCTCCGGGAGGGCTCACCCCGAGCTGGCCCAGGGGGTTGCTGCTGAGTTGGGGACGGAGGTCCTGTCCTCCACGGCCTACGACTTCGCCAACGGAGAGACCTACGTCCGCTTCAATGAGTCGGTGCGGGGATGCGACGCCTTCGTGCTGCAGTCTCACGGTGACCGTGTCAACGACTGGCTCATGGAGCAGCTCATCATGGTTGACGCCCTCAAGCGAGCCTCAGCCAAGCGTATTACCGTGGTGGCGCCCTTCTTCCCCTACGCCCGCCAGGACAAGAAGCACCTGGGGCGCGAGCCTATCTCAGCCCGTCTGGTGGCAGACCTGTACCAGACAGCGGGCGCGGACCGCCTCATGAGCGTGGACCTGCACACCTCCCAGGAGCAGGGGTTCTTTGACGGTCCCTGGGACCACCTGTGGGCGCAGCCGGTCCTGGTGGACTACGTGCGGACCCGGGTGGTCCCCGCTAACGCCACGGTGGTCTCCCCGGACGCGGGGCGTATCCGTGTGGCCGAGCGCTGGGCCAGCGCCCTGGGCGGGACCCCCCTGGCTTTTGTCCACAAGACGCGTGACGTCACGCGTCCCAACGAGTCCGTAGCCAACCGGGTGGTCGGTGACGTGGAGGGTCGCTCCTGCGTCCTGGTTGACGACATGATCGACACCGGGGGCACGATTGCCAAGGCGGTCCAGGTCCTGCTGGGCTCCGGGGCCAAGGACGTCATCGTGGCGGCCACCCACGGCGTGCTCTCCGGGCCCGCGGTAGACCGCCTGTCCTCCTGCGGCGCCCGCGAGGTCATCGTTACCGACACGCTGCCGATCCCCGTGGGTAAGCAGTTCGACCAGCTGACGATCCTGCCGATCGCCCCGCTACTGGCTCGCGCGGTCAAGGCCGTGTTCGATGACGGCAGTATCACCTCCCTCTTTGACGCCATGGGGGCGTGAGTCCTCGGCTCCCCTTCCGGTTCCGTAGATGTTTTGCAGTTTCTGACAGTGCCTCGGGGTGCGGGCTTATAGGTTCTCTTAGTGGGCCTGTAAGCGGATTGCAGGGGCGCAGGCCTGGGTAAGTATCGGTTCCGTAAAAGTACCTCCTTTTTAGTGCTGAGAGGTTGCGGCTTCGGGACAGGCATTAATACTCTGGGTCGTCCGTTGCTCTGCATGGTGCAGGCATTTTGATCTCGAAAAGGTCTCATCTATGAAATCCATTGCCGTCCGTGCGGCTGCGCCCCGACGGGGGGCTGGCCGTGCTGGCGCCTGTCTGGCCCTGCTGGCCATGGTGGTGACCATGGTGGTGCCGGTCCTGGCTCCCGCGCCCGCCCATGCTGACGTCAATACCGGCATCACGATCTCCAACTTGAGGCTGGCCAAGACGGATGCCTCGGAGAACCCGCAGTCAGGAAACCTGGACGCAGGCAGCTCGATTGCGCTCATAACCTTTGACTGGGACGCTAGCAACGCCGATCTCAGGGACGGGGACTCCTTCTCCATCGACCTGCCTGAGGAGCTCAGGTTCCGGGTGCCCCAGACGCGCGCCTTCACCCACTTTGTTGACGGTGTGGAGACGGAGGTCGGTACCTGCGTCATCGCGGAGACCAATATGACCTGCACCTTTAACGAGGTGCTGCCGCTTCTCATCCGCCAGGGCTACAACCTCCTGTCCGGGTCCGGCAAGATCCAGGGGGTGGCTGTCAAGTCCACCACGGAGGAGGAGCTTCCCTTCACCGTCAACGGCTCGCAGACCGTCATGGTGGACCTGCCCGGGCAGGGCGGTATCACCGCGCAGCAGATACGCTACGTTCCCGACGCCCTGAGCAAGGGGGCTACCGCCATGTCCGAGAGGTCAACTGGTGTGACATGGGTCATTGGCTTCGGTACTGAGAGACTTCAAGAGGAGTACGCCGCTAACGGGGTGGACGTGACCTTTGACGGTCAGACCGTCCACGAGATCGAGCTCACCGACCTCCTGGGGCCCGGTCAGTCCTTCCCTGATGGGAACCTGACCTCGTGGCGACTCACTCGGCGCAACTCTGCCACAGAGTCGAACCCGCAGACGGCTCAGGTGGTCTTGGCCAACGGTGCAGAGAGCTCGCGGGTCACCGTGCTGGGGGAGTTCAGCCTCAAGGTGGTCTACGGCCAGGAGACCGACTCGGGTCAGAGCGCCCGGATCGTGCTGACCGGCCCCTTTGCCCCCCAGAGCAACTACCAGCTGATCTATGACACCAGAGCCACGACCGAGGACGGCCTGGCTGTCCCCGGGTTTATCTATGAGAACTACGTGTCCATCGACGGCACCAGTTTTGAGCGCGACGCCACCAAGTCCTTCCTGGACTCTTTCTCTCTGACCGTCAACATGCGGCTGGGGTACGGCACCTTCTCCCTGGACAAGTACGTGACCGGCCCGGCCTCCGACCAGGTGCCTGCGGGCTCTACCTTCACGGTCAACCTCAGCTACCAGCTGCCGGAGGGCACGACCCGGGCGACCTACCCGGAGTGGGAGCCTCCGGGGACCCTCAACGCTGACCAGGCCAGTGGCACCGCCTCCTACGAGGTCATCACGGGGCGCAAGAACGTCTTTGTCGGTCCGAACCCGCCGGTGACCTTCCCTGCCGGGACCGTGGTTACCCTGACCGAGGCTGAGCCCTCCGTCCCCCTGCCCGAGGGCTACAGCTGGGGCGAGAGCCTGTTCGTGGTGGGCGGCATTCCGACCAGTACTCTGACGATCGCCAACCAGCAGGTCCTCGGTGCTGAGCTGACCAATATGGTCAGGGCCGAGCCGTCCACCTTTGAGGTCGTCAAGACCGCCTCGGGCGCCCCCGGAGTCGCGGACAAGGACTACACCTTCACCTACACCTGCTCCGACGGACAGGAGGGCACCCTGGTGGCCAGGGGGGACGGCACCCCGGTGCGTGAGACCGGCACGTCCTTCGAGGTCGGCACTACCTGCACCATCACGGAGTCCACCGAGGGTGTTGGGGTGAGCGGCTACAACCTGGAGGCCCCTCTGTCCCAGCGTCTGCGCATCGCCGCAGGTTCCGACGCCGTGGCCCAGGCCGAGTTCACCAACACCTACGTGCCTCGCACAGGTACCTTCACGGTGGCTAAGACGGTGGCCGGGGAGGGTGACTTCGCCCTGGACAAGTTCTCCTTCAGCTACACCTGCACCGACGGTACCGAGGGAACTCTGGAGGCCTACGGCACCGGCCGTGCGGTCAGCAGCCCCGAGATCGCTGAGGGTGCTACCTGTGAGATCACCGAGGACGCGGGGGTGGCCGCCAAGGAGGGCTACTCCGTGGACTCCCAGCTGTCCGACTCCACGGTGACCATCTCTCAGGACGCACCTGTGGCCGTGACTGCGGTCAATACCTACACCAAGGACGAGGGCACCTTCTCCGTGGCCAAGTCTGTGGCTGGTGACGGTGACTTCTCCGGTGACACCTTCGTCTTCGACTACACCTGCTCCACGGGTGAGAGCGGCACGCTGGAGGTTCCCGGTGACGGGACCGCGGTGTCTTCTCCCGTGCTGCCTGCAGGCGCCGTCTGTGAGGTGGCCGAGCAAGAGGGTTCTGCCGCCAGGCAGGGCTACTCGGTGGACACCGAGCTCTCTGGGGGGAAGGTGACTATCGTCACGGGCGAGGACACTGCCGTGACCGCGACCAACACCTACACCCAGGACACGGGAACCTTCTCCGTGACCAAGGAGGTTGCCGGTGACGGGGACTTCGGGGGCGCCACCTACTCCGTGGCCTATGAGTGCACGCTGCCTGACGGCTCCACGAGCTCGGACACGCTCGGTGTCGCTGGCGGCGGCACTGTCAACGGTCCGAGCCTGCCGGTGGGGACCCAGTGCGTCGTGAATGAGGAGGACGCCTCCCGGGCTGGCTACGCCCTGGCCACCAGTACGACCGTGGACGGTGAGCAGGGCTCGTCCCTGACCATCGCTAAGGACGTTACCCGTGCGGTTGTCGTCACCAATACCTACACCCAGCAGACTGGTGGCTTCGAGGTCGCCAAGACGGTGGACGGCGACGCCTCTGCTGGGGCGCCGGAGCAGTTCGTCTTCGGCTACACCTGCACCACGGATGACGGCTCGGACCCCTCCGGTGAGGTGGTTGTCAGGGCTGGGGAGTCCGCGCACGTGGACGTACCCGTGGGTGAGTGCGTCGTCACCGAGCGTGACGCCTCGGTGAGCGGGGCCGACCTGACTACAGCCATGACCGTGGACGGCCAGGCTGCTGAGGCCCAGGCCGACCAGGCCACAGTCACAGTAACCGAGGGCTCTGCTGTCGCGGTGGAGGTCACTAACACCTACACCGCACACCGGGGTACCTTCTCGGTGGCCAAGACCACCGAGGGGCTCGTCGAGGGCACCGGGCTGGGTGAGCGGGAGTTCTCCTTCTCCTATACCTGCACCGACGGCTCGCAGGGCACGCTGAGCGCCAAGGCCGACGGCCAGGTGGTCCAGGCCGAGCAGAGCTTCGCGGTGGGCACTGAGTGCACCGTTACCGAGAACGCTGGTTCCGCCCAGATTGAGGGCTACGACCTGACCGTGCCTGAGGACCAGACGGTATCGATCACGGAGCAGGACCAGGTGGCGGCTACGTCCTTCACCAACACCTACACCCCTCAGACCGGTAGCTTTACGGTGTCCAAGGCTGCCACCGGTGCTGACGAGGCTGAGGGTCTGGAGGGCAAGGAGTTCTCCTTCTCCTACATCTGTGACGATGGTACTGAGGGCACGCTGGTGGCCAAGGCTGACGGCCAGGCTGTGGACGCCGAGGCCGACGTGGTCCTGGGCAGCGAGTGCACGGTCTCCGAGGACACCGACGCCGCGGCGATTGAGGGCTACGACCTGGATGAGCCGGAGGCCCAGAAGGTGACCGTGGATTCCAAGGACACGCCTGGTGTGATCAACGTGACCAACGCCTACACCAAGCAGGCGGAGCCGGAGCCGGAACCCAGTCCAAGCCCCAGCGAGGGGCCTGCGGGTGAGCCGAGTCCTTCGGCTGGTGCGAGTGAGGAGTCGGCTGCCCCGGTGACCACGACCACTCCGAGTGAGGCCTCTGAGGGGCCTGCGGGTGAGCCGAGTCCTTCGGCTGGTGCGAGTGAGGAGTCGGCTGCCCCGGTGACCACGACCACTCCGAGTGAGGCCTCTGAGGGGCCTGCGGGTGAGCCGAGTCCTTCGGCTGGTGCGAGTGAGGAGTCGGCTGCCCCGGTGACCACGACCACTCCGAGTGAGGCCTCTGAGGGGCCTGCGGGTGAGCCGAGTCCTTCGGCTGGTGCCAGTGAGGAGTCGGCTGCCCCACCGGCCACGACCACTCCCTCGGAGGCGTTGGCTGGCCAGGACGGCTCGTCAGCCTCGTCCAGCCCGAGCCCCTCAACAGCGGCGGGTGGCGCAGCTACCGGCTCGGCTCCCCCCAAGACCGCCTCAACAGCCCCTTCCACGGGGTCCCTGGCCAGGACCGGTGTCACGATCCTGCTGCCGATTGCCATCGCCCTGGCAGCGATCGCCGGAGGGGTCGCGCTCCTGCGCCGTCGCCGGTTGTGATGCCTGTCCTGTAAGGGCGCCTGCGCGAGCACTCGCGGGCACAGAACCGTGACCCAGATACTCTGGCAATAGTTCTGAACCCCACATGAAGGGGCCGCTCACCTGTCACTGGTGAGCGGCCCCTTCCCGTCTTTGTGCTGCCACGTCTCGCGCTGTTGCAGTCGGCACAGGGGGCCTCGCATAGGGGGCCTTGCAGGGCCAGCATGGGGTCTTGCGCGGCGCCGTCCGCGCTGGGAGCCTTAGGTGTGTCCACGGGCAGCAGGTACCGGCAGGACGTACGGTTAAAGTGGTTAAAGGAGACCCAGACATGGAGTACACGGCCCTCGGCGCCACGGACATCACCATCCCCAGGCTGTGCATCGGCGGCATGAGTTTCGGGGAGGTTTTCCCCGACACCCACCAGTGGGTCATCGACCAGCCCGCCACCCAGGAGGTCATCGCCCGGGCGCTGGAACTCGGTGTTAATTTTATCGACACCGCGAACGTCTACGCCCGGGGTACCAGTGAGACCTTCATCGGGCAGTCGCTGCGCAACCTCGGCGTCGCCCGTGAGGACGTGGTGCTGGCCTCCAAGGTCTACTTCAACGAGGGGCACCTCTCGCGCGAGGCCATCGAGCGTGAGATCACCGGCACCCTGGAGCGCCTGGGCACTGACTACCTCGACCTTTACATCATCCACCGCTTCGACTATGACACCCCCGTTGAGGAGGCTATGGAGGCTCTCCACCGGCTTGTTGCCGACGGCCGTGTGAGGGCGCTGGGTGCCTCGGCCATGTACGGCTACCAGCTTCACACCATGCAGGTGGTGGCCGACGCCAACGGGTGGACCCGGTTCTCCAGTATGCAGAACCACTACAACCTGCTCTACCGGGAGGACGAGCGCGAGCTCATCCCCGTGTGCCGCCAGTACGGGATGTCGCTCACCCCGTACAGCCCGCTGGCCTCCGGCCACCTGACCCGCCCGACCTGGGACTCCGACTCGGTGCGCTCCACCACGGATGCTGTCATGCGCAGCAAGTACGACCGCGGGCGCGAGATGGACATGCCGATCGTCACCCGGGTGGCCGAGGTGGCGCAGCGCCGCGAGGTGCCCATGGCCGACGTCGCCCTGGCCTGGCACAGGGCCAGGGGCGTGGCCGCGCCGGTGGTCGGCTGCTCAAAGCCGAGCCGGGTCGATGACGCCGTGCGCGCCCTAGAGCTGCAGCTCAGCGAGGAGGATGTGGCCTACCTGGAGGAGCCCTACCAGGCCCACGAGCTCGTCGGCCTCATTCCGCACGGGGCCTGAGCCGAACGTCGCGCTGGCCGCCACCAGCCTCCCCGACGGGCCTGTGCCCCGCAGGCTCGTCTACAGGTCCATGGGAGCGGCGAAGGTGCGGAACTCGCCCCGCTCGGTGTGCAGCTCCCAGAGCCGCTGGGCTAGGGCGTCCGGCTCGTGGGAGGGCTCGCCGCCCCCGATCCCGCGAGGGATGATGAGCTGGGCCACGTGGATCCCCTCGGGGGCGAGTGCGTCGTGGAGGAGCTGGCCGTAGGCGCTCTCCCCGGCAAAGGCCACCGAGGTGCCCGTGACCCGGGAGCCCGGGCGTACGGCGGAGCCTCCGTTGACGAGCAGGATCGTGCCGCGTCCGAGCTCGCGCATACCCGGCAGCACCTGGCCCACCGCACTGACAGGCCCGTAGATGGACATCTCGACGGGTCCCACGAGGTCCGCGGCGGTAGTCTCCAGGACGGGCTTCATGAACTCGCGCGCGGGCACGGGGCTCCACTGGAGCACCTCAATGGGGCCAAGATCGCTGGCAGCGTCGGCCAGCGCCTGGGTCAGGGCAGCGCGGTCACGGCCGTCGGCGCTGTAGCCACGGGCGGCAACGCCCTCGGCGCCCAGGGCGGCGACCCGCTCGTCCAGGTGGCTGCGGCTGCGGGAGACAAGGGCGACGTCGAAGCCCTCGCGGCCGAAGTGGCGGGCAACGGCGTGGCCCAGCCCCGGGCCGCCTCCGATGATGGCAATGGTGGTCATGGCGGTGTCCTCCCGGTTGCTGGTGCTTTGACGGTTCTAGGTCACTGCTGGTCCGCCGCTGGTGTGCAGACAGCTGGTGCGGACAGCCTATGCGGGCGTTCGGCAGACTGGGAGTCACTGCCGGTACCTCCCTGATGGTCTTTGGCGCGCGAAGCACAGCGCGAGGCTTTCCGGTCCCGGTCGCGGTGCGCGGTTCTGTCTGGCGAGCGAGCGACGGGGCGGGCTTCAGTCGGTCAAGGCCGTTCGGTGCTGCGTTCCAGCGGGCAGCTCCCCGGTGGGCAGGTGCTGCCCGAAGGGCTGCGAGACGGCGGGCTGCTGTCTCCGTCCTGACGCGGGCGGGTGGGCGCTGGGGGAGGGCTGTGTGGTGGCCCGTGGGCTGGCTGGTGGCGCGCACCTTTCAGGTGAGAACGTCTCTATGGGCTGGGAGGAGAGAGTTGAGAGATATCCACTAATGTGTCGAAACGGTTTCAAAGCTTTCGGGAATGTCTCAACTTTCTCGTTGAGGTAGCGGCTGGGTAACTTTTTTGGGGGTGGACTGGGATGAGTGGCCGTCAGGAGGTTCGGAGGAGTTCTGGGCCTGTACGCTGTGTAGTCTGCTTGCAGAGTTGACCATCCCATCCCCTAGCGAAGAGGATCTGTCTATGCTGGTCTTTAGTGGCCGTGGGGCATCTGCGCCCGGTTTGCGGCTGAGGGTCGCCTGTCTGGCGCTCCTGGCCCTGTTCCTTGGCCTTCTGTCGCCCCTGCCTGCCCACGCCGATGTCAACCAAGGGATCGAGGTCAAGGATCTCACCTTGACCAAGTCTGACCGTAACGGCAACGACTCCGCAGGCGCGCTGACGACGCAGGACGTGGCCAAGCTGACCTACTCCTGGGACGCTACCGGAACCACTGTGAACCCGGGGGACTCCTTCTCCGTCAACCTGGGCAACTACTTCAGGAACCTGGAGAGCCCCAAGACGGTACCAATGACCCTGCCCTACAACGGCACGCAGACCGAGATCGGCTCGTGCTCCCTGACTGAGAAGGAGATTGAGTGCACCTTCTCTGATAGCGTCACTGACCTCAAGAACGCAGGGTTCACGAACTTCAGGGGCTCAGGAGAGGCGCTGCTCCTCGTCACGCAGACCACCACCGCGGAGGAGGTGGACATGACGGTCAACGGAAGTCAGACGGTGAGCGTGGACCTGCCCGGCACCGGGGGCATCTCGGGAGTCCCGGAGGTGGTCTACACCCCCTTCAAGTTCACGAAGATGTCCTCGGTTATCGCCTCGTCATCCTCCTCTATGATCTGGGAGGTCAACTTCGGCTCGGACTACATCAAGGAACAGCTTGCCGGGGGCGATAGCCCCATCGAGGCTGATGGCACCACCCGTCAGACCATTACCGTCACTGACACCCTCGGCGCCGGGATGGCCTTCAACCCCGATATGAGCCGGTGGTTCTTCATGGTGCGCAACAGCGCCGCCGAGCCCAGCCTGCCGGGTGTCAACGTTACTAACGCGGCGGGTACGGACCTGAGCACGACGTACGGTGACTTCGACATGGCGGTGTCCATTGAGGGCCAGGTCGCCACTATCACAGTCACTGGGCCCTTCGCCGCCCAGACCAACTACAAGATCTCCTACCCGGTGACCTTTACCTCCCAGTCGGGTACGGCCATCGCCGGGGTGCAGTACGGCAACTCGGCCTCCCTCAACGACTCCGGGGCACAGGGCGAGTTCACGCGCAGCTACACCGACTCCTTCAAGGTGATCGTGGAGATGGAGGCCGGCTTTGGCGGGTTTGAGATCCTCAAGACGCTGTCCGGTTCTGGTGTGGACGCTGTTGATGTGGCCAGCACGACCCTGCCGGTGACAGTCGAGTACACCCTTCCTGGCCCGGCCAGCTCGTATGAGGGCTGGCAGGCTCCCGGCACGCTGAGTGACGACGGGGTGAGCGGGACCACCACCATGCCGGTGAGCATCGGGCGGACCAACACCTACCCGGCAACCTTCCCCCAGGGCACTGTCATCACCCTGTCGGAGGACACCTCCAAGGCGTCCCCCGCTCCCGAGGGCTTCACCTGGGGCGAGCCGGTCTTCACCGTCGGTCAGACCGAGACCAACAGGCTGACTATTGCTGACCAGACATCCACTCGGGTCACCTTGAACAACGTGGCCGAGGTTGTTACGGCCTCGGGTACCTTCCAGGTTGTCAAGGAGGTCTCTGGGCTGGAGGAGGCCGAGGGCGGCGCGCAGAGGGAGTTCAGCTTCTCCTACACCTGCTCTGACGGCCAGACGGGTAGCGTGACTGCCACGGGTGATGGTCAGCCTGCGCAGGTTGACCAGACCTTTGAGGCGGGTACGACCTGTGAGGTCAGTGAGGACGTTGACGACGCCCAGGTAGACGGCTACGTGCTGGTTGCCTCTGAGCCGCAGACGGTGACAATCTCGGAGTCCACCGAGGAGGAGCCTGCCGTCACGGCGTCCTTCACCAACACCTACACGCGGGAGACGGGCTCGTTCTCGGTGGCCAAGATCGTCGAGGGAGGGCCCGAGGGTACGGATCAGACCTCCTTCGCCATCAGCTACACCTGTGAGGACGGTACGCAGGGGACGTTGAGCGTCCCCGGTGACGGCACCGAGGTGGAGTCGCCCCAGCTTCCTGCCGGGGCCACGTGCACCCTGGAGGAGGATGCCGACTCCGCGGCCCGGGAGGGCTACTCGGTCGTCACCTCGTTCTCCCCGGAGACGGTGACCATCACCAAGGACAAGGTCGTTGCCGTCACGGTGACCAACACCTACACGCGGGAGACGGGCTCGTTCTCGGTAGTCAAGGATGTCAAGGGTGACTACTCTCCGACGTCCTCCGACTCGGTGAAGGTGTCCTACACCTGTGACGACGCCGACTCCGCCTCGGGCACCCTGGACGTCGCGATGGACGGGACGCCGACCAGTGGGCCGAGCCTGCCCACGGGGACCACGTGCACCCTGAAGGAGGATGCCAACTCTGCCGCCCGGGAGGGCTACGCGGTGGCCACGGCCTACTCCGACACCACGGTGAGCGTGGTCCAGGGCTCCACGCCCTCGGTGACGGTGACCAACACCTACACGCGTCTTAAGGGTGGCTTCACCATCTCCAAGACGGTGGAGGGTGACGGTGCCTCCCTGGCTCCTGAAGAGTTCACCTTTACCTACACCTGTACCGATGAGGTAACCGGTGAGGCTGGGGAGTCGGTGGAGGTGACGGTCAAGGCCGGCGAGACTGTGGAGGTCTCTGAGGTGGTGAGCGGATCGTGCACGGTCAGTGAGAAGGAGGCCCCGGTAGAGGGGGCCTCGCTGACCACCCGGCTGGCTGTCAACGGCCAGGACGTCGACGGTGGGGAGGCGACCTTCGACGTCACTGGCGGTGAGGACACCGCCGTTGCCGTGTCCGCCACCAACACCTACACCCTGGAGCGTGGCACCTTCAACGTGTCCAAGACGGTGGAGGGCGACGGTTCTGAGGACATCAGCAAGAAGTCCTTCGTCTTCGACTACACCTGCAGCTCCCAGGCTGAGGGCGAGGTGACTGGTGAGCTGACGGTCGCGGGTGACGGCTCTGCCACCGAGTCCGGTCTCCAGCTGCCTGTGGGCGCCGAGTGCACGGTGACAGAGAGGGCCTCCTCGGCCCAGGTTGAGGGCTACGACGTTGCCGTCCCGCAGGCGCAGCAGCTGACTATCGAGGCTGCCGACGACGGCCAGGACCCCACGACCCTGTCGTTCACCAACACCTACACCGAGATTCCGCCGTCTGAGGACCCGACGCCCTCGCCGAGCCCGACGCCGTCTGAGGACCCGACGCCCTCGCCGGGGCCGTCAGGGTCTGAGTCCCCGCAGCCGGGTGGGACGACACCCACGACGGACCCCTCGCCGGGGCCGTCAGGGTCTGAGTCCCCGCAGCCGGGTGGCTCAGGCGCGCCGGAGCCGACCTCCTCGGGCGCGGCGGTGGACCAGGGCCCGTCCCTGGCCCGGACAGGGGCGAGCGTCCTGGTACCGCTTGTCATAGCCCTGGCCGCCATCATCGGTGGTGTTGTCCTGGTGCGCCGCCGCAAGGCCTGAGCTGCACACCAGTGCGCGGTGGCTCCTAGAAGTGCCGGGCACTGATCACGGGGGAGGGGTCCTGGGCCATGTTCACCATGGCGCAGGACCCTCCCCTCCCGTGTCGTAGGACTGCGGCAAGCCGAGCTGGGGCGAGTTGTGGCTTGTCTGTAACATCGCGCCGTGCACAGATCCTCTCCCTCCGTTATGACCAGCAGCACCACGAACGCCGCCTCCAGATCCGCCACGAGCACAGGCTCCTCCGGCTCCTGGCGGTAGTCGCCGCGGGGGTGCTGACCCTTGTGCTGGGTGCCTGTCAGCTCGGCTCCCCCAGGCCCCTGAGCGCACCCTGGCTGCTCAGCCCAGTCCCACTGCGGCTGCGGCGTATGCGACCGGGGCGCAGGAGAGCACGGAGGAGATCCCCCTGGGCGTCCCTGCCGAGCCCACGCAGGCCCCAGCAGCCCCGAGCAGGCCACACCCACAGCCTCCCCTGAGAGCTCTGCCGTCCCGTCCTCCCTGAGGTGCCGCAGACCTCTGATGTCCCAGCCTCTTCCTCCCTGGAGGAGTACCTGGCCGCCCAGTCCCTTACCGAGGCCCAGGCCAGTGGGCAGGTCCAGGTCGTCTCCTCCCTCCAGGAGGCTCGCGACACGGGTGCCACTGCTGCGCACATCGTCGTCTCCGACGGCACCTCCCACATCCACTTCCAGCAGGACCGCACCCAGGGGGCCGATGCCACTGCGACCATCGGTGGACGGGCTTACGGGGCGGTCTTCACTGACGTCGTCCCTCTCCTGGCCTTCGACGTGAGCGGGGACGCCACGCAGGTGCTCACCGACGCGGTAGCCAAGGCGGCTGAACGGGGCACAGGGGTGCGTCTGAGCCCCACCCAGGCCTACCCCCTCACCGCATCCCTGCGGATTCCCGACGAGGTGCCCTTCCTCGACGGCGCCGGTGCCACCCTCGACGTGAGTATCGCGGGGGCCACGCAGGCTGAGCCTGGCAGCGCCATCAGCCTGGCGGCCGGGTCGAGCGGAACTACCGTGACAGGCATGACCCTGGACCTGGGCGACTCCCCGTACACCATCGGTGTCCAGGGCGACGCCCTGAGCGACTCCACCATCAGCGGTATCACCATGACCGGTGTGACCTTCCGAGGCATCCAGCTCGCCGCGGGCTCGGGCCCGATGACCGGGGTGCGCATCACCGACAACAGGATCGACAATGTCGAGGGAACGACGGACACAAAGGGGGTGGCCTACTCGCTGCTGGTCACCACCGCGGTTGACGACCCCGATACCCGCTTCGTCGGCAGTGCCAGCCCCATCTGGGAGCGCTACGTCACAGACGGCACCGTGAGCCCCAACCGGTACGACAACTCGGGCCTGACAATCTCGGGCAACACCATCGTCGGGGGGTACTACGGCATCGGGCTGTCGGGTGTCACTGACAGCGTCGTATCCCACAACTCCGTGAGCACCACCATGCGCTCCATCTCTATGCAGAACAACTGCTCGAATAACCGGGTGGAGTCCAACACCCTGACCAACAGTCGTTCCTCGGCGGTGCACCTGGCCTACGGCTCCGAAGGCAACACTGTTCACGGTAACACCATCTCCTCCGACCGGGCCACCGGCCAGGGCCTCCTCCAGGCCTACCAGGGCAGCAGGAGCAACACCTTCAGCGACAACACCGTCACCCTCTCGGGGGACTCGGCTCCTGCGTGGGTGCTCTACGTCGGCCCCGACTCCAGCGGCACCACCTTTACCGGCAACACCGTGACAGGCCGCGCCACGAAGGCGCTCATCGGCATCGAGTCGATCTGGGACGGGCGCTCAGCTGACGGCTCTGCGGCCTCATACATGGCCAGTGGCTCTATTCCTAGCCCCGTGGACGGCTCCGCCGTGACCTACAACGGTGGGCGTGGCGCGCTGGACCAGGTGGCGGTTACCGGCAACGTCCTGACCCCTGGCGACGCGGGAGTCCCCGTTGTCTACGTGGGTGCTGAGGTGTCGGCGGGCCCTGACCAGAAGCAGGCCCTCATCGGCAGCATCACCAACCTCAACGTCAGCGGCAACCAGGTCGTCGGTGTGGATGCCCCTGAGCTGGTCGCCACCCACACCGGCTCCCTGCCCGGGGTCGGGACGGCCTCGATCACCGGCGACACCTCCGTGGGATCCGTCCAGGTCGGCTGACACCGCCGGGCTCCGGCCCTGCGGTGGTCCGCCTCCATGTCATCCGGTCTGAGCGCCAGCGGCGGCCTGCCCCGTCGTCTGGGCCGAGGATGGAGAGCGCAGGGACAGTGCAGGCCTCTGTCTGCGGTGCGGAGCTGGCGTGAGGATCCCTTGAGAGGGAGTGCCCTCCGCCAGGTGCTCGTGACGCCGCCGTCCCCCAGCCCCTAGACTCGCGGCCGTGCGCCTGACTGCCCTCCTGCCCCCGCTGCTCGACGACCCCCTCATCGGCCGCACCGTGCGCCAGGCGGGCTTGCCGACCCGCACCGACCGCAGCGTCGTCGTGGCTCCCGGCGCCCGCCCCGCCGTCCTGGCCGCTATGGCGCTGGGGGAGGACGGCGTGGCCGCAGCGGTCGGGCAGCCGCTGCCCGCAGGATCCGCTGGCGCGGACTCTGCCCACACGTACCCGGAACCTGGCCCGGCTGACGCCACCTACCCAGCCAGCGGCACCCCCCTGCTCGTGGTGACCGCCACCGGGCGTGAGGCTGACGAAGTGGCCGCCGCCCTGCGCAGCTACCTGCCCGACGACGACGTCGCTGTCTTCCCCGCCTGGGAGACGCTGCCCCACGAGCGGCTCTCCCCTCGCTCGGACACCGTGGCCCGTCGCCTGGCCGTCCTGCGTCGTCTAGCCCATCCCGAGGACGCCCAGTCTGCCGCGACCGCTGGGGCGGCCGGGCACAGCGCGTGCGGCCCCGTCCGGGTCCTGGTGGTCCCGGTGCGCGCGCTCCTGGCTCCCGTGATCGCCGGCCTGGGCGAGCTAGAGCCGGTACGCCTGGCACCTGGGCTGACCACTAGCCTGGAAGACGTGGCCACGCGCCTGGAGGCGGCTGCCTACACCCGCGTAGACATGGTGGAGGCCCGTGGCCAATACGCGGTGCGCGGCGGAATCCTGGACCTGTTCCCGCCTACGGAGCCCCGCCCGGTGCGCGTGGACTTCTTCGGCGACGAGGTCGAGGAGGTCTCCTCCTTCGCTGTGGCCGACCAGCGCACCATCGAGGCGCTGCCCTCGGTGACCGCCACGGCCTGCCGCGAGCTTGTCCTGACCCCTCAGGTGCGTCAGCGCGCCCACGACCTGCTCGGCTCCGTGCCCGGGGCCGCCGACATGCTGGACAAGATCGCTCAGGGGATCGCGGTGGAGGGCATGGAGTCGCTGGCCCCGGTTCTGGTGGACCGGATGGTCCCCCTGCTGGAGCTGGTGGGGGACCGGCTGATCGTCCTGCTGGAGCCTGAGCGGATCCGTAAGCGGGCAGAGGACCTGGTGGCCACCACCAGCGAGTTCCTGGCCGCCGCCTGGACCTCGGCCGCCTCTGGTGGCACCGTACCGGTGGACCTGTCCGCTGCGGCCTTCGCCCGCCTGGGTGAGGCCCGTGCCCTGGCCCTGGAGTCCAACCTGGGGTGGTGGGCGCTTACCTCCTTGCCGTCGGGTCCCGACGACGAGCAGCTGGCGCTGGCTGACCCCCGCTCCTACCGGGGAGAACTGGGCGCGGCGGTCAAGGACCTCGGCGAGATGGCCAGGCAGGGCTGGAGCGTCGTGGTGGCGACTGACGGCCCGGGGCCGGGGCGCCGCATGGCCCAGCTGCTGGCCGACGGCGACGTTCCCGCCCGTATCGTCACCCACCTCACCCAGCCTGAGGAGCTGGGATGGGGAAACACGGGCGAGGACGGTATCGGCGACGGCGTCGTGAGGGTCACCCAGGCCAGCGCCGGGCACGGCTTCCTGGCCAAGGGCCGCGCCTGGCCCTCGTGGCTGAGTCCGACCTGACCGGGCGGGCACCTGCCACCGTGAGCCAGCGACGTACCCTGCCCGCGCGGCGTGCACGGCGCAGCGTGGACCCCCTGTCCCTGCACCCCGGGGACCTGGTGGTCCACGCTCAGCACGGCGTGGGGCGCTTTGTCGAGCTGACCCGCCGAGGCGTGGGCGCCGGCAGGGCAGGCAAGACCGCAGCCAGCCGGGAGTACCTCGTCATCGAGTACGCCTCCACCCGCCGTGGACAGCCCGGTGACCGCCTCCTGGTACCCACCGACGCCCTGGACCAGGTCACCAAGTACGTGGGCGGGGACAGCCCGGCGCTCAACAAGATGGGGGGTGCGGACTGGCAGAGGACCAAGTCGCGTGCCCGCAGGGCGGTGCGTGAGATCGCCGGTGAGCTGGTGCGCCTCTACGCCGCCCGCTCGGCCACGACGGGTCACGCCTTCTCCCCTGACACCCCCTGGCAGGCCGAGCTGGAGGAGGCCTTCGCCTACACCGAGACCCCCGACCAGCTGGCTGCTATCGAGGACGTCAAGGCGGATATGGAGAGGACCCAGCCCATGGACCGCCTCGTGTGCGGCGACGTGGGCTACGGCAAGACCGAGATCGCCGTGCGCGCCGCCTTCAAGGCCGTCCAGGACGGCAAGCAGGTGGCCGTCCTGGTCCCGACCACTCTTCTGGTCAGCCAGCACGCGGAGACCTTCACCGAGCGCTACGCGGGCTTCCCGGTCACGGTCAGCCAGCTCTCCCGTTTCCAGGACGCGGACGACTCCAAGAAGGTGCTGGAGGGCCTGGCCTCGGGCTCGGTCGACGTGGTGATCGGCACCCACCGTCTCATCACCGGCCAGGTGCGCTTCAAGGACCTGGGCCTGGTCATCATCGACGAGGAGCAGCGCTTCGGTGTGGAGCACAAGGAGACCCTCAAGGCGTTGCGCACTGACGTCGACGTGCTGTCCATGTCCGCCACGCCCATCCCGCGCACCCTGGAGATGGCCGTCACCGGCCTGCGGGAGATGTCTACCCTGGCCACGCCGCCGGAGGACCGCCACCCCATCCTCACCTACGTGGGCCGTTACGAGACCAGGCAGGTCAGCGCCGCGATCCGTCGTGAGCTCCTGCGCGACGGCCAGGTGTTCTTCGTCCACAACCGGGTAGAGGACATTGACGCCACCGCCGCCCGGCTGGCAGAGCTCGTTCCTGAGGCGCGCGTTGCCACCGCTCACGGCCAGATGGGGGAGCAGCGCCTGGAGCGCGTTATCGACTCCTTCTGGCGTAAGGAGATCGACGTGCTGGTGTGCACCACCATCGTCGAGACCGGTCTGGATGTCACCAACGCCAACACGCTCATCGTGGACCGTGCTGACCGCATGGGCCTGTCCCAGCTCCACCAGCTGCGTGGGCGGGTGGGCCGGGGCCGGGAGAGGGCCTACGCCTACTTCCTCTACCCTTCCGACAAGCCCCTGACCGAGACCGCCCTGGAGCGGCTACGCACCATCGCCTCCAACACTGACCTGGGGGCGGGGATGCAGGTGGCCATGAAGGACCTGGAGATCCGGGGTGCGGGCAACCTCCTGGGAGGGGAGCAGTCCGGGCACGTCGCCGGAGTGGGCTTTGACCTGTACGTGCGTATGGTTGCTGATGCCGTGTCCGCCCACAAGAAGTCCCTGGGTACCCGGACTGGGAGCGGTCCTGTCCCGGGTTCCGCCGACGTCGGCGGGGACGCCGAGGAGACCGAGGAGACTGAGCTGCGGGTGGAGCTACCTGTGGACGCGACGGTCCCGGAGGACTACATCCCCCATGAGCGGCTGCGGCTGGAGGCCTACACCAAGTTCGCCGCCGCCCGCTCCGCCGCCGAGGTGGAGGAGGTCGTCGAGGAGCTGACCGACCGCTACGGGCCGGTGCCCGAGCCCACGCGGCTCCTGGCGGCGCTGGCCCGGCTGCGTGCCCTGGCTGCCCGGCTCGGGGTCACCGAGATCGTCGCCCAGGGAAAGTCGGTACGGTTTGCCCCGGTCAACCTCAACGACTCCGGGCGCACGCGGGTGGCCCGCCTCTACCCGGGCACCGTTGTCAAGCCTGCCACGCGCACGATTGTCGTTCCTGCCCCGGGAGCCTCGGCCCGCATGGGATCGAGCGCGGTCGGTGGGGAGGAGCTGCTGTCCTGGGCAGAGGTGCTGCTGCACGCCGTCGTTGAGGGTGACGACTCCTACGAGGTGGAGGCCACCCGGTACCGGCGCCGTTGAGCGGGAGGGGCGGCTGGACCTGGCTGTCTCTGCGGCCCGATGGTGGCATGGGGCTGGAGTCGATCCTGGTCCTGGGTGCCGCCGGAGGGTCCGTGTCCGGCTCGCCTCGGCTCGGTATCCGGCATCGGAGCACGGCTCACCTCCCGCCCAAAGCTGCATTACGATGACAATCACGGTTGTATGGCGGCGGTAGTTTTGGCTTCTGGTCGCGAGGTCGACGACGCCTGCGCCCGTCCCAGCGGCTCGCGAGCGCCCGGGGAGGTGGGAAGGTGACAACATGGATGCGGCCTGGTTGGAGGATGGTGATAGTAGCGGTTTGCCACGATGCTGCTCTGGGATTTAGAACGGTGTGATTAGATGAGCGCCCGGTTCTGTCCGCACGAGTCTGACGACCGCGCGCGGCCTTCCTGCCGACCTTGACCAGGCCCCAGCCCGTCCCAGATTGGAGCACCATGAGGATCTCGTCCTTCCGGCCCGCCTTCCGCCACCGTACGGTGGTTCGGGGCGTCACGGCCTCCCTGGCGGTGCTGGCTCTCCTGCTCACCATGCTCACCGCCCTGACCACTCCGGCGCGTGCGGCCCAGAACCCTGACATCGACGTCACTGTCACCTCCCTGGACAAGTCTGACGCCAACGGCATCGTCCAGTCGGGCTTCCTGCGGGTGGGCGACGTCGCCAAGCTGGCCTTCACCTGGGATGCGGGCGATACCGATGTCAGCAGCGGGGACTACTTCAGCATCGACCTAGGGGACGCCTTCAGGAACCGCGAGTACCCCAGGACCAACCCGATGACAGTGACGGTGGGTGGACAGCAGGTCACCATCGGCTCCTGCCAGCTGGAGGAACGCACCATCACCTGCACCTTCAACGACGAGGTCGAGACCGTCAAGGAGCAGGGCGGCTCCCTCCTGCGGGGTTCCGGGGAGGCCCTGCTCATCGCCGCCCAGGTCGTAGAGGCTGAGACCGCCGACATGGATCTCAACGGCACCACCACTGCCGTGGACCTGCCCGGGACGGGAGGCATCCTGCCGCAGGCGCAGCCCACCTACCGTCCGGCGACCTTCTCCAAGGTGGCTACGCCCCTGGCGGCAACCTCCACCACCGTGCCCTGGAGCATCACGATAGGCACCACCCACCTGGAGTCGATCCTGCCCGGGTTCGTCGCTGACGGGACCACTGAGTCCACCGTGGTCCTCACTGAGGAGGCCGGTCCGGGCCAGACCTTCGTGACTAACCTGAACAGCTGGGTCTTCCGCCGGGCCTCCTCCGCGGAGTCGGCGACCTCCCTCAACCTGGTCAACGCTGCGGGCCGGGTCTACAACTCGCCGGGTGAGGACTTCACCTACACCGTCGAGTTCAACGACGACGCCACCGTGGCCACCATGACCATCACCGGCATCTTCGAGCCGGACACGAACTACAGCGTCAACGCTCCCGGCGGCATCAACAGCGGAACGGCCGTAGAGGGCGTGATCTACCGCAACTCCGTCACCCTGGAGGGCGCTGACGTTACCGCCAGTGCCGAGCGCTACTACACCGACTCCTTCAAGATCGCCGTCGAGCTGGCCAATGGCTTCGGCGGCTTCGAGATCACCAAGTACCTGGACGGTCAGGCCCTCGACGAGATCGCCGCTGGCACCACCTTTGACGTGGACGTGGCCTACACCCTGCCCCAGGCCGCCAGCGAGTACACCGGCTGGACCCCGCCAGGCACCCTGGCCGATGACGGCCTCACCGGCACCACCACCCTGACGGTGACCATGGGGAAGGTGACAGTCTACCCGGGCTCCTTCCCCGCAGGGACCCAGATCACCCTCACTGAGGACCCGGCTACCGCCTCCCCGGACGCCTCCGCCTACCAGTGGGGCGACCCGGTGCTGCGGATCGGCAACCGGGTGACAGACACCTTCACCGTGGGCAACCGGACCTCCACGGCGCTGGGCCTGACCAACACCGCAGACTACAAGCCGGGCACCCTGGCCGTGACCAAGACCGTCACCGGCCTGGAGGCGGCCGCCCCCAGGACCTACTCCTACACCTACACCTGCGGGGAGGTCACGGGAACCATCAGCAACGTCCCCGGTGACGGGACCCCTGTCGAGGCGGGTGCTACCATCCCTGCGGGCACGGAGTGCACCGTGACCGAGGACGTGGACGCCGCAGCCATGGACGGCTATGACCTGGCAGCTCCCGACCCGGTGACCGTGACGGTCGTCCCCTCTGAGGAGGCGGTGACCGAGGCGGCCTTCACCAACAGCTACACCCGCCACACCGGGACCTTCTCCGTGGCCAAGCAGGTCGGCCCTGAGGACGTCCCCTTCCTGGCCGACACCTTTGACATCAGCTACACCTGCAACACGCCAGAGGGCGAGGAGGTCTCCGGCACACTTCAGGTGACCGGCGGCGGCTCCGCCGTCGGTGGCCCCACCCTGCCGGTAGGGACCACCTGCAGCGTCAGCGAGCCGGAGGAGACCACTCAGCGTGACGGCTACAACGTCTCCACCCTCATCACGGTTGACGGCACCGAGGGCTCCCAGTTGACGATCGCCAAGGACACTACCTCCGAGGTCAGCGTCGTCAACGCCTACACGGCGCTGACCGGCGGGTTCCAGATCTCCAAGGAGGTCACCGGTGACGGTGCCGGCCTGGCTGACTCTCAGACCTACGTCTTCACCTACACCTGCACCGGGGTCAACGGAACCACGACCACGGATACGGTCGAGCTGGTCTCCGGCGCCACCACCGCGGTTACTGACGTGCCGGTGGGCAGTTGCACCGTGAGGGAGGCCGACGCCTCCGTGGACGGAGCGGACCTCACTACCACCTGGAGCGTGGACGGGGAGGAGACTGACGGCGAGGTTACCTTCGACGTCGCCGACGGGGCCACCGCAGTGGTCCAGGCCACCAACGACTACACGGTGCACCGTGGAGGCTTCTCCGTGGCCAAGGAGGTCACCGGTGCTGAGGAGGCCGACCTGTCCGCCAAGGAGTTCGGCGTCACCTACACCTGCACGGACGGCAGCACGGGCATGCTCGCGATCGGGGCGGACGGGCAGTCCGTCTCCGGCCCGCAGGTGCCGCTGGGCACCGAGTGCACTGTCAGCGAGGACCTCGCGTCGGCCTCCCTGGCCGGGTACACCCTGACTGCCCCGGAGGACCAGGCAGTCACGGTGGAGGCTCGTGACCAGGAGACGGCGTTGACCCTGAGTAACGCCTACACCCGCCAGACGGGCTCCTTCGCGGTGAGCAAGACCGTGGACGGGGACGGGGCTGCGCGGGCGCCGCAGAGCTTCTCCTTCGCCTACACCTGCACCGGCGCCGACGGGACCACGACCACCGGCACGGTGGAGACCGCCGACGCCGACAGCGCCGTCGTCACCGACGTACCAGTGGGCCGCTGCACGATCAGCGAGGAGGATGCCTCCGTGGAGGGGACGGACCTGCTCACGCAGACGGTCCTGGACGGGGACCCGGTCATCACGGAGGAGGCCTCCCTCACCGTTACCGACGGCGGCATGGTGGCTGTCGTGGTCACCAACACCTACACCCTGCACCGAGGCTCCTTCTCCGTGACCAAGGTCGTCGAGGGACTGGAGGACGACTCTGAGGACGCTGGGGACCCCGACGCGCAGGCCGCGCCCAGGGACTATCTCTTCACCTACACCTGCACCCTTCCCGAGGACGCCGCTGATGCCGAGGGCGGTGCTGACGAGGGAGTAGTCAGCGACCAGGTCACCGTGCCTGCGGGCATGACGGTGACCAGCCCGGCCCTACCGGTGGGCACGGAGTGCACCGTGTCCGAGGACGCCGAGGCTGCTGCGGTCGATGGCTACGCCCTGGAGCCTGCGGAGGACCAGGCCGTCACAGTCAGCACCCAGGACACTGTGGAGGAGATGACCTTCACCAACACCTACACCCGCGAGGTCGAGCCGACACCGGAGCCTAGCGAGAGCTCGACACCGGAGCCAAGCGAGAGCCCGGCACCGCAGCCCAGTGGGGAACCCAGCACCGGGCCCTCCGCTGTGGTCACAAGCGGCCCCGCGACACCGTCCTCGGAGGTTCCCGCCAGTGCGAGCCCGTCACCGGGCGGCAGCTCTGTGACGGGGTCGCTGGCCAGGACCGGTGCTGCGATCCTGCTTCCCGCTGTCGCTGCCCTGGCGGCGATCGGCGGCGGCAGCCTTCTGCTGCGCCGCCGCAGGCAGTGAGTTGAGCTGGTGAGCTGAGCCTGGGTGTCGGGACCTCTTCAGGTGGGGCCCGACACCCAGGGTCCCAGCGAGCCCAGCCGGGTCTGCCGTACTGGTTCTGCGGTACCGTGCAGCAGGAGGCAGGCGGTGCTGAGGCTGTCTAGGGCTGTCTAGGGCTGTCCAGCGCGCCTGAAGGAACCGGGGACGCCGCTGAGGTGGTCCAGGTGGCTGAGCGTACTGAGCATGGTTGACAGCTTGGCTGCGGTCTCTGCGTGCTCCCGCTCGGGGGAGGACCCCTCGACAATGCCTGCCCCAGCCTGGATCCTCAGGTGCTGGCGCGACAGGCAGGCCCCGCGGATGACCAGTAACCACCGCCCGTCCCCGCTGGAGTCGGTCCAGCCGACCAGCCCGGAGTAGAGCTCGCGGCTGTGCCCCTCCAGGGAGCGGATGACCTCTGCGGCCCGAGCAGTCGGGACGCCACACACGGCTGGCGTGGGGTGGAGAGCCAGGGCCGCGTCCAGGCAGGAGCTCCCTGGTCTCAGCAGGCCGGTGACCCGGGTGCCCAGGTGCCACATCGTGTCCGTAGCCAGCAGGGAGGGGGCGGATGGGACCTGAAGGTCGTCCACGACATCGCCCAGACTGGCTGCGACCTGATCAACGACGAGGGCGTGCTCTCTCATCTCCTTGGGGGAGCCCGTCAGGCGGGCCACGGCCTGCGTGCGCTCGACACTGCGCGGCAGCGACCCGGCCAGGGGGGCGGTGAGGAAGAGACCGTCCCGCGTGTCTGCCACCACCTCCGGGGACGCGCCAAGCCAGGTCCGGCCCTGGGCGTCAGTGGCGCAGTAGACGTCCGCGTCACGGTGCCTGTCCGTCATGAGACGGCCCACAAGGCACGAGGCAAGCCGGGCAGGGTCGAGGTAGTCAGGCAGCGCGACATCGACCCACCGGGATAGCACGACCTTCTGGAGGCCCTCGTGCCCGAGGAGGTCCAGGACTGTGCGGACGTTGTCCATGAATCCGGTGTCGGTGCGGCCTGCGTCGGTGCCGACGAGGCTACTACCGGCAAGGGCAGTGTCGGCAGTGCCGGTGGCAGGGGAGCTGGTCAGTGCCGTCAGGGGCTGTCCTGCGGCGGGCTCGGTACCTGGCCGCCGTGTCCAGGCAGGCCTGGCGGCTCCTGGGGGGCGGGGCTCGGCGTGGTCCAGCGGCGGGGGCGCCAGGACACCGCGCTGGTGACTCGCAGGTGGGCAGGCTCTGACAGGTCGAAGGGGATGAGCCCGCACAGCACGTGGGCCTGGCCGGTCTCCTCCTCTGCGTGGCGCAGCACGCCAAGCAGCTCGGCTGCCGCCGACCGAGGGTCTGGGGCCAGGACCGGCTGGAGGAGTCGCCCTCCCCGGGCGTGCATCTCCCAGTGCCGCGAAGCGAGGAGGAAGTCGGGCAGGGGCTCGGGCAGAGGCTCAGGGAGATCGTCCGTGCGCGCGGGCTGCGGCAGGCTGATCGTCATCGTTGGCTCGTCCCTCCGTCAACCGCCAGCTCGGCCAGGGTGATATGACGTGCCCCCTCCGAGACCAGGAACGCTACTGTGTGGGCGACGTCGGCAGGCTCACCGACACGTCCCAGAGGGATACCGGGTTGGAAGATCTCCGGCGCACCCCTCACGGTCTGGGCACGGCGGTCCTGCCCTGCCCACATGGCGCGGACCATGGGGGTCAGTGTGGTGCCCGGTGCCACGACGTTGCACCTGATGCCGGCAGGACCGAGCTCAAGTCCCAGGCTGCGGGTGAACTGCGAGGCCGCTGCCTTGGAGGCGCTGTAGGCGGCCAGGCCGCTGCGGGGACGCAGCGCCGAGTTGGAGGCGACGGTGACCAGGCTGCGGGTCCCGGCGGGGATGTCCCCGGGGTCCTGGCTGGTCATGTGGCGCGCTGCCGCCGTGCAGACGTTGACGGTTCCCAGGGCGTTGACGGCCATGACCTGCGCGGCCTGCTCGGCCGGGGTGTCCAGCGCGGGACCGTGGACCAGGACACCAGCGGCGTGGACGACGGCGCGCAGCCGGTAGGAGCTGGCCACCTGCTCGAAGAACGCCTCGACGCCCACGGCGTCGGTGACGTCGAGGCTGCACCACCTCACGCCCTCCTCCTGGGGTGCCGTCTGAGGCGCTGGCCTCCCGGGACCGGACCCGCCGCCCGTAGCGGGCAGGACCGTGGCTGGGCGGCCTGCCTGGCCGTCTGCGGGTCGGTAGGAGCGGTCGTGCGGCGGGTTCAGGTCGGTGCCGATGACGGTGGCTGCGCCGTGCTCCTGCGCCCGGGAGGCCAGGAGACTCGCCACGGCAGAGCCGATGCCCCCGGACGCGCCGGTTACCACGATGGCCTGGGGCAGCCCGGTGCTGGTCATGCCTGCTCCCCGCTGACTGCTTTGCCGGGACCACCGACGGGGGCAGGGCCAGCGGACGGGGCTGTAGCGGATGAGGGCGGGTGGGGGCTGCCTGCCTCGGCTCTGGCTGTGTCCTGGCTGGGGAAGAAGTGGAGGAGGGCGTCGATGATCCCGCCCCGCCAGCAGGCGTAGTCGTGACCCCCGACGTACTCCCGGTAGACGAGGTCAATGCCCTGCTCCCGCAGGACGTCACGGAAGCGCCGGTTGCACCCCAGCAGGTGCCCCTCCATGGTGCCGACCTCCTGGAACACCCGCACAGGAGGACGGCTGGGTCCGACGTGTTCCTGCCACAGGCGCAGCTGGGCGTCTGTCGGCTCTCCGCGGGCGTCAGTCGGCCACCAGAAGGCACCTGACTGGACGATGGCGTTGGAGACGAGATCGGGGCGTCGGCGCACGAGGTCGGCTGCCGCTAGCCCGCCCAGAGAGGCTCCCGAGACGGCGCGCCGGGCGGGGTCGCGGGGCAGGTCGGCCTGGTCGGCGGCCCAGGTCAGAACCTCGGTGGCCAGGCAGTCCGCCAGTCCCGGGACCATGCCGAGCACCTCGGGGCGGCGCCGCGGATCCGCAGGCGAGAAGAGGACGGCCGCGATCGGCAGCGACTGGCCCGAGGCGTTGAGCCGGTCCAGGCACGGCAGAAGGGGGACGTGGCTGGTCAGGACCTGGCCGTCGGAGGCGATAAGGAGCGCCTGCGGCTGACCGTGCTGGTCTGCGGGAAGGTGGCACCACACCTCCAGGTCCAGGTTCAGGACCGAGGAGGTGACGCGGCCTCGTACCGTGCGGCCCTGCGGGGCCGGAGTGCCGGCGGGCGTGATGAAGGGCTGGGGAAGGGCTCCCGGCAGGCTGATCACGGTGGAGCGGGCACCGTCGACCCTGACCACCTCGTTCCTGGTGCTCAGCGGCTCGGCCCGGTGCAGCGCCCCGACCCAGGCCTCCCGGTCCCGGCCCAGGTGGTGGTCGAGGTCGCGTCCCACCAGGAGGGAGGTTGTGGCCCGCAGCCCGCGGGGCAGCACGAAGGCCGAGGCGTGCACCGGCACCCCGTGCACGGTGTGGCGCCCCAGGACGAAGGGGGAGAGGTCCTCCTTGTGCATGTGGGTGATAGTGTCAAAGACGGCCACGGCTGTCTCGCGCGGGTCGGTGACCGCTCGGGCCAGCGTCACGGTGCAGGTGCCGGGCTCCGGCCCGTCCTCCACCAGGTAGCCTCCGCCCGCCTCCAGCCGGGTCAGCAGGTGCCCCAGATCCTGACTGTCGTGTAGTAGCCGCCTGACAGCGTCGGGGTGCTGGGGCGGGACCGCAGGCAGGAACTCCGGCTCCAGCCCTCGCCTGCGGCCCCGGGCAGCGGATCCACTCCGCGCTGCCGGGGGCTGGGCGCCACCGTCCCGGATCTGGGTGACACTGGTCTTGCCTACAGCGGTGCGCGGCAGCGTCGTGACCAGCAGGACCTTGTCCGGCATCTTGTAGGTGGCCACCGAGCGCTCGTGCAGAAAGGAGCGCACCTCGGCGAGGACCTGCGCCGGAGGCTGGCGGTGCCACGGGGAGGCGGCGTCAGGGCGGAGCACGAGGTGGGCGACGATACGCTCACCCAGGACGGGGTCCGGCTCCCCGGTGACGGCCGCCTCGAAGACGTCGGGGTGGGCCTGCAGGTGGTTCTCCAGGTCCCCGGCGGCGATCTTCTCCCCGCCCCGGTTGATCTGCTCCTTCGCCCTGCCTACGACACGTAGGTTGGCCCCGGGGCCGCGCACCACCACGTCCCCGGTCCGGTAGAAGCCGTCGGGGGTGAAGGAGGTCCGGTTGTGGTCGGCAGCCCGGAAGTAGCCGCGGATCGTGTACGGTCCCCGGGTCAGCAGGTGCCCCGCTGTGCCGTCGGGCACCTGCTGGTCCTGGTCGTCGACGATGAGGACCTCGTCGGCGGGACTGAGAGGACGCCCCTGAGTGGACACGATGACGTCGTCGGGGTCGTCGAGCCTGGTGTAGCAGACCAGGCCCTCGGCCATGCCGAAGACCTGCTGCAGGCGGCACCCCAGCTCGGGCCGGACCCGGCGGGCGACCTCCTCCGGCAGCCGTGAGCCGCCCACGTGCAGGACGCGTAGAGTCTCCAGGGGGCCTCCGCGCCTCCCGCCGTCCGCTTCGGTGCCGTCTGCGGGCCGCCCTGACCCGGGCGACCTGGAGGTCTCGGCCCTGCTGATCCTGGCTGCCCGGGCTAGCCACAGCAGCACCATAGGTGGCACCAGGGCCGCGTGGGTGACCTTCTCCTGCTCAATGAGTCGGAAGGCGGTGGCTGCGGAGGGGTCGGGAGCCATGACCACGCTGCCCCCGGCCAGGAGCTGGCCCAGGATGCCCGCAGAGCTCATGGCGAAGTTGTGGGCACAGGGCAGTGCGCACAGCAGGGTGGTGTCACGATCCACCCCGCACAGCTCGACGCTGGCGCGCACGCTGTAGAGGTAGTCGGCGTGCGTGCGGGGGATGAGCTTGGGGGTGCCCGTCGATCCGCCGGATAGCTGGAGCAGGGCGACGTCGAAGGGGTTCGGTGCGGCCAGGTCCGCCCTTTCTACCTCGGGGTTCGTGAGCCTCTTGAGCGCGTCGTAGGTGACAGGGGAGGCGGTGTCGGACAGGGTAGCGGCGGCGTCCCCGGCGCCCTCGCCGTCCGTACCGTGCTCCGTCTCCCCGGCCCCGGGGGTGTCCTGGGCCGGCTGGGGGACGACGACGTGGACCAGCCCCGGGAGCTGGGCGCGCAGGCGGCGTCCCATCGCCACCTGGTCGAATTCCCCGCTGCGCTCAGAGCTGACGTAGGCGCGTGCCCGGGCGTGGTGGGCGAAGTCGGTGATCTCGCTGGCCCTGTGGGCGGGAAGGCTCATGACAGGCACCGCTCCGACCCGCCACAGCGACAGCAGGACGGCGACGAACTCGGCGCAGTTAGGCAGCTGGACCACCACCGTGTCCCCGGGGCGCAGGCCCAGGTCCTGCCACCCGGGGCACAGCGCGGCGACCTCCTCCTCCAGGCGCGCGTAGGTCCAGCGGTGACGGGGGTCGACGACAGCCAGGCGGTCCCGGGTGCCCTCGGTGGGGCGGGCGAGGTCACCCAGGAGGTCTGTGGTCCAGTAGCCGTCCTGGCGGTAGCGGTAGGCGAGATCGGCGGGGACCGGGGTCCAGCCCGGGCCCAGACGGCTGTGACCCCCGGTTACGCGAGGGCTCTCCCCGGGGCTCTCCATGTCACGCGGTGGTGAAGAAGTGATTGACACAACGTCACCCTACACCTTAGGTTAAGCTCATCTAAATACGCATGGTGAAGGTGGTGAAACTGGGAGTGGGCGAGGGCAGAGCAGGGAGCGGCTTGCGGGTGGGTGCCGTAGGAGCCGCGGACGAGCCGCTTGGCGTCCGACCCCCTCGGACCGCCCGCCGCAGCCGAGACCGCCTGACCCGGCAGGGTCGGCGACCTCGGCAGGCGCGGTCCGTGCCGTTCCGGCTGGCGGTGGTCCTTACCGCCCTGGTTCTTGTCGCCGTGTGCGCGCTCGTCTCGGTGAGCGTGGGCTCTTCTGCCCTCACGCTGGGTGAGATCTGGGAGTACCTCACTCATCCTGACGCCTCCGTCTACGACTCTGTCATCGTCAACACGCTGCGTCCCCGGCGTACCGTCCTGGGACTCCTGGTGGGGACGGCCCTGGCTGTGGCCGGCGCGCTCATGCAGGCGGTGACTCGCAACCCGCTGGCGGAGCCCGGACTCCTGGGAGTGACCTCGGGGGCCTCTCTCGCCGTAGTCCTGGGCTCCTGGCTCACGGGCGCGACGTCGGTGCCCGAGCAGTTTGGGCTGGCGGCCGCGGGCTCCCTGGCGGCCACGGTCGTCGTCTACCTGGTGGCCTCCCTCGGCGGTGCGGCGGCCTCACCCGTGCGCCTGCTCCTGGTGGGGGTCGCCTTCTCCGCCGCCGCCTCGGCCGCGATCCAGGCCCTCCTGCTGTCCAGCCCTCGCACCTTCGCCACCTTCCGCTACTGGGACGCGGGCGCGCTGCTGCGCACCGACGTCCCCCTGGGGGCTCTGGCCGCCGTCGTGGCCGTCGGGACGCTCATCGCCCTGTCGTGCTCCCGGGGACTGACCAACCTGTCCCTGGGTGACGACGTCGCGGCAGCCCTGGGAACCAGGGTGGTGCTGGTGCGTGCGCTCAGCCTGGTCTCCCTGACGCTGCTGTGCGGCGCGGCCACAGCGGCTGCGGGTCCCGTCGGCTTCGTGGGCCTTATCGTGCCGCTGGCTGCCTCCTGGCTCATGGGGCCTCACCGGGGGTGGATCATCGTCCTCAGTGCCCTGATGGGCCCCTGCCTGGTGCTGGCCGCCGACGTCGTGGGGCGGGTCATCAGCCGTCCCGGCGAGATCCAGGTGGGGCTGCTGACGGCCTTCGTCGGCTCGCCGGTGCTGCTTGTCATGGTCCTGCGCCTTAAGGACGCCCGACTGTGAGCGCGGCCTACCCGGACTCCGGGCGCTCCGTGCCAGGCTACTGGTGGCTGAGGCTGCCGACTCCCGGGCGGGCGGGCTGCTCGCTGCTGCTGACCCCCCGACACCTGCTGGTAGGTACGGTCCTGACGCTCCTGTGCCTGGTCACGGCGGTCCTGGCCCTGAGGACAGGAGCCATCCCCCTGGACTACTCCCAGATAGGCGAGGTCCTGGCCGGAGGAGGCTCCCGGGGGACCGGGTCGTCGTGCTGCAGTGGCGCCTGCCACGGATCGCCCTGGGCGTGGTTGCGGGCGCGGCTCTGGGCGTGGCCGGGCAGCTGTTCCAGGTAGTGACCAGGAACCCCTGGGCTCCCCCGACCTCATCGGCTTCTCCATGGGGCGCAGACCGGGATCCTGGTCAGCGTCCTGGTCCTGCCCGGCACGGCGCTGTCGGTGCTGTCGGTGTCCCTTGCCTCCCTCCTGGGCGGGTTGGGCGTGGGCACGGGGGTGTTCCTGCTCTCCGTACGGGGAGGGTTCGCTGGCATGCGTCTGGTCCTGGCCGGTATCGCCATCAGCTCGATGCTGTCCTCCGTCAACCGCTGGCTGCTGCTGCGGGTGGACCAGGACACTGCCTTCGGGGCGCTGAGGACCTCCACCGGGACGCTGTCGGCAGCCACGTGGCAGGTAACGGTTCCGACCTTCCTCGGTGTCCTGGCCGTGCTGGTCCTCCTGGCTCCTCTGGCCCGCCAGGCGCGGATGCTGCCCCTGGGTGACGACCTGGCTGCGGCGCTGGGGACGCGGGTGGGTCGCCTGCGCACCAGGCTCGTGCTTCTGGGGACGGCGCTTGTCGCCCTGGTCACCATGGCCGTTGGTCCCGTCGGCTTCGTCGCCCTGGTCTCGCCCCACCTGGCTCGCCTCACGGCCCGCGCGGAGGTCCCCCCGGTCTACGTCACCGGCGCGGTGGGGGCGCTCCTGCTCCTGGGCTCCGACGTCGTCAGCCAGAGGCTGCTGGCCTCCATGCCGGTGGGAGTGACCACGGGGGCGGTCGGAGGCACCTACCTCATGTGCGTCCTGGTGGTGGCCGCCAGGAGGAGGCGGGGATGAGCACCTGTACCCGGCCTGCTGCGCCGAGGGGCAGGGACAGGACAGCAGGGAGACGTACGTGGAACCGCGCGGGACCACGCGGAGCCACATGAAACTACGCAGGACCACGCAGGACCACGCAAGACCACGTAATACACATAAGACCACGTAAGACGGGGAGGAGACGACAGATGACGACCTGGCTGAGTACCCGGCTCAGTGCGCAGGAGGTGACCATCGCCTACGACGGGTACACGGTCTCTGCCGATCTGGACGTGGAGGTCCCTGTCGGCGGCTTCACCGCCGTCGTGGGTCCCAACGCCTGCGGGAAGTCCACGCTGCTGCGCTGCCTGGCGCGCCTGCACCGGCCCTCCCACGGGACCGTGCTGCTCGACGGCGAGGACATCTACCGTCTGGACACCAGGACCGTGGCCAGGAAGGTGGGGCTGCTGCCCCAGTCCGCGCTGGTGCCGGACCGGATGAGCGTGCGCGACCTGGTGGCCCGGGGACGCTTCCCCCATCAGGGGATGTTCCGGCAGTGGTCGCAGGCTGACCGTGACGCCGTGGATGGGGCCATGACCCTGACCGGTGTCCAGGACCTGGCGCTGCGGCCCGTGGACCAGCTCTCCGGCGGGCAGCGTCAGAGGGTCTGGCTCGCCCTCGTGCTCGCCCAGGACACGGAGACGGTCCTCCTGGACGAGCCCACCACCTTCCTCGACCTGGCTCACCAGGTGGAGATCCTGCGGCTGTGCCGTGCGCTCAACGAGGAGCAGGGGCGCACCGTCGTCGCGGTGCTCCATGACCTCAATCACGCTGCCCGCTGCGCCTCGCACATGATTGTTATGCGTGACGGCCAGGTTTACGCCACGGGCAGCCCGGGCGACATCGTGACCGAGCAGATGGTGGGGGAGGTGTTCGGTCTGGACGCCGTCGTGATGGCGGACCCGGTAGCAGGGATGCCCATGGTGGTCCCCGCGACCTGGGGAGGCCGGCCCCGCCCGTAGGCCCTCGGCCGCGCGTGGTGAGGACAGCCGCGCGGCCTGACTGAGACCTCTCGCCGCGTGGCGGCGAGAAGAAGAAAGGAAGGAAACATGAGCACCTCTTCTCCAGCGAGCTCACCAGCGACGCGCCGCCCGAGACGGGGACTGGACCTGCTCCTGCCCGTCGTCCCGGCCCTCCTGGTGGCCGTTCTGCTCGCCGTGGGCCTCAGCGCCTGCGGCAGCGGCTCAGGAGGCTCTGACGAGGCTAGCGGCTCCGCAGGTACCGACCAGGCCGTGGACCCGGCCAGTGCGGACGGCGACTGGCCGCGCACCGTCCAGACCGATGACGACACCGACGCCGAGCTCACCCTGGACGCCCAGCCCGAGACCATCGTCTCTACCTCCGTCACCCTCACCGGCTCTCTGCTGGCGGTGGGCGCCCCGGTCGTGGCCTCCGGGGCCACGGCGCCCGACCAGGAGGGCCTGAGCGACTCCAACGGCTTCTTCCTCCAGTGGTCTGACGCCGCCCAGGAGCAAGGGGTCGAGGTCGCCTACGAGAACAGCGCTCCCGAGGCGGAGAGCGTCGCCCAGTACTCCCCGGACCTCATTGTCGTGGCTAAGACGGGGGGCGACTCCGCCATGGACATCATCGACCAGCTCCGTGACGTCGCCCCAGTCCTGGTCGTGGACTACGGCACACGCTCCTGGCAGGACGTCACCACCCTGCTGGGCGAGGCAACAGGTCAGGAGGAGCAGGCCGAGGAGGTCGTCTCCGACTTCGACAGCAAGGTGGCACAGGCCAAGGAGTCGATCACCGTGCCCGGGGGCGACACCTCGGCCTTCATCGTCGCCAGTGACGACTCCGGGGACGCCATGGTCCTGACCCAGGAGTCTCCCCAGGTCCAGCTGCTCACCGAGCTGGGCTTCACCATGGCTACCGTCCCCGCCGACGTCCAGGGCGAGGAGTCCATGGGTGAGCGGGGCGACATCATCGAGCTGTCCGGGGAGAACGTCCAGAAGGGGCTTGTCGGTGAGAACTGGGTCGTCGTGGCCGCCGACCAGGCGACCAGGGACACGATGGACAGCAACGAGGCCTACACCACTGCTGCCCCCGTGCGCGACGACAAGGTCTCCTACATGCCCTCCACCACCTTCCGGCTGGACTACTACTCCGCCCAGGAGATGCTCGACGCCCTCACCGAGTCCTACTCCGGGTAGCCGTGGCGAGGGCAGCGGGCAGGTGCCCGGAAGGCTCTGGGGGATCTCAGAAGGTCCCTGGGGCCCAGCAGACAGGAACCTGCTCGCCCGCCCCGTCCCAGCCCCGACAGACCCTGTGACATGAGGAGCGAGATATGATCCCCCAGGAGATTCGATACCAGACCCCGATACAGCCCCTGCCGCCCTCACGTGCTCCCTGGGAACCTGACCCCGACCGGGCCGTGCTCCTGGTCCACGACATGCAGGAGCACTTCCTGTCGGCCTATGTGCCGGGGGAGGAGCCGCTGCCTGGGCTGCTGCACGGCGTGGCGGAGATGGTCAGGCTGGCCCGTCTTCGGGGGGTACCGGTGGTCTACACCGCCCAGCCTGCGCACCAGGGCCGCCAGGAGCGGGGTCTGCTCCAGGACCTGTGGGGCCAGGGCGTCGCAGATGACGAGCACGCCGCGATCGTGCCCGAGGTGGCCCCCGGGCCTCGTGACACCGTGCTGACCAAGAGGCGCTACGACGCCTTTGAGGGGACCGGCCTCCACGAGCTGATGGGTGCCCTGGGACGCGACCAGCTGGTCATCACCGGCGTCTACGCCCACATCGGCTGCCTCGCCACGGCGCTGCGGGCCTTCGTCCTGGACCTCAGGCCCTTCCTGGTTGCTGACGCGGTAGCGGACCTCGGCGCCGACGAGCACCGCATGGCCCTGGAGCTGGTGTCGCGCTCCTGCGGCGTAGTCACAGACCTCTCCCGGATGCGCCAGGTTCTGGAGGGTCCGGGAGGCCCTGAGCGGCCTACCCAGCATCAGGAGGGGGAGCAGGAGGGCCGGGAGCCCGGGCAGGCCCGGCCCTACCCCACCTCCCTGGGGGAGCTGGCAGCACAGCTGGAGGAGACCACCTCCACCCCGGCTGACGGCATCACGCCTGACAGTGAGCTGCCGTCGATCGGTGTGGACTCCGTGCGCATGATGATGCTCACCGAGGCCTGGAGCACGCTGGAGGCAGAGGTGGACTTCACTGACATGGTCCAGTGCCGCACCGTCGCCGACCTGGCGGACCTCCTGGAGACCACCCACGGGTTCACCATGGCGGCACCGCAGAAGGGGCCGTCCGAGCGCGTGCCCTCCAGGCCGCACGCGCGCCGTGGCGGGACCGACGGTGGGAGGTAGTGCTGTGCCCGCAGAACAGGGTCCCGGCCGCAGCAGTGGTACCGGCCGTCCCGAGCACGACGCCCGCACTGGGCGCACGGGCGGGGAGGTGAACGAGGGCACGGAGCTCACGCCTGCACAGCAGGGCATCTGGCTGTCCCAGCACGTCCTGGCTGACGAGAGCGTCTACGGGGTCGCAGAGGTGACCAGGATCGAGGGTCCCCTTGACACCGGGGCGTGGCTGGCGGCGGCGGACAGGGTCCTCCACGACATTCCGGCCCTGCGCACACGCCTGGTCGTCAAGGGCGACCCGGGTACGGCCAGCCCGGGCCGCCTAGGAAGCCCGGTAGGAAGCCTGGACGACGCCGCCTCCCGCCCGACGGTCCCGGTGGGTGCTGTCGGGGAGGTGGACGGGCGGCAGGCACCCGCCGCAGGGGAGGGCCTGCCACGTGTCGTGCTCGACGCCGTTCCCGTTCGCGCCGGGCTCGTCGACCTCAGGCAGGATCCCCGGGGAGGGCAGGAGGCAGCCCGGCAGTGGGTGCTCCAGCACCTGGGGGAGCCGATCGACCTGGAGCAGGGGGTAGTGTCCCGCGCCTGCCTGCTGCTCACCGGCCAGGACAGCGCCCAGTGGTTCCTGCGGGTCCACCACCTGGCGCTGGACGGCTACGGGTTCGCCCTGGTCGGGCGTACGCTGGCCCGTGAGTACTCGTCCCGGCTCTCCTCCCAGGGTGCCGGGTCCCCTGCCGCCCCGGCCCGCGGTGCTGCCGCTGTCGGCACGGCCCCTGGTGCCGAGGCCGACAGGAGCACCGGCAGCACCGCAGGTGCCGACCCTGAGGCGGTAGAGGCCTACCTGGAGGCCGTCGTGCAGCAGGCTGCCTACGCCCGTAGCCCCCAGGCCAAGGAGGACCGTGCCTTCTGGCGGGAGCAGGCCCCCGATGCCCCGGCCGTCTCCATGGCGCCGGGCGGGGACCCCTCCAAGGCGGCCTACCACCCGGTGGAAGCGCCCGGCCCGTTCGCAGGTGCCGACCCCACGGTGCTTGTCGCGGCCCTGGCCGTCCTGGCCGGGGTGGTCCACAGGCGTGACGAGGCGGTCGTCGGTGTCCACGTCATGAACCGGACCAGCCAGACGCTCCTGCGGACCCCGTGCCACACCCAGAACGTCCTGCCCGTGCGGGTCGACCTGGACCCGGACCAGAGCGTGGGCCAGCTGCTTACCCAGGTCTCGCAGGTCTGGCAGCGCTGCCGGGACCACCAGCGCTACCGGCACGAGGACATCCGTGCCGACCGGGGGCTGGCAGTGTCCGAGGCGCTCTGCGACGTCGCTGTCAACATCGTCCCCTTCGGCGGGGCACGACGTTACGGCAGGGCGCGGGGGCGTAGTGAGGCGGTGTGGGAGGGCCCGGCCGAGGGGCTGGTTCTCGACGTCCGGCCCGGCCAGCCGGACGCTCCCATGGGTCTGGCGGCCCCGGCAGGCTCCCTGAGCGAGTCGGTCCTTGCCGGGTACGCCCGGGTCCTGGAGACGCTTGTGAGCCGACTCAGCCGGGCAGCCCACGGGACAGGCACGCCTGAGGGGGCCGGGGCCGAGATGGCTGGTGACACGCACGAGCGCCTACGCGACCTGGTCCTCAGCCCGCAGGTGCCTTACATGACCGGCTCCCTCACCCCCCTGACCTGCAGGCGCTGCCCCCCGAGCCAGAGGAGGTGGCGTCCCTGCCCGCTGCGGGGCAGGGACGGAGCGCGACCGACCCGGTGTGGGCGGTGGGCGCGCTGGATCGCGCTCGCCTGGCCACCAGTAGCCGGCTCCGGCCCCCTGGTTCCAGCCAGGAGCACCTCTGCGCCCCCGACCGTCTCCTCACCTATGAGGAAACGGCCTCCTGGGCCCACCGCCTGACCCGTCTGCTCAGGGAGCTCGGCGTGGGAGCCGGGGACAGGGTCCTGCTCTACCTGCCCCGGACCAGCTGGATGGTGCTGGCGCCTCCGGCGGTCCTGGAGGCCGGGGCCGCCTTTGTCCCCTGTGACCCCCAGTGGCCTGCCCGTCGACTCAGCCAGGTTGTCGAGGACGTGGAGCCTGCTGTGGTGGTGACCACCTCTGTGCTGGGGCAGGGACCGGCCCTGCGGCAGGCACTCAGCCAGGCAGGAGGGGCGGGGACGCGGGCACCGCAGACTCTGGTTCTCGACGCCGACAGCGTCCGTGCCCAGATGGAGGCCCTGCCAGCGGGGCCGGTCGCGCCCGGTGAGCTCGACCGCCCGGTCAGGGGTGAGGACGCCGCCTACATCCTGTTCACCTCCGGCTCGACCGGACGCCCCAAGGGAGTCGTGGTTGAGCACCGTAACCTGTCCAGCTATGCCAGGGCCTTCGACCTGCTCTACGTGGATAGGGAGCTGGTCGCTGCGGGCACGACCGGGTGGTCGGGGCAGGTGGAGCGGGAAGGACAGCCGGGGAGCACGTCAGGCGCAGGGACTACGCGGGAGAGCGTGGTGCTGGACTACAGCCACGAGTACTCCCCGGCCTTTGACTCCGCCCTCAGCCCCCTGGTCGCCTTCCTCCACGGGCACCGCCTGCACGTGCCTACCGAGGAGCAGCTTGGTGACCCTGTTGCCCATGCCCGGTTCCTCCAGGACCATGCCGTTGATGTCATCGACCTCTCCCCGGCTGTCCTGGAGCAACTGCTGGAGGTGGGACTGCCCGTCGGCCGGGACCGTGAGGGCCGGGGACACGCGGTGACCAGCCTGTTCATCGGTGGTGACACCTGCTCCGTCTCGCTGTGGGAGCGGCTGCGCCAGGAGACGCGTCGCGGCGTCTTTGCCGCTAACGGTTATGGTCCCACCGAGAACACGGTGGAGGCTACCGTCGCCTGGGTGGCCGACCACCCGGAGCCGAGCATCGGCCGCAGCCTGCCCGGGCAGGAGGCTCGGGTGCTGGACCACCTGGGCCGCGCCCTGCCGCCAGGGGTAACCGGTGAGCTCTATCTGTGCGGCAGCTCGGTGGCCCGCGGCTACCTCAGGGACGACGACCTGACACGCTCGCGGTTCGTGACCGCCGCCGGCGGCTCGCGGTGCTATCGCACCGGCGACCTGGTACGGCGGGAGCCTGACGGAGCGCTCACCTTCATGGGGCGTGCTGACTCCCAGGTGTCGCTGCGCGGCGTACGCATTGAGGTGGCAGAGGTCGAGGCAGCCCTCGTCACCCAGCCCGGGATCCGCCAGGCCGTGGTCACGGTGCGCGACGACGGTGACGGTGCCAGGCTGGTGGGCTACGTCGTGCCCACGCAGGAACAGGCGCCGCTGGATACTGCCGGGGTGCTCGACCACCTGCGTGGCCTCCTGCCCCCTTCCTTTGTCCCCACGACCCTGGTGTGCCTGGAGGCTCTGCCGCTGACGGAGCGGGGCAAGGTGGACCGCAGCCGTCTGCCTGCCCCCGGGCGTGAGGTCGGTGCGGGTCTGTCGTGGGAGCAGATGGACCCCGACCAGCAGGTGGTGGCCTCCGTCTACGCCGAGGTCCTGGACGTGCCTGCCCACACCCTGCGTAGCCACACCGACCTGTTCTCCATGGGAGGCCACTCTCTGACCGCAGCCCGTGTGCTGGGCCGACTCACCCAGGCGGGATACCAGGGCCTGCACCTGAGGGACTTTTTCCGGGACGCCAGTGTGGAACAGGTGGCTCGTCTCCTGGGTGGGACAGGTCCCCGCCCGGCATCCTCTCCCGGTGTCGGCACGGGAGCGGAGGCCAGTGGCGGCACAGGTGCCCAGGCCGCTGGTGAGGCTGTCGGCGGCGCGGGGAGCCCAGGGGCCCCGGCACTCCCGGTCCCGGCGTCCCCTGCGGCAGGAGGCCGGCCCTTGATGACTGCGGCCCAGCGTCGCCTGTGGTTCCTGGAGCAGGAGCAGGGACCGTCCCCTGTCTACGCCATTCCTCTTGTGCTCGACGTCGCCGGGCACCTAGACATCCGGGCGCTGGAGGCCGCAGTCGTGGACACCGTGCTGACCTACACGGCGCTGCGGACCTCCTACCCGGCTGGCGAGGACGGCCTCCCCACTGTTGCCACCTGGCAGGAGGCGGCGGTACGCCAGGCCGTCAGACTGGTCGTGGTGGACCGCGACCCCCACGACCCCGACCTGGTGAGCAGCCTCGACACCACCATTGATGTCACCGCGCAGCCTCCGGTGCGCGCCTACCTCGCCCAGGACGCCGACCGGCAGCGCCTGGTGCTGGTCATCCACCACGTCGCTGCTGACGGCTGGTCGCTCAGGCCTGTGGTGGACACCCTCGCTGCCGCCTACCGGGCCCGTGTCCAGGACCTGGACCGCCGGAACTCCCCGGATCCAGGACAGGACGCAGCGCGACGGGCCTCGGGGCCTGGTCCCCGGCCCGCCTCCTCGCCTCCTGCCTCGGTCTCCTTCCCGCGCGTCTCGCCGCCCACGCCGACGCCCCTACCCCTGGTCGCCGTACCGCCGGCGCCCCTACCTGCCCCAGCGCCTGAGGCCCTGTCCTGGTGGACCGAGAGGCTGCGGGGCCTGCCCGAGGAGATCCCGCTGCCCCTGGACCGGCCCCGTCCCCGGCAGCGCGACCACCGGGGCGGGCAGGTTCGGGTGTCCCTGGGGGCCGAGCGCTCAGCCGCTGTGGAGGGCCTGGCCCGAGCCCACCAGGCCAGCCCGTTCATGGTCCTCCACAGCGTGCTCGCGGGCCTGCTGACCCGGTGCGGCGCAGGTTATGACGTCCCCATAGGGACGATCTCCTCGGGTCGTACCGACGCCCGGCGTGAGCAGGAGGTCGGGTTCCTCGCCAACACCGTGGTGACCCGGACCAGTACGGAGGGCAATCCCTCCTTCGCCGAGCTCCTGGCGCGGGTCCGCGAGGACACCCTGACCATGCTGGACCACGCCGAGGTGCCTTTCGACGCGGTGGTTGGCGCCGTCAACCCGCGCCGTGACTCCAGCCGCCACCCCCTGTTCCAGGTCATGCTCGTGGCCCAGGACACCGGAGGCCTCTCCTTCGACGCGGGTGCCGGGGCACCTCAGGTCAGCGTAGGTGTTGAGGGGACCGGTACCTCCAAGTTTGACCTGACCTGGGAGGTCACCATGGGTGAGGGCATCTGCGTGCGCCTGGAGTACGCCACCGACGTGATCGACTCGGCCACGGCGCAGGCCCTGACCCGCTGGTTCCTTCGGCTGCTGGACCAGATGCTGGAGGACCCGCACTCACGGCTGTGGGACCGGGTGCTGGAGGAGGAGGCCCGGGAGCAGGCGCTCCAGGAGGCGACCAGGATGCTGGGGGCCAGGACTGCTATGCCCGAGGCCACCAGTCCCGCGTTACGCCGTGCCAGCCTGGGGCAGGCGCTGGAGGCCGCCATGGCGCAGTGGGCCGAGCGCGAGGCGTTGACGGTACCTGACGAGCCCGGTGCACGTGGTGCGGGTGTACCTGATGCGCCCGGTGCGCAGCGTCTCACCTACGCCGCCCTGGAGCGGGTGTCGGCGCGGGTCAGGGACGTCCTGCTTGAGGCCGGGGCGGGACCGGGACGCCGGGTGGCGCTCCTGCTGAGACGTGGGCGGCTCCAGGTCGAGATGATCGTTGCGGTGCTGCGCACCGGGGCTGCCTACGTCCCCCTCGACCCGCAGTACCCTGAGGCCCGGCTGGCTGCAGCCCTGGAGGACTGCCAGCCCGTGGTCCTGGTCCACGACCTGCCCGACGATGCCGAGGGGTCTCCCCTGCCGCCGGGGCTGCGCAGCGCCCTGGGGTCGCAGGCGGTGGTGCTGTCCGCCCGTGACCTGGAGGGCGGGTGCTCCGGCCTGCCGGGCCAGGCTCCTCTCCTCGGGAGGTCCCCCGGTCAGGTCGCGCCGCCGTCCGCGACCTGCGCCGACGACCCCGCCTACGTCATCTTCACCTCTGGGTCCACCGGCCGCCCCAAGGGGGTCGAGGTCACCCAGGACAATGTCCTGAGGCTGCTGCGCAGCACCGAGCACCGACTCGGCCTTGGCGCGGCAGACGTGTGGACGTTCTTCCACTCCTACGCCTTCGACTTCTCCGTGTGGGAGGTTCTGGGGTGCCTCCTGACCGGAGGCAGGCTGGTGGTGGTCCCCTACGAGGTCAGCCGCAGCCCCGAGGAGATGCTGGCCCTGCTGGAGGCCGAGGAGGTCACGGTCCTGAGCCAGACTCCCTCAGCCTTCGCCCAGCTGGCCGCGGCTGACGCGCAGCGTGACGAGGCTGTGGCGCAGGAGGCAGGCCTAGGCCAGGTCAGCCAGTCTGGCCTGGGCCTGCGCGTGGTGGTCCTGGGTGGTGAGGAGATGGACCTGGACGTGGTACGGCGCTGGTTCCGGCGGCACCCGCCGGGATCGCCACGGGTGGTCAACATGTACGGGATCACCGAGACCACCGTGCACGTGACCTACCTGGAGGTTGATGAGGCCACCACAGGGAACAGTCCGATCGGGCGTCCCCTGGAGGACCTGGCCGTCTACCTCCTGGACGAGGGCGGCCACCCGGTACCTGCGGGCGTGGTCGGGGAGATCCACGTCGGTGGTGCTGGGCTGGCCTCGGGTTACGTCAACCAGCCCGGGCTGAGCGACGAGCGGTTCCTGCCGGACCCCTTCGCGCTGGCTGTCTTGGAGGGTGCCGGGCACGACGGGGGTGTAGGCGGCCTGCTGGGTGCGCCCAGGAGTGCTGAGGCACTGGCGGCCCCGGCGGAGGCGGCGGGGCCAGGCTCCTCGGGCTGGGCCAGGCAGGGGCGGATGTACCGCTCCGGCGACCTGGCCGTGCGCACCAGGCAGGGCGACCTGGAGTTCAGGGGGCGTGCTGACAGGCAGGTTCAGCTGCGGGGCTTCCGGGTCGAGCTGGGGGAGGTCGAGGCCCGGGCGCGCGAGGTCGAGGGCGTCCGCCTGGCCTACGCCCGGGTGGTCCAGGTGTGCCAGGGCGACGAGCGTCTTGTCCTCTACCTGACGGGACCTGATCCGACGACCGCGGACCCGGCACTGCTGCGCCGCCAGGTCGCACGACGCCTGCCCGGCCAGATGGCCCCGGCGGCGGTGGTGGTCCTAGACCGCCTGGCCCTGACTGTCAACGGCAAGCGTGACGACGCGGCTCTGCCCGTCCCCCGGCTGCCCCGCTCGCAGGGGCGGGCGCCGGCCACCAGGACCGAGAGGCTTGTGTGCGAGCACGTCGCTCGGGTTCTGGGTATCGAGGGGTGCAGCGCCGATGACTCCTTCTTCGACCTGGGTGGGCACTCGATGCTGGCGGTCTCGCTGGTAGCGGCGCTCAGGAAGGCCACCGGGCGCCCCCTGCGGGTCGGCACGGTCATGACCCACCCGACTCCTGCCCTGCTGGCCGCCCACCTGGACGAGCATGACCCGACGCGTCCCGGCGACACCGACCTGGGCGTGCTGCTGCCCTTGCGTCCTCCGGACAACCGCGGGCCTGGCAGCGGGCAGGGTCCCGGTACGGACCTGGGGGGAGTCTTCTGCGTCCACCCGGCTGGCGGCCTGTCCTGGTGCTACGCCGGCCTGCCCCGCCACCTGGACGGACTGCCGGTGTGGGGCCTGCAGGCACGTGGCGTCCTGGAGCCGGGCTCACAGCCGACCTCCCTGGAGGAGATGGCCCGCGACTACGTCACCCAGGTCCTCCAGGTCCAGCCCAGCGGCCCCTACCACCTGGTGGGCTGGTCCCTGGGCGGGATGGTCGCTCACGTCATGGCTGTGCTTCTGCAGGAGGCGGGCCACCAGGTGGGGGTGCTCGCGCTGATGGACGCCTACCCCTCGGAGGCGGCTAGCGGCGCTATGGAGCCGCCGCTGGCGGACGCCCTGTCTGCGCTCCTGGCCATGGCCGGGATTGATGACGACGTCCTGGCCGGACACGAGGAGGACCTCGCTGCCGTGGTCAGGGCGCTGGAGGAGCGCTCCTCCCCGATGGCCGGGCTGGAGCGCGGCGTCCTGGAGGCGCTGGTGACCACCTACCGCAACACCACCCGGATCCTGCGGGAGTACCAGCACCGGGCCTACCGGGGGCGGGCGCTCTTCCTCCGGGCAGCCCGCGGCGGGATCGGTCCTGAGCATGACCCGGGAGAGTGGGAGCCCTACGTCACCGGAGGACTGCAGGTGGTGGACGTCGACTGTAACCACCGAGAGATGACCCAGCCGGGGGCGCTGGGGGTTGTCGGCCCGGTCCTGGACCGTGCCATCCGCTCGGCTGTCAGCCCGTAGCCCGGGGGGTCGGCCGTCTCCGGGCGGGGCCGTGGTCAGGTGGGGCGAGGGTGTGGCGACCTTCGACGTCCTGAGAATTTCTCACTGGCGTTTCGACCCTGGTTTCGCGCCTGGCGTGAACCCTGTCATGACCGGGGACCAATGCTGGTATGCGCCGCACGCGCTACCGCTAGGCTAGGGCTGCACCCTGGTCGCCACCGGACTGGGCGGGTGCTCGTGAGCACCGACCGGGCCGAGGGGATCAAGATCAACCAGGCCCAACCAGGTCGAGACCAACCAGGTCGAAACCAACAAGGACGAACAAGGAGCTGCAAGTGGCCCTCATCGAGAACGTTCACGCCCGCGAGATCCTCGACTCCCGCGGAAACCCCACCCTTGAGGTCGAGATCCTCCTGGAGGACGGCTCCTCCGCGCGCGCCGCCGTCCCCTCCGGTGCCTCCACCGGCGCCTTCGAGGCTGTTGAGCTGCGTGACGGCGACAAGGGCCGTTACCTGGGCAAGGGGGTTGAGAAGGCTGTCGCCAACGTCAACGAGATCATCGCCCCGGAGATCATCGGCTTCGACGCGGCCGACCAGCGTGGCCTCGACCACCTCATGATCGAGCTGGACGGCACCCCTAACAAGGGCAAGCTGGGCGCCAACGCCATCCTGGGGTCTCCCTGGCTGCTGCCCAGGCCTCGGCGGAGGCCGCCGGGCTGGACCTCTTCCAGTACGTGGGCGGCCCGGGTGCCCACGTCCTGCCCGTGCCCATGATGAACATCCTCAACGGCGGCTCCCACGCTGACTCCAACGTGGACATCCAGGAGTTCATGATCGCCCCCATCGGCGCCTCCACCTTCCGCGAGGCCCTGCGCATGGGTGCCGAGGTCTACCACGCCCTCAAGGCCGTGGTGAAGGACCGTGGCCTGTCCACCGGCCTGGGTGACGAGGGCGGCTTCGCTCCCAACCTGGACTCCAACCGTGAGGCCCTGGAGCTCATCGTCGAGGCTATTACTAAGGCGGGCTACAAGCCGGGTGCGGACGTGGCGCTGGCTATGGACGTGGCCTCCACGGAGTTCTTCGACGAGAAGACCAGGACCTACCGCTTCGAGGGCGAGGCCCGTGACAACGCCTTCATGGTGGACTACTACGAGAAGCTGGTGGCGGACTTCCCGATCGTGTCCATTGAGGACCCGCTCAGCGAGGACGAGTGGGAGGACTGGAAGGCGCTGACCGACAAGATCGGCGACCGTGTCCAGCTCGTCGGGGACGACTTCTTCGTCACCAACCCCGAGCGTCTGGCCAAGGGCATCAGCATGGGTGCGGCCAACGCCCTCCTGGTCAAGGTCAACCAGATCGGCTCCCTGACTGAGACCCTGGAGGCCGTGGAGATGGCCCACCGTGCCGGCTTCCGCTCCATGACCTCCCACCGCTCCGGCGAGACCGAGGACGTCACTATCGCCGACCTGGCCGTGGCCACCAACTCCGGCCAGATCAAGACCGGAGCCCCCGCCCGTGGCGAGCGCATCAACAAGTACAACCAGCTCCTGCGTATTGAGGAGGCCCTGGGCGACGCCGCCGTCTACGCGGGTGCGGGCGCTTTCCCGCGCTTCCAGGCCTGAGCCGCTGCTCCCTGCGCAGAACGTACCGAGTCCTCATAGGACGACAGGCATGCCGGTCCACTATGAGGACTCGGTACGTTTATGAGGAGTCGGTGCAGTTCGTGACACCCCGCAACGCCTCCTGGGGTGCGGGTTTCTCAGTTCTGCGGCCTGCCTGGCACGCCTGGCAGGTGAGCGACGCACCACGGCGGGTTCTCGTGACCAGGGGCGTGCTGGGGCACCATGCCTGCCATGGTGCCCAGACGACCTGTGTCTACCCGCTTCCGGAGCCGCCGTGGCTCGGGAGGCCATCCCGGGACGAGCGCGTCGGAGCACGCCTCGTCGTCCCCTGTGGAGGCGGCGCGAGGACACTACGACGACGGTGCGGCAGTGGTTGAGCGGGGAGTGCCGCCACGGGTGGTCACCCTGGTCCTGGTCTGTCTCATCGCCTTTGCTGTCGTCTTCACCTCTTTGCGGGCCTACCTCTCCCAGCAGGCTCAGTACGACGCCGTGGTGGACCAGATCGAGGAGGCCCGGGCCACCTCCACCGCATTGGAGGAGGAGCTCGAGCTGTGGGAGGACGAGGACTACGTGCGGGCTCAGGTCCGTGAGCGCCTGGGCTACGTCATGCCGGGGGAGACCTCTTACGTGGTCGTCGGGGCGGAACAGTTCGAGGACGGCGCCCAGGGGGAGGTCGGCGGGGGCCGGGAGGACCAGGACCTGCCCTGGTACACGACCCTCCAGGACTCCGCCCGCGCTGCTGGCCACGGCGAGGAGCGCAGTGAGGAGCAGGACGGGTGAGGAGACAGGCTCAGTCGGCCTCTTCTGTGGACCGGGCCGACCTGGAGGTGCTGGCGGACCAGCTGGGGCGGGCGCCTCGAGGGGTGGCTGGTATTGCGGCGCGCTGCGTGTGCGGGCGGCCCACAGTGGTCCGTACCCTCCCCCGCCTGGAGGACGGAACTCCCTTCCCCACTACCTACTACCTCACCCATCCGGCGGCAGTCAGGGGATGCTCCACCCTGGAGGCCGAGCACCTCATGGAGGAGCTCAATGACGAGCTGGGGCGGGACACGACGCTGGCCGCTGCCTACGCTCGTGCCCACGAGGACTACCTGGCCCGCCGCCGCGAGCTGGGACAGGTGGCGCAGATCGACGGCGTCTCCGCGGGCGGCATGCCCACCCGGGTCAAGTGCCTCCACGCCCTGGTGGCCCACTCCCTGGCAGTGGGGCCGGGACTCAACCCGGTCGGGGACCGGGTGCTGGACCTCTTGCGGGAGCGTGCTCTGTGGGATCCTTCCTCCTGTGCGTGCTGACCACCCCCTGCTACCGACGTCACTGCCTCCGTTGCTGGCTCCGCCGCTAGCCTCACCGCCGCTGGCGCCACTGATGCTTCCATCGATGTAGAGAGACCACCGATGACCCGAGTCGCCGCTATTGACTGCGGTACCAACACCATTCGCCTGCTTGTCGCCCAGGCCTGGCGTGACGACCTTGGCCGGGTGCGCCTGGAGCCGTTGCGCAGGCGCAGCCAGATCGTCCGTCTGGGTCAGGGCGTGGACCGTACCGGCCGCCTGGACCCGCAGGCCCTGGAGCGGACCCTGGCTGCTGTGGCCGACTACGCCGAGGACTGTCGCGAGCTGGGGGTCCCTGAGGGGCCGGGTGCCCGGCGGTTCGTGGCGACCTCCGCGACCCGTGACGCGGGCAACCGCGACGACTTCACTGCCGGGGTGGCCCACCTGGTGGGGGTGGAACCCCAGGTGGTCAGCGGTCAGGAGGAGGCCCGGCTGTCCTTTGTCGGCTCCCTCCTGGGAGACGGGGGGGCTGGCGGTCCTGACAGTGCCGACACTGGTGCCGACGCTGGTGCTGGGGCTACCGAGCGGCTCGTGGTGGACCTGGGCGGCGGCTCCACCGAGCTGGTCCTGGGGGACCGGGAGCCGCGCAGCGCAGTCAGCCTGGACACCGGCAGCGTGCGTGTCACCGAGCGCTTCCTTGCCGGAGGGACTGGCCCCCAGGCCCTGGCTTGCGCCCGTGGCGAGGTGCGTGCGCTGCTGGACCAGGCCGCAGAGGTGGTTGACCTCGCCGCCCCTGCACGTCTGGTGGGCCTGGCGGGCACCGTGGCCACGGTGACGGCCCACGCCCTGGGCCTGGAACACTTTGACCCCGCCGCGATCGACGGAGCCGAGCTGGGTGTGGAGGCCGTGCTGGCCTCCTGCGAGGCGATCATGGCCTCCACCCCGCAGGAGCGGCAGACGTGGGGCTACCTGGCGCCGGGCCGCCGCGACGTGATCGCCGCGGGGGCGCTGGTGTGGGCGGAAGTGGTCGGCAGGGTCACGCAGGAGACGACGGCGGCTGGGCGGCCCCTGGAGACGGTGACCACCAGCCTCCACGACATCCTTGACGGTATCGCCCTGTCCCTGGTACCTCCCGCTGCCCCGTCCCGGGAGTGCACGGCGTCGGGGTGCAGGGAGCCAGGCTCCCTGGAGGAGCAGCCGTGAGCCAGGCAGGTGTCGACGGCGGGGTAGGCTCCGCAGGCCTGGGCAGCGCCGACAGCGCTGGTGCGCCAGCAGGCCCGGTACCGGACAGGCCGCTGCCACGGGTCCTGGACTGGGGCACCACGGTGATCGGTCAGGGCGGCCCGGCGGTTGCCGTGTCCCTGACGGGGCCGACGCTGGCCCGTACCCGCCAGCAGGCTGCCCGCGCGGTGGCGGCGGGGGCGGACGTGCTGGAGCTGCGGGTAGACCTGCTGGAGCCAGTGCGTGATCAGGTGGCCGGAGCCGCGCAGGGCTGTGGGGCCAGCCGGGCAGGTGGGCGCGCGCAGGAGGTTGAGTCCGCTCAGGCTGCCAGGGTCGCCCAGGCGGTGCTGGAGGCGGTCGAGGCCGTGGGAGCTGTACTTCCCGGGTCCCCTGGATCTCCTGGTAGGCGGGGGGGTGCCGGTGTTCCTGTGCTGCTAACGTGCCGTACTGCGGCGGAGGGCGGCCAGGCCAACGTCGATGACGCCTTCTACGAGGCCCTGCTCCTGGCGGCTGTGGAGGGAGCCGCTGGGCTGCCTGGTCCCCTGCGCCCGGTGGCGGTTGACGTCGAGCTGGAGCGCGGCTGCCTGGAGCGTGTGGCGCGGGCGGCGCATGCGGCGGGGATTGACGTCGTTGCCTCCTTCCACGACGTCGCCGCTACCCCTGGGGAGGCGGTCCTGGAGAACGTCTTGGAGCGCATGGTGGCTCAGGGGGCGGACCTGGCCAAGGTGGCGGTGTGGCCCACCGACGCCGTTGACGTGGCCCGCCTGCTGACCGTGACGGCGCGTGCCCGCCTGCCCGTGCCTGTGGCAGCCATGTCTATGGGAGCGCTCGGTGCGGTGACCCGGGTGGCGGCCGTGTTCGGCTCCGCCCTGACCTTCGCCGTCGTCCCCGACGAGGAGGGGCGGGCGGAGCCCTCCGCCCCCGGGCAGCTGCCCCTGGCGGAGGTGCGCCGCTGCCTGGCCCTCCTGGACGGCCGGTAGGCCTGCTGCTCCTGCGTCCGGGCGGGTTAGTGGCTCGGGGGTGAGGACACTGCGGCCAGGCACAGGACCGGACGGGTCGGCGCTCCGGTGGCGTGGGGTGGTGCGTGCGGGGCCGCGACTGCCTGCCGCAACCCCGGCCGCCCCTCGTGGGCGGCCTCACCGCCTGGCGGCCCACCAGCGCGCCGGGGGTGACGTAGGATCGCCGCGTTGCCCCGGCGAGGGACGCGCCTGCGCGCGCATCCGTGATCGACGTGGTGGTGCCTGGTTGTGCCGCGCGCCGTCGCGCCCGCCGGACCACCTGATGAGCACGGAGGAGACCCCCATGGCAGACAACACCGTCACTCTCAAGGCACAGCTGCGCACCGCGCTGGGCAAGGGGCCTGCCCGGCAGGCCCGTCGTGCCGGTCAGGTTCCCGCAGTCGTCTACGGTCACGGCGCCCAGCCCCGGCACCTGCTGCTGGAGGAGCACGCCACCCGCATGGCCCTGCGCTCCAACGAGAACGCCCTGGTGGAGCTGGAGATCGAGGGGGAGGAGCCCCTTCTGGTCCTCACCAAGGAGGTCCAGCGCCACCCCGTGCGTCCGGGTGTCCAGCACGTCGACTTCCTCCTGGTCAACCGCAACGAGCAGGTGGAGGTCGAGGTCCCAGTGACCGTGGTCGGGGACGCCGCGCCTGGCACCATGCACATGATTGAGGCGGACCACGTCGTGATCTCCGCCTCTGCGGTGGCCATCCCCGAGGTGATCGAGGTGGATGTGACCGGTGTTCAGGCCGGGACAGTCATCACGGTGGCCGACCTGTCCCTGCCGGAGGGCGTAGAGGCCGTTGCGGACGCCGGGCTCGGTGTGGTCAACGTGAGGGAGGACTCCAGAGGATCGGCCCCGGCGTCGGCCGAGGCTGCACAGTGAGTACCGGGGGGAGCCGGGCATGAGTGCCCCCTGGCTGGTGGTGGGGCTGGGCAACCCCGGCCCCCGTTACGCCCGCAACCGCCACAACCTGGGACGCATGGTGGTGGAGGTGCTGGCTGAGCGTGCCGGGGCGAGGCTGTCCTCCCACCGCGCCCACGCCCAGGTAGCCGAGGTGCGTCTGGGGGTGCTGCCCGGGGGAGCCCCCGGCCCCCGGGCGGTCCTGGCTCAGCCGGGCACCCTCATGAACGGCTCCGGCGGTCCGGTCAAGGCTCTGGCCGACTACTACGGTGTGGAGGCGACCGACCGCCTCCTGGTGGTCCACGATGAGCTGGACCTGTCTGCTCACGTCCTGCGGCTCAAGCGCGGCGGCGGTGAAGGCGGGCACAACGGCCTGAGGTCGGTCTCCTCCGCCCTGGGTACGCGGGGCTACGCCCGGCTCCGCGTGGGGATCGGGCGCCCTCCGGGGCGTCAGGACCCGGCGGACTACGTGCTGGAGGACGTCCCTGCCCGGGAGCGGCAGGCCCTGGCGGTGACTCTGGAGCAGGCAGCCGACGCCGTGGAGCAGGTGGTGGCCCTGGGCCTGGAGGCCACACAGCAGCGCCTCCACGCGCCCGCTGCGGCGCCGGAGATGTAGCCCGCTTGTTCTGCCTTTGCGTCTCCACGTCTGGGGCCACCGACCCGGAGACTGTCCGGGAGACCCTGGCGGCCGTGCCCGGAGGGAACCTTCTGGAGGACGTCGCGGCGGTGACGCCGAGCACCAGCACCAGCCAGGTGCTGACGGTGGACACCGACGTCACCGACACGGTGGTCTCCGAGGACCCCAGCACACCGATCCACCTGACCTCACAGCAGGGCAAGGAGGTCAGTGTCACCCTGCCCTACGCTGAGACCTCTGAGACCGCCGTGCCGGTGGGCGACGGGGTGGTCTCCTTCGCCAACGAGCAGGGGTTCACCTCCGTGCCGGTGGTCAAGGAGGACGGCTCAGCCCAGGTGGCCCTCATGGTGGAGTCCGCGGACGCGCCCGAGCGCTTCCCCTTCCAGGTGGGTCTGCCCGAGGGAGCGACTGCCGAGGTGACCGAGGAGGACGGCGGGGTGGTGTTCACCTCCGCCGAGGGCGAGTTCCTCGGGGGCCTGACCCCACCGTGGGCCAAGGACGTCAACGGCACCGAGCTGGCTACCCGCTACGAGGTCGAGGAGACCAGTTCCGGCGGCGTGGTGGTCACCCAGGTGATCGAGCACCACTCTGGCGGAGCCGCCTACCCCGTGGTGGCCGACCCGTGGCTGGGCATCGATCTGTTCGGGGAGGCGGTGTACAACCGGCCAGGCACCAGAGGGTATGGAGACGATGTGCTTTCAGTTGTGCTATCTAACTGGGGGAGATACTGGTACTACGGCCCCGCAGTAATATCTGGGGTTGGGACTGAAGCGGCGAACGGTATTCTCATGACTGCGGGGTGGTCTGAGGTAGTGGATAAGTTGCCTCGGGCTGATGACAAGCCGACGATCCGGCAGCAGTATGACTGCCATGTTATCTTTGGGCGCCCGGTCTTCGGCGCGGGAGTTCACTGGGACTTTGAGATGGCACGCGCCAACAAGCCGTTGTGGATGCTTACTTTCCCGGACCACCTGTGTAACTGGCGGGATGGGCTTGAATAGTTTCTCTCGGCGTGGCGTGTGTGCGTCTATGCTCAGGGCGATGAAGGATGCTGACTCAGGGATGAGGGATGTTGTGTTGACATGCTAGTTGCGGGACCCTCGGAGGGGCGACTCAGGAGCGTTCTGGTTTTGGTGGCAATCCTTGGCATTTTCGTCGGGGGTTTTGTTGCTTTCACATTTATGGTGGAGCGTCGTGACGACATTCCGGCGGACTGGGCTATATTTCTGGGGTCTTATGACTCCGAGGTATTTCCTGACCCGGTGGAGACGACGGAGCAGACCTGCACGGAGGACCTGCCGTGCCGGTGGGCGGTCACCTCCGACACCGCGGTGGTCATGATGTTTGACGACCAGCGGGACGCCTGCCGGGCGGCGGACACCCTGCCGCGTACGGTGCGTCACGACTGGCTCGCCGTCCAGTTCACCCCCGGTGCCTTGAGCGTGCAGCAGCGCGCCGACCTGCTGCTGCATTTTGACAGTTACTACCGCTCCACGGACGCCCTGGACGACCTTCCCTGGATTATCCGTCGCTGTCCGTAGGGTGTGGTCATGGTGGCAGGACGTGGCGCGTTGTGGGGCCAGCTCAGGGGGATCGTCATCGTGGTGGCGGTCCTGGCCCTGTTGTACGGGGGCGTTGCGGTGTGCAGCCATGATGACCCGCCAAGCGCAGCAGCGTGATGACGGCTTGGCGGACTGGGCTGTGGGGCTGGAGGCGTTCAATCCCGAGCTGATGCCGAACGCGCGGGAGACCACGGAGCAGACCTGCACGGAGGACCTGCCGTGCCGGTGTGCGGTCACCTCCGACACCGCGGTGGTCATGATGTTTGACGACCAGCGGGACGCCTGCCGGGCGGTGGACATCCTGACCGGTACGGTGCGCCAGGACCAGGTCGTTGTCGCGTTCATCCCAGGCTCCCTGGGGGCGCAGCTGCGGGCCGACCTGCTGCTGCACCTTGACAGCTACCACCGCTATCCGCGTAGCAACGGCTATGACAGCTTCAGCCGGTGGGAGGCCGGAGCCGGGTCCTGCTCCTAGGCCATAAGCCCCGACTCGTAGGCGAGGACGACGGCCTGGACCCGGTCACGCACGTCCAGCTTGGTCAGCACGTTGCCGACGTGGGTCTTGACCGTGGTGGCAGACACCACCAGCTGGTCGGCGATCTCCGCGTTGGACATCCCCCGGGCCATGAGCAGCAGGATCTCCTTCTCCCGGGGGGTCAGGGAGGTGATGCGCGGGTCCTGGGAGATGGAGGCCCTCTCCCGGTCCTCCGGCAGCGAGGAGGCAAACATCTCCAGCATCCTCCTGGTGACCCGGGGGGAGACCACGGCCTCGCCGGAGGCCACCGTACGGATCGCGGCCGCCAGGTCCGCCGGACGCGTGTCCTTGAGGAGGAACCCCGAGGCCCCGGCGCGTAGCCCGGCAAAGGCGTACTCGTCCAGGTCGAAGGTGGTCAGGATCAGGATCCGGGTGCCGGGGAGCTCCCGCACGATCGTCTCAGTCGCCTCGATACCGTTCATCCCCGGCATGCGCACGTCCATAAGGATGACGTCAGGTCCCAGCGCCCGGGCCTGGGCGACTGCAGTGGCCCCGTCGGAGGCCTCGCCGACGACGTGGATACCTGGCTCAGCGTCCAGCACCATGCGGAAGCCCATACGCATAAGGGACTGGTCGTCAGCCAGGAGGACGGTTACCGGTGCGGGCTCCTCTGGGGTACCCGCACCGGCGCCACCGTCGGCCGGAGCCGCGTCGTTCACAGGGGCATCTGCCATGACAGTGTTCCTTCGTTCTTCTCGTCCCAGCGCAGGACCGCGCGGACCCGCCAGCCCGTGGCGGTCGGTCCGGCCTGGACGCTCCCGCCATAGACCGCGGCCCGCTCCCGCATGCCGATGAGGCCCTTGCCGGAGCCGTGCATCGGGCGGGCTCCGGGAGCCGCCTCGTTGTCCACGGTGAGGACAGCCGTGCCAGTGTGACGCTCGACGGTGACTGCCACCCGCGGTGAGGTAGGAGCGTAGCGCAGGATGTTGGTCAGGGCTTCCTGAGCAATACGGAACACTGTCAGCTGGAGGGCCTTGTCCTCAGGCAGCGCCTCACCAGACCACGTGTAGTCCACCGGGACCCCAGCGGCGCGGAAGCGCTCCACCAGCCCGGCGATATCCGCCTGCTCCGGGGCCGGAGCCAGCGGGGTTGCCCCTGCGGAGGAGTCCGAGTCGTGGTCGGTAGCCTCCCGGCGCAGGTCGGCGATCGGGGCGCTGGGCTCGACAGCCGCCACGGTCCCCGGAGGTGCGAACTCCGGGACAGGCAGGTCGCGCACCTCGGGGGAGCGAGATGACCGGGTTCCCGTCTGGGCTGCCCGGGACCTAGCTGCCGCGCTCCGGGAGGGGCCGGGGTCGTTGCCCTTCGTGTCTCCGGCTCCTTCGGCAGGGCGAGGGCCGGGTGGGGGCGGCGCCCCGCCAACCTCAGGGGCGTCCTCGGTAGGGTCTGAGGGCTGATCCCCGGAGACGGGCGGGCTACCGGTGTCCTGCCCGACCCCGGTCAGCGCGGGGTCCTCCCGCAGCACGCCGACCAGGCGGCGGGTGTCCGCCAGTGCCCCGCGCCCGGTCTCCGCCAGAGTCTCCAGGGCCTTCCTAGCGGTAGCCGGGTCGCGGTCGATGGTAGCCGCCGCGCCGTCAGCCATGGTGATCATGACAGCCAGGGAGTGGGCGACGACGTCGTGCATCTCCCGGGCGATCCGACTGCGCTCGTTGGAGGCAGCCAGCAGGGCCTCCTGTTCGCGAGCCAGCGCCAGGCGCGAGGAGCGCACCTCCACCTCGGTGACGCGTAGGCGTGCCGAGCGTAGGTTCAGCCCCGTCAGTACCGTGACGAGAAAGATAAGTGTCATCTGGAGCATCACCTGAAGCGTCTGCCCCGAGGTCGCAGGGTAGCCCTCAATGAAGACCGCTGTTAGGTAGAAGACGGCCATTGTCGTGATCCAGGCGGCCCAGGTTGTCAGCGGGCGGCTGCGAGCGGCGACTGTTCCCAGGGTGATGGGTACGCCTAGCCAGGCGAATATGGTGATGACGACAGCGGCCAGCCCGAACTCCTCGGTCGTAGGCGGTCGGTGGACCCACAGGAGGAGCTGCTCATACAGGGGCAGCAGAGTCAGCAGAGCCAGCCACGCCACCACGGGGTGACGCCGCCGCAGGGTCAGGGCCATAGCACCGCACAGCCAGGCGGCAAGCGCCAGGGGGTAGCGTGCGACCAGGGCCGGGACGGAGGACAGCGACTCCCCGTACTGATGGAGGGCCAGGTGGGCCATGAGGATGTTGGTCAGCAGGACCGCCACGGCGATAGTGCCGTCCACCCAGGTGGGGTGACTGCGGTACCAGGATGTCAGTGAGCGGGCGAGGCCGCGCAGGAGGTGTCGCGCAGAGCCACGGTCACGGGTGGTGTCGCGTGCCTCCACCGGAGCCGCCTGAGCAGGAGCGGTGTCGAGGCTGGGAGAAGAGTCGGGCATCGGGGCCAGTGTGCCACCGCGGCCTCGCCAACCGGGAGCCTGCCAGCGGGGCGAGGTGTGTTGCGGTGGGCGCTGGTAGGCCAGCGGGCCGACCCGCTCCCCGATCGCAGGGTGCTTGGGCCGGCCCGCGTGAGGGCTGCCAGCCAGGGGCTGGGTGGTGACCACGTTGTCTACCTGTCTCTACCTAGGACCTAGGTGCCTGACCTAGGCGTCACGCCGGGAGAGGACGATCCAGCCGATGATGACGGGCACGATCGCCCAGGCGGCGAAGACGGCGGCAGCCTGCCACTGCTCCAGGAAGAACGAGGTACCCGACGAGGCCCAGTCGACTGTCCGGGCGAAGGGGTCCTGTACGGCTGTGGCGCTGTTGCCGGGTAGGAGGCCGTCGATCTCGGCAGCGACGTCCCACCGCATTGCGGCCAGGCCCAGGGGGAGGTCCAGGATGAACAGCAGGACGACGGCGACGGTGATCGTCCCGGCGGTGGAGCGCAGGAGGAAGCCCAGACCCAGGGACATCAGCGCGATACCCGTGAAGGCCAGACCGGTTCCCCAGAAGTATCCCAGGTACTCGGGGTCTGTGAGGGACCCGGCGTGCTCACCCAGGAACGGGGCGGACGCCCCCCAGGCCACGAGGACGGAGACCAGGCCCAGGAGGAAGGCCAGGGCGGAGACGACGACCGCCTTGGCGGCCAGGAGCCTGCCCCGGTGGGGGACGGCGGCTAGGGAGGAGCGGATCTGTCCTGAGGCGTACTCGCCGGTGACGGTGAGGGCAGCCTGGACGGAGATGACGATCTGGCCGAAGACGATACCGCCTGTGATGCTGTCTATCGCGTCGCTGTAGGCCTCCTCGGCAGCGTAGGTGATAGCGATGGCGGCTCCGAAGAAGGCGGTCAGGAAGAGGGCGAGGCCGCTGGTGATCCAGGTAGAGCGCAGGCTGCGGATCTTGGCCCACTCTGCGTAGACGGCGCGGGCAAAGGTCTGGCGTCCGGTGACACGGCTGCGGTAGGGGCGTCTGGCGGAAGGGGCTGTGCTGGGGGCGGGGACTGCGTCGGACACGGCGTTGGCTGCCCGGGTGGGTGCTGTGCTGGCTGCTGGGGTGGTCATGGTAGTTCCTTGGCAAAGCTGTAGTGGGTGGGGACTGGCGCGCGGCAGGTGTGGCCCTGGGCTTGCGGGCCGGGCGGCGCTAGACGGTGGCCGGTGCTTGTTGGCGGGCGGGGGCACTCCCTCCCGTGGCCTGCCCGGTGGTGTACTCGGTCTCGCCAGAAGTCAGGGTGAGGTAGGCCTCCTCCAGGCTGGCGTGCTGAGTGGTCAGCTCGTGGAGGGTGACCCTGGCTGCTGCTGCGATGTCACCGACCACATGTGCTGGTGCGGCTGTGGTGGTCAGGGTGCCGGGGCTGGGGCTGGAGGTCTCCACACCCCGGGAGGCCAGGGCCTGGGCCAGGGTGTCAGCCTGGGGGGAGACCACGCGCACGACGTCGCTGGTGGCCTGGGCGATGATCTCGTCAACCGGGCCGCGCGCCAGGATGCGTCCCCGGGCGATGACCAGGAGCTGGTCGGCGGTCTGGGCCATCTCGCTCATCAGGTGGGAGGAGATGAACACGGTGCGTCCCTGGGAGGCTAGGGCACGACAGGTCTCGCGTACCCACTTGACGCCCTCGGGGTCCAGCCCGTTGACCGGCTCGTCCAGGACGAGCACCCCGGGGTCGCCCAGCATGGCTGCGGCGATCCCCAGGCGCTGACCCATGCCCAGGGAGAAGCCCTTGACCCGTTTGCGAGCCACGTTCATCAGCCCGGTCATCTCCAGTACCTCGTTGACTCTCTTGGTGGGGATGCCGTTGGACACCGCCAGCTGGGTCAGGTGCGCCCGGGCGCTGCGCGAGCCGTGCATTCCCTTGGCGTCCAGCAGGGCGCCGACCTCGCACAGCGGGGCGCCCAGGTCCCGGTAGGCGCGCCCGTTGACCCGCACACTGCCACCGGTGGGGCGGTCAAGCCCCATGATCATGCGCATCGTGGTGGACTTTCCGGCTCCGTTGGGCCCCAGGAAGCCCGTGACGGTCCCAGGCTCCGCGGTGAAGGACACCCGGTCCACAGCCGTCTTGTCACCAAACCGCTTTGTCAGCTCCACAGCCTCAATCACAACAGTCTCCTCTCGCTGGGTAAGCCAGGCCAGGGGGGCGGTGGAGACGGGAGAGGGGCGGAAGCCGTGGTTAGCGGAGCCCCGCCTCAGGTCTGCCACCGTGGATCCGGCGGCCCGGGCAGATGGTCAGCGACCGGGCTGGAGGGCCGCTGGCTGGAACCAGCCTAGGAGCGTGGGTGAGGCGTCTGACTCGCCCGGGAGGCTGAATCCTGGTGAGCCTGCTGTCCCTCTCGGGGGAGGGTGTCTCCTCCGCGCGGAGGAGAGCGGAGGAGACACGGCAGGTATCCCGCTCAAGCGACAAAAACGTCGGAGGACAACAAGGCATCGTGTTGTCCTCCGACGTTTTTGTCGCGTCAGTGAGAGCGGTCCGGGGAGAGGTCAGGTGGTCTCCTCAGAGTCCTGAGTGCCCTCGGGGGCCTCTGCTGGGGCACCCCCGCCCTCGGCGACGGAGCCGGTCATGGCAGACTCGTCCACCCTGAAGGCGAAGCAGAGAAAGCCCCGGTCATTGGAGGCGTTCCAGGCTACTTCGTTCGGGTAGAGATAGAGCAGCCGGAAGCTGGTCTCGTCGACGTCGCTGGAGGCGTAGCCGGAGAACTGGGAGGTACATGCGGTCTCCACGTCGGCGGCCAGGGCCTCCTCGTCATAGGTCTCGTAGGACTCTTCTGCAGCCTCACCGGTGTGGTAGAGCTCCAGGTAGTGGGACTCCTTGCAGTCGGTGACATGGAGAAGAGGGTTGCTGGAGCTCATGACGTCGTCAGGGGTGTCGGTGAGACAGTCACCCACCTCCAGGTCGTCCAGGAAGGCAAGCGAGGAGTCCGGACCGGATGGCTGGGAGGGGGTCTCGGACGGGCTGGCCTCGTCGCTGGGTGCGGCAGTGGGGCCGCCGTTGGGGGTGGCGCTCTGGGAGCTCTCGCCAGCAGGACCGAGCGTGGTCAGGGCGACAGGCTCCGCCTGGCTGCCAAGGCAGGCGCTGAGAGCAAGGAGGAGCGCGGCGGCCACGGGGAGCGCGGACAGCTTGGGAGATCGCATGACAGCGAGTCTGCCTGAAGGTTCCGGGGCGCGCTAGGGGCGGACAGCCTGCGAGAAGCCCATAATACCCCGATTACCTTGATTTCCCTGTCAGCGAGACCGGGAAGCCTCGGTTCGGACAGGGGTTGCCCGTACCGCCGGGACTGGTGGGGTCGTGAGGGCTAGACTGGTGTCCGTCCGTGGACGCAGGTGGTGACCAGGTGGAGGCACGGACGGTCCCGCCGATCCTGCACTGGGTGGCAGCTGCCGTGTCGCCGCAGCCAGGTGGTACCTGGGACAGGCCTGGCCAGTACAACGGAGAGTAGTAGACGGAGAGTAGCAGTGAGTAATCCCTTCTTCAGTCAGAGCCGGGCGTTTGCCCCGGGTGGGGGCGTGCGTGAGTCCGAGCCCGTGGGGACCACTCCTGGTGGGTACCCCACGATGCCGGGCTACCAGCCCGGCTACACCGGCTCCGGGCAGGCTGGCTATGCTGCCCACCGGTCCTACGGGGCCGGGCAGGCCTACGGCCAGGGCTACGGGCAGGTCTATGGTCAGGTCCCGGGCCAGGCCTGGGGGCAGCACGGCGGCTCCTACGGCACCACCCAGCCCGGCTACGGGCAGGTCAGCCCGGAGCAGGTGGCCGGCATGGAGGCCCGGTACCGGGCGCCTGCAGCCACGAGCACGGACATGCGGCGGATGACCTATGACGACGTCATCATCCGTACCGCGGGCCTGTTCGCGGTCATCGTGGTGGTCGGGGCGGTGTCGTGGAACCTGGTGACCACCCCGGCCACGACGGGCCTGGGGACCATGCTGATGCTTGTCGGCCTGGTCGGGGGCCTGGTGCTGGGGCTGGTTAACTCCTTCAGGCGGGTGCCCTCCCCGGCGCTCATCATGGGCTACGCGGTGTGCGAGGGCCTGCTGCTGGGGGGCTTCTCCGGGATCATGGAGTACCGCTACGAGGGCATCGTGGCCCAGGCGGTGCTGGCCACCGCGGCGACCTTCGTGGTGGTGCTGTGCGCCTACCGGTTCGCCGGCTTCAGGGTCCAGGGCCGCGTCCGGCGCGTGCTGCTCGTGGCCGTGGGCGGCTACCTGCTGTTCAGCCTGGTCAACCTGGGGCTCATGCTCACTGGGGTGACCCCGGGGCAGTGGGGGCTGCGCAGCATTGAGGTCATGGGGATCCCCCTGGGCGTGGTCATCGGGCTGGCCGCGGTGGTCATGGCCGCCTTCTGCCTGGCGGTGGACTTCGAGTCTGTCCAGCAGGGCGTGGACAACCGCCTGCCCCAGCGCTACGCCTGGGCCGGGGCCTTCGGCCTGGTGGTGACCATCGTGTGGATGTACATCGAGTTCCTCCGCCTGCTGTCCTACTTCCGCGACTGACACCCGCACCAGAACAGGCGCGCCGGTGGAGGAGGTCCTCAGTGAGGCTCTCAGTGCAGCCACTGAGGGCCTCACTGAGCCCCGGACGGGGGCTGCTGGTCCCCGCCCGAGGCTCCTGCTCCGTGCCGGCGCCGCCGGTGGGGCTGGTCAGTGCCCGGGACCTGGGTGTACGCCACAGTCGCCTGGCGTAGGCTCCTGCCATGATCAGTATGAACATGCCCTCCGTCGGCGGCGCCAAGGGGACTAGGCCGTCCCTGACCTTCCCCGGCCCGCAGGCACCCGAGGGCCTCCAGGTGCAGGTTGTCGACGCCGGGGACGGCCGGGTGGTTGAACCGGGGGACACGATCGCCTGCCACTACCTGGGCCAGGTCTGGGACGGGAAGGTCTTCGACAGCTCCTACGACCGTGGCCAGCCGCTGAGCTTCCAGGTTGGGACCGGGATGGTAATCCGCGGCTGGGACGACGCCCTGGTGGGACAGAGGGTCGGATCTCGGGTGCTGCTGTCGATCCCCTCTGAGCTTGGCTACGGCGATCGTGGCGTCCCGCAAGCAGGGATCAGGGGTGGTGACACCCTTGTTTTCGTCACGGAGATTCTAGGCGTTATGTGACGCCGGGTGGGCGGGGCGCTCGGTCTGGGCGGCGGGCCTGGCAGGAGGCTCCCGGTGAGGAGTCGTGCCTAGGCTGACCTACGCGCGAGGACGGCTGAGCAGACCTGGCGCCGACGCTGCTCTCGGTCCGGTCGGCCGGGAATGCGCAGGGCCGTGTGCGTGCTCTAGCAGGGAGCACTAGGCTGGGAGGCGGACGCGGTGTCATTACCGGGTCCTCGCCGACTGTGGTGACGGGGTTGCTCGCTACCGCCACTGCCGAGTGCGTCCCAGTGACGTCCCTACAGACCTCCCGACAGGAGAGAACATGCCGCAGTACCGCAGCGCCACCTCAACCTCCGGCCGTAACATGGCGGGCGCACGCGCCCTGTGGCGCGCGACCGGCGTCAGGGACTCCGACTTCGGCAAGCCCATCATCGCGATCGCCAACTCTTTCACCCAGTTCGTCCCCGGGCACGTGGGCCTGCGCGACGTCGGCCGTCTGGTCGCCTCCCAGATCGAGGCTGCCGGCGGTATCGCCAAGGAGTTCAACACCATCGCCGTGGACGACGGCATTGCCATGGGTCACGACGGCATGCTCTACTCCCTGCCCAGCCGAGAGCTCATCGCTGACTCAGTGGAGTACATGGTCTCCGCCCACTGCGCGGACGCCCTGGTGTGTATCTCCAACTGTGACAAGATCACCCCTGGCATGCTCATGGCCTCCCTGCGCCTGAACATCCCGACGATCTTTGTCTCCGGCGGGCCCATGGAGTCGGGGAAGATGGTGGCCGCGGACGGCACCACCCGCAAGCTGGACCTTATCGACGCGATGATGGATGCCGGTGACCCCACGGTCCCCGATGAGACCATCTCCGCCATTGAGCGCCTGGCCTGCCCCACCTGTGGCTCCTGCTCGGGCATGTTCACTGCCAACTCTATGAACTGCCTGACGGAGGCCCTGGGCATGGCGCTGCCGACCAACGGATCGCTCCTGGCCACGCACGCCGACCGCAAGGCTCTGTTCCAGGAGGCCGGCCGCCAGATCGTTCAGATCACCAAGGCCTACTACGAGGAGGACGACGCCTCCGTCCTGCCGCGCTCGATCGCCACCAAGGCCGCCTTTGAGAACGCCATGAGCCTGGACATTGCTATGGGCGGCTCTACCAACACGGTGCTGCACCTGCTTGCTGCCGCCCAGGAGGCGGAGGTCGATTTCACGATGGCCGACATCAACCGGCTTTCCCGCAAGGTTCCCCACCTGTGCAAGGTGGCTCCCTCCACCAACGTCTTCCACATGGAGGACGTCCACCGGGCCGGCGGCATCATGGGCATCCTTGGGGAGCTGGACCGTGGGGGCTGCTTGACACCACCACTCGTACCGTGTTGCGTGGCACCTTGGCCGACGAGCTCGACCAGTACGACATCGGCTGCCCCGGCGAGGGCGGCGGGCGCGATCCGCAGGCGAGCCGGGTGGATGAGGCGATCCGCACCCGCTACCTGGCCGCCCCCGCGGGTGTGCGCACAACCGAGATGTTCTCCCAGTCCTCCCGGTGGGAGGCGCTGGACACTGATCGTGACAACGGCGCCATCCGCGACGTCGCCCACGCCTACTCCGCTGACGGCGGGCTGGCGGTGCTGTTTGGGAACATCGCGGAGAAGGGCTGCATCGTCAAGACCGCCGGGGTGGATGCCTCGATCCTCACCTTCTCTGGTCCCGCAGTGGTCTTCGAGTCCCAGGACGACGCCGTGGAGGGCATCCTCGGCGGCAAGGTGAAGGCAGGCGACGTGGTGATCATCTCCCATGAGGGCCCCGTGGGGGCCGGGCATGCAGGAGATGCTCTACCCGACCACCTACATCAAGTCCATGCACCTGGGCAAGGAGTGCGCGTTGCTGACCGATGGGCGCTTCTCCGGGGGACCTCGGCCTGAGCATCGGGCACGTCTCCCGGAGGCGGCGGCGGGCGGCCTCATCGGCCTGGTTCGCAGCGGTGACGTCATCGACATCGACATCCCGGCCCGCTCCATCTCGGTGCGCCTGGACGAGGCCGAGATCCAGCGTCGTCGTGCGCAGGAGGAGGCGCGCGGGGCGGCCGCCTGGACCCCCACTCCCGCGTCCCCGCAAGGTCTCTGCCGCCCTGCGCGCCTACGCGATGCTGGCAACTAGCGCCGACCTGGGGCCGTGCGGGACCTGGGCCTGCTGGGGGCCGACTAGGGCGCGGGCGCGTGGCCCACGGGCGTCGTCGCTCCGGGGCCACGCAGTCGTCAGGGGCTGTCGGGCTGGGCGCGGCACGGTGGTGCCATCAGCCAGATTTGAGAACGGTTGTCATTATGGTCTATGGTGCCTTTATGACAGTTGCTCCCAGGTGTCGGCCGGAGGTGTGGTGCGCGCGCCCGTCGTGGCGCCTTGGCGTGGTGGGCGTGGTACCAGCCTCTTTCGTGACGGGATTGCGCCTCGGCCCTTTCGCCTCTAAGGTTCTTAGGTATGGCAACCCTTCTTAAATCGTTGAGTGTCCGCGCGGGAGGGCGTCAGCTGCTCAAGGATGTCAGCCTCGCCCTGTCTCCGGGAAGCCGCACCGCCCTGGTCGGGGCCTCCGGGGCGGGGAAGTCGCTGACCTGTGCCGCGCTTGCGGGTGTGCTGCCGCCAGGCCTGACGGTGACCGGGAGCCTCACGGGCACAGGACCTGAGTCGGCAACCGCGGTCAACCTCCTGCCGCTGCCTGCCTCGCGCCGTCCTCTGCGGGACCGGGTCGCGCTGGTCCCCCAGGATCCAAGCAAGGCCCTGCACCCGCTGACACCTGTCGGACGTCAGATCGAGCTGGCGGCCCGTACCTCGCAGAGTACCCGCCACCGGGCGGCTCAGCGTGTGACGGACCTGCTTGCTGCCGTTGGCCTGGAGAGGCGGCTTGCGGAACGAGTGCCCGGATGTCTCTCAGGAGGTCAGCGTCAGAGGGCCTGCCTGGCCCTGGCCCTGGCGGGTGACCCGACCGTACTGATTGCTGACGAGCCCACCACGGCGCTGGATGTCGTCACTCGTGCCGAGGTCCTTGACCTTCTGGCCCGGGTGACAGGTCGGGACGACGGTCCGGCCCTGCTACTGATTACCCACGACCTCCCGGCTGCCATGATCTGTGAGGACATCGTGGTCCTCTCCCAGGGAGAGGTCGTCGAGAGGGGAGCCACGTGGCAGGTCCTCGCCTGCCCTGATCACCCGGTGACGCAGGCCATGTGCGAGGCAGCCAGACGTGAAACTCTCCCGGCCGCTCTGACGGCGTTCACCGATGTCAGGCTCCCGCAGGCGCAGGACGTCGATGGGCGCCCGCGGACCCTCGTGCGGCAGGTGTCCTAGCGTGGAGGGGCTGAGGGTCAGCAATATCGCCCGCTCCTACCCAGACGGCTCCGGAGGCTTGCGCCCCGTCCTCGACGGTGTCAGTCTTGATCTTCCTGCCGGTCACAGTGCTGCCCTCCTCGGGCGCTCTGGATGCGGGAAGACCACCTTGCTTCGTGCGCTGCTGCTTCTGGACGTTCCGGGTCCGAAGGACTCCGGGGAGATCCTGCTCGACGGCACTCCCGTGCTCCGGCGCAGCGCGCGTCGTCTGCGCTCCTACCGACGGGTCGTCCAGTATGTCCCCCAGGACGCTGCCAGCAGCCTTGACCCCCGGCTCAGGGTCGTGTCGCAGGTCACCAGACCCATGCGGACTCTGGGGGTCCCCGGGAGCCGGGAGGAGCACACGGCTGCTGCCGAGGATCTTCTCACTCGTCTGGAGCTTCCTCGGCAGGTGTGGCACTCTCGTCCGCACGAGCTCTCTGGCGGGCAGGCTCAACGTGTTGCGATCGCCCGTGCCCTGGCGCCAGCCCCTCGTCACCTTCTTCTTGACGAGCCCGTGTCAGGGCTCGATCCTGCGCTGAGACGCCAGGTCCTGGAGCTCCTGTCGGGGATTGGTGCAGACCTGGCTGACAAGGAGACCACAGCCCAGCCCCAGCACGTACCAGCAGAGCAGCAAGACCGTCCCGCCCCAGCCCTGGACTGCGCCCGTCCCGCCCCAGCCCTGGACTGCGCCCGTCCCGCCCCAGCCCTGCTTGTTGTCTCCCACGACCTAGCGGCTGTCGCCCGTATCTGCAGCCGCGGGATCGTCATGGACGGCGGGGTTCTCGTCGAGGACGCGCCGATGGGTGACCTTCTGACTGCCCCGTCCCATCCCGCCGCCCGTGCCCTGCGTGACGCCGTGCCCAGCCTGCCTTCCCCGCAGGGCGTCTACCAGCCTCAGCAACCTGCAAGGAGACAGACATGAACACCTCCGCACCGGTCCCCACCCGTCGCCAGGCGATCGCGGTGCTAGGCATAGGAGCAGGTGCGGTCCTGGTCGCAGGCTGTGGCGGTGGCCCGCCCGAGGCCACCGACGGCCGTGTCCGCCTCGCCATGTTTAATACGCCGCGCGCCAGTATGAGCCCCTTCTCTGACGACGCGTTCATGCTGACCAAGTGGTCGTGTGCCGAGACTCTGGTCAATCTCGACGCCGAGGGCAAGCTGGTCGAGGCGCTCGCCTCCTCCTGGGAGCGCACCAACGGCACCACGTGGCGGTTCACTGTCCGCGAGGGGGTCACCTTTCACGACGGAAGCGCCTTGACCGCGGAGCAGGCGGCTGCCTGCATCGACTTTGCGGCCAGCCACCCTGAGGCTCCCCGTATCCTCGACGACGTCGAGCTGAGCGTCACCGCCGAGGGCAGCGAGGTCGTCGTCACTACGGCCGAGCCTGACCCGCTGCTCCCGCAGCGCTTGTCCAGCCCCAGCATGGTGATCCTCGCCGAGGGAGCCTACCCCGACGCCTCTGACGGCGTCATTGACCCTATCGGCTACGGGACCGGGCCCTTCAGACTGACTGAGGTCAACGGGACGGCTACCGCCACCTTGGAGCGTTATGAGGACTACTGGGGAGAGGCCGCCACCGCGTCAGGCATCGACGTGTCCTTCGTGCCTGACGGCACCGCACGTGGCTCCGCCCTGCGCACCGGCGAGGCCGACGTGGTCGAGGCGGTCCCCTTCTCCCAGGTCGCCAACCTTGACGAGTCGCTCCTGCACGAGATCGTCACGCCGCGGACCCTCACGCTCTACCTCAACACTGCCGAGGGCGTCTTTACCGACAAGGGCCTCAGGGCCGCCGTCAGGGACGCCATTGAGCCCACCGAGCTCACCGCCACCGTCTACGAGGGCTACGCCGACGTCGCGCCCGGTCTGTTCGGCCCGGCACTGACGTGGGCCGAGGAGCTGCGCTCGTGGGGCACCACCTCCTTCACCGGGGCCAAGGGCGCCGGTGCCGCGGGCCGGGTTCCCGGGGCCGCCAAGGCCAGCAAAGTTCCCGAGGGGACCACCATCACGATCGGTACCTACAGCGACCGTCCCGAGCTCGAGGAGGTGCTCGTCGTCGTCACCGAGCAGCTGGAGAAGGCCGGGTTCACGGTCAAGAACGACGTACGCGAGTACGAGCAGATCGAGTCCGACGCCCTGGCGGGAGCCTTCGACGCCTTCCTCCTGTCACGAGGAACGGTCCTGGACTCCGGGGACCCGGTGGCCTACATGGAGTCTGACTTCTCCTCCGACGGGTCGTTCTCGCTGTGCTTCCTCAAGGACACGAAGGTAGACGCAGCGCTGGACAAGGCCGCCGCGCTGGAGGCCGGGCAGGAGCGGCGCAAGGCCATCATCGCTGCGGAGGAGGCGATCCTCGCTACCGGGGCGGCCGTCCCCCTGGTCAACGAGCGCCTGCTCCAGGGGGAGGCGGCAGGGCTCACCGGTGCCGAGCGGGACCCGTACACCAGGGCGCTGATTACCGCCTCTACGGCGGTCGGGCAGTGAGGTCGGGCAGTGAGTCAGGCAGCAGGTGGGCTGATGGCCCGAATGGTAGGCACGGTGGTGGGTCTGCCGCGCAGGGCCCGCCGCCACTACGACGGGGTGGTCGTGGCCTCCCGGGTGCTCGCCTTTAGCGGACTGGTGGCCCTGGTGGGGATGCTGCCGTGGCTGTCAGCCAACGATCCTGCCCTGACCATCCTGAGGGCAACCTCTGACGAGCGTGAGCCCACCCCGGAGGCGCTGGAGGCCATCCGGGAGCGGCTGGGTCTGGGTGACGGTCCCCTGGGCAGCATCGGCCACTGGCTGGGCGGTGTCCTCCGCGGCGACCTGGGTACGTCATGGGTGTCGGGCGGTGACGTCGCTCCCGGTACGCTGGACGCCTTCAGCGTGTCTCTGGGCCTCATGGGGGCGGCCCTCCTGGTGTCCCTCCTTGTCGCGACACTGCTTACCCTGCCAGCCATGCGGGCTGGGCTGCGGGGGGAGCCCCGTCCCCGGGGCGGGGCCGTCGCGGCCCTCCTGACCTCGCTGCCGGAGTACCTCCTGGCCCCGGTGCTCCTACTGACGCTGGCGGTCTACGCCGGGCTGCTGCCGCCTTACGGATGGGGACGGGCTGCCCAGGTGGTGCTGCCCGCCCTCACCCTGGGCCTGCCCGGCGGTGGTCTCCTGGGTGGCCTGCTTGCCGACGCCGTCACGGCGACCTTCAACGAGCGGTGGGTGGCTACCTGGACCACTACTGGCATATCCCGCGCCGCCCTGGTACGGGCGGTGCTGCGTCGCGCCCTGGCGCCCCTGTGCGGCCAGGTGGGTCTGGTGGTGGTCGGGCTGACCGGGGGTGCGGTGGCCACCGAGCAGATCTTCGCGATCCCCGGGATCGGCAGGACGCTCCTGAGCTCGGCCACCGCGCAGGACGTCCCCTCCCTCCAGGCGGGGATCCTGCTCCTGCTGGCGCTGGCCGTAGGAGTCGGTGCCCTGGCAGAGCTGGTCCGCCGGTGGCTGCTGGGAGCAGCCGTCGGGACCCCGCTGCCCGCGCCTCCACCTGTGCGCCGTCCGGGGCGTAGTGCGGGCGTCATCGCCGTGCTCGGGTCGCTGGTCCTCATGGGGATGGTCTGCGCGGGGATCGGCCGGAACCCGCTGGCCACCGGCTACGAGCGGCTAGAGGTACCCAGCCTGGCCCTGCCGCTGGGAGGTGACGCCCTGGGGCGTGACGTCCTGGCTCGCGTGGCCCACGGGGCGGTCTCTACCACGACCACCGCCCTGGTCGTGTGCCTTGCGTGCTTCCTGGTAGCCATGTTGGTGGGGCTGGTGCCCCGTGCCGCCATGGGCTTCACCGAGGTCGCCAACGCGGCCCCGCCGGTCCTGGCGGGACTGGTCGTGGCGGCGGTGACAGGTCCGAGCGCCCTGGGCGCCGCCGTGGCGGTGGGCTGCGTGGCGTGGGCGCCACTGGCGTCACACGCCGGCTCGCTCGTGCGCGAGGTCCGTCAGCGGCCCGATGTCGCCCTGGCACCGGTGCTGGGGGAGGGAAGGGCGCGGATCACCCTGACGCGGGTGGTGCCTGCCATCGCCCCGCCCCTGGCACGTCACGCCGCCCTGCGGCTGCCGGGGATCGCCCTGGCGCTGGCCGGTCTGGGCTTCCTCGGCCTGGGAGCGCAGGCCCCCACGCCGGACTGGGGACTGGCGCTAGCCGAGGCCCTGCCCTATATCGAGCGGGCGCCGTGGGCTGTTGCCGCCCCTGCCTCGGCCCTGGTGGCGCTCGCGGTGACGGCCGTGGCCACCTCCCGGGTGAATATGTCCGTCGAGCGGCGCCGCGGCGTCGGGGACGGCTGAGCCCGGCTACGGGGACCTGACAGGCTGGGGGGCTGAGACCAAGCGAGTAGGATCGGCCTCAGTCCCCCACGCCGCACCGGCCCAGGTGGCCCTGTCGCGCAGCACCCAGGCCCGGTTGTATGCCGTGCTGCGCTCAGATGCTCAGCGAGTCGCGGAAGTCGGAGTTGTCCTCCAGCCAGGTGCGGGCTGACCCCTCGTTGTCCGTGCCCTCGTTCTCGTTGAGCATGAGATCCTCCAGAGAGCTGAGCTGCTCGTCGGTGATCGTGAAGTCCGTGAACAGGGTCGCGATGTCAGGCATGTCGTCGGACAGGCCCTGGCGCCCCAGCGCGTGGATCTGCTCGGCCTCGCCGAAGGCGTTCTCGGGATCCTCCAGGTCGCGGATCTCGTAGGCGCTGTAGGCCCAGTGCGGGCTCCACAGGGTGACGACGATGTTGTCCCCCTTGCTCATGGCGCCCTTGAGCTCGGCCAGCATGGCTGAGGTGGAGGAGGTGGCGAACTCCATCGTGTCCAGGCCGTAGGTGGGGATGACCGACTCCTCGGTCTGGGTGGTGATACCCGCACCCGCGTCGATGCCCACGATCCTGTTGTCGAAGTCGGAGGCGGAGTCGGCCAGCTCGGCGATAGAGGTGATGGGGGCGGAGTCGTTGACCGCCAGGGCGAGCTTGGCGTTGGTGTACCAGGCGCCGAAGTCCTCGACCTTGTCACCGTACTGGTCCATGTAGGACTCGTGAGTGGTGGGCAGCCAGGCGTCGAGCATGAGGTCGTAGTCGCCGTTGGCCAGGCTGCTGTAGGCGACACCGACGTCGGCGTCGGACAGGGTGACGTCGTAGCCCTCGTCGGTGAGGATGACCTTGAACAGGTTAGAGATGGCGATGCCCTCGTCCCAGCCCGCGGGCACGCCGATGGTCAGGGCCTTGTCGGAGGAACCGCCGGAGCCGCCGGAGGAGCCGGAGCCGCCGGAGGAGCCACAGGCGGCCAGGCCGGTGGCGGCCAGCACGCTGGCACCCACGGTCAGGGCGTGGCGGCGGGAGATGCCGGGTGGGGTGAGGTGGTTGCTCAGTTGGTTACTCATGGTGCTTCCTTTCGGTTCAGGGACGGGAGGGGAGCGGCTGGTGAGCGGCGCAGCGGGTGCGGCACGGGTGTGGTGGGCAGGAGTCGGCCTCAGCGGGAGCCCCAGCTGCGGGAGCCGAAGGCCGCGGTCACCCGGTCCAGGTAGACGGCCAGGAGAACGACGGACAGGCCGGCCTCGACCCCCAGGCCCACGTTGACCCGCTGCAGGGCGGTGACGACGTCGGAACCTAGGCCGCCGGCGCCCACCATGCCCGCGATGACGACCATGGACAGGGAGAGCATGATGACCTGGTTGACCCCGCCCATAATCGTCGCCCGGGCCAGCGGCAGTTGGATCTGGTAGAGGATGCGGGTGGGGGTGGCGCCGAAGGCCTGACCAGCCTCGACGACCTCCTTGTCCACCTGACGGATGCCCAGCTCGGTGAAGCGCACGCCGGGGGCGATGGCGAACATGATGGTGGCCACCACCGCCGGGACGATCCCCACGCGGAAGATGACGACGAAGGGGATGAGGTAGACGAAGGCGGGCATCGTCTGGAGGAAGTCCAGCACGGGGCGGACGGCGCGGGACACGGCCTGGCTCCGGGAGGCCCAGATTCCCAGGGGGATCCCGATGACGAGAGCGAAGAAGGAGGACACCAGCACCAGGGAGAGGGTGTCCATGGCGTTCTCCCACTGGTCCATGCCGTAGATGACCAGGAAGCCTGCGGCGGCGCTGAGGCCGCCCAGCCACCCGCGGGCCACCCAGGCAAGCGCTGTCAGGACGATGATGACCAGCCAGAACGGGGGCGCGGCCAGGAGCCAGTCGACGCCGTCGAAGCAGCTCTGGATGAGTGAGGAGACACCGTCAAAGAACGCCTCCCAGGCTGTGGTGACCCAGTCGACCGCTGCGTCGGCCCAGTCGCCGACGGGGATCCGGAAGTAGGGGCTGGAGCTCATCGTGCGTACTCTCCGTCCTTCTGCGGGTCGTCCTGGTCGTCCGCGGTGCTCCCGGTGACCTCCTCAGGGCTGTCGGGCGCGGCGTCGGTCTCGCTGCCTCCCGCCAGGGCCTGGAGCATGGCGACGCGCCGCACGATCCCCTGGAAGATGCCGTCCTCGCTGGTGACGGCCAGCGGTAGACGCGCCTCGACAGAGGCGGCGAACATCTCGTTGAGCGTGGTCCCCGGCTGCACTGCTGAGTCGTCGGGGTGGATGAATCCGTCGGACACCTTCCTGGACGCCTCCTTGGGGGCCGTCCCCTCCCGCAGGCTGGTGGCCAGCTCCTCGGCGTAGACGGAGCCGAGCAGGCGCCTGGTGCCGGACTCCACCACGTAGGCACCCTCCACCTTGGCGTCGTTGAGCAGCCGCAGCGCCACCTTGAGGCCGTCGCCAGGCCGGATGACCACTGGCGGGCTCTCCACCAGGGACTCCGCCGTGAGCACCCGGGAGCGGTCGACGTCGGAGACGAACCGGGCGACGTAGCTGTTGGCGGGGTCGGAGAGGATCTCCTCGGCGGTGCCGATCTGGTCGATCCGCCCGTCACGCATGACGGCGATCCGGTCGCCCAGGAACATGGCCTCGTTGAGGTCGTGGGTGATGAAGACGATCGTCTTGCCCAGGCTCGCCTGGAGGTCAAGGAGCTGGACCTGCATGTCGCGCCTGATGAGGGGGTCCAGCGCGGAGAAGGCCTCGTCCATGAGCAGGATGTCCGTGTCGGCGGTCAGCGCCCGGGCCAGCCCCACCCGCTGCTGCATGCCGCCGGACAGGGCGGAGGGCATGGAGGTCTCCCAGCCCTTGAGGCCGGTCAGCTCCAGGGCGCGCAGCGCCTTCTCCTCGCGCTCCTGCTTGTCCACGCCCTGAATCTCCAGGGGGTAGGCGGCGTTGGCCAGCACGCTGCGGTGCGGCAGAAGGGCGAAGTGCTGGAAGACCATGGAGATCTTCTCCCTGCGCACGGTGCGCAGGTCCTTCTCCGACAGGTCCGCCAGGTCCTGGCCGCCAATGGTGATGTGCCCCGAGGTCAGGGGCAGCAGGCCGTTGAGCATGCGCAGCAGGGTCGACTTGCCCGATCCTGACAGGCCCATGACCACGAAGGTCTCTCCCTGGCGCACGTCAAAGCTGGCGTCAATGACTGCCGCCGTCCCCAGGCGGGCGACGTCCTCACGGCTGCTCCCGGCCTGGAGCTCCTCAACCGCCTGTCTCGATGATCGTCCGAATACCTTGTACACGTGTTCTGCGCTGAGTGCGCTCACACGGGCCCCTTCCGTTGATGATGACTCCGCCCAACGACGTCAGCACAATTTATACGGCAGCGTGGCGGAGGTGGTGAGCCGTCGACAACTTGCTCACGACGGTCCCCAGCCTAGCGTGCTCAGTCTCGACTGTCCGTCGTTTTGGCGTCATTCCTGCATCCTCGCCTCTCTTGGCTGGGTGGCTGGACCCGGGTTTCTTGTTGTGAGGACCTGGAAAAGCTCCGGTCGGCGACGAGGTGGCGGGTGTGGTCGATTTCATAACATCGCGGTTTCCCTGGCTGAGGATCTCAGGGGTCTCACAGGGAGGTGTGCGCCCCTGGTGCAGAGTCTCGTTTCCGTCCCCTGACCCTGATCGTCTAAGGTGGCTCGAGTGAGTTTCCCACAGGCTGATGACGCCCTCGGGCGCGACCAGGGCAGCGGGCCTCGAGGTACCACGGGCTCGGTCGTGACGGAACCTGCTGCGGTGCAACCTGCCGCCAGGACCGCTGCGACGAGTGCTGCTGGCCCCACCGGCTGGACCAGGTCGGACTACCTCAAGGAGATCCTGCGCGCCCCGGTCTACGAGGCGGCCGAGCACACTCCCCTCCAGCCCATGGAGGCTCTGTCCTCCCGTCTGGGCTGCACGGTCCAGGTCAAGCGGGAGGACCTCCAGGCCGTCCACTCCTTCAAGATCCGTGGTGCCTACAACGCCATGAGGTCCTTGGGGGAGCAGGAGCGCTTGCGGGGCGTGGTGACCGCCTCAGCCGGCAACCACGCCCAAGGAGTGGCCCGCTCAGCGGCCCTGCTGGGGATGCGGGCGCTTATCGTCATGCCCACGGTGACGCCCAGGATCAAGGTTGATGCCGTGCGCGCGCTAGGAGGGGAGGTCCGGCTGGCGGGGGACAACTTTGACGCTGCCAAGGCTGAGGCGCTGCGGGCGGCACGGGAGGAGGGCCTGACCTACATCGCCCCCTTTGACGACCCCCGGGTGATCGCGGGTCAGGGCACGGTGGGCCTGGAGCTCATCCAGCAGGACGCCGACCTGGACTGCGTCTTCGTGCCTGTAGGCGGTGGGGGCCTGGCGTCGGGGGTCGCCGTCCTGGTCAAGCAGCTCATGCCTGAGATCAGGGTCATCGGTGTCGAGCACGAGGAGTCGGCCTGCCTGAGCGCAGCCGTCCTGGCCGGCCAGCCGGTGACCCTGACCCGAGTGGGACTTTTTGCCGAGGGTGTGGCTGTGCGACGTGTCGGGGAGGAGACCTACCGGCTGTGCTCTGAGCTGCTGGACGACGTGGTGACTGTCTCCTCCGACGAGGTCTCCGCCGCTGTCCGTGACATCTTCGAGGACGTGCGAGCGATCTCCGAGCCCTCCGGTGCCATTGCCCTGGCGGGGCTCAAGCGCTACGCCGTCGACCACGACCTGCATGACCAGCGCCTGGCCTGTGTCCTGTCGGGGGCCAACCTCAACTTCCACCAGCTGCGTTACATCTCTGAGCGCTCCGAGATCGGTGAGCAGAGAGAGGCGATCCTCGGGGTGAGGATCCCCGAGGAGCAGGGGTCCTTCCTCCGGTTCGCCGCCGTGCTGGGAGGGCGCTCCGTCACCGAGTTCAACTACCGGTTCTCAGCCAGCCGTACCGAGGCCGAGCCTGCACGGATCTTTGTCGGCGTGCGTACCACCGGGGGCTACCAGGAGCGTGCTGAGATCGTGGCGGACCTGGAGGAGGCGGGCTACAGCGCCATCGACCTGACGGAGGACGAGCTGGCCAAGGTCCACGTGCGCTCCATGATCGGGGGCCGCGCGGCGGCGGGGGTGGCGGAGAGGCTCTTCTCCTTCCTGTTCCCGGAGTCCCCCGGGGCGCTGCTGCACTTCCTGGAGGTCCTGGGGACGCGCTGGAACATCACCCTGTTCCACTACCGTACCGACGGTGCCGACTACGGGCGCATCCTGTGCGCCTTCGCTGCCGGCCCCGATGACACCGAGCTGACCGAGCACATGGACCGCCTGGGATACACCTACAACGAGGAGACCGCTGATCCTGCTGCCCGTTTCTTCCTGGGACGCTGAATGGGCTGCCGACTGACCCTGGGGTGACCGTGGGGTTGCGCCAGGGCACGTCAGAGGGACGCCGGTGACTGTGGTGGGTATCATCGAATAGACCTTGGCAAGTCTGGATATTAGGTCCTAAGGTAATTCATGGATCAAGTGTCCCGGTTCGTGGGCGCCAGGAAGGCCTAGGTGCCCCGCTGTCTTTCCTCGTTTTCTGTCCTGCAAGGAGAACACTATGACGCGTGTCGCCGTCGTTGTCGGCTCTGTCCGCCCCAACCGGATCGCTACCTCCATTGCCCAGTGGGTCGTGGACCAGGCCAGTGCCGTCGAGGGGGTTGAGGCCGAGCTGGTTGATATCGCCGCCTATGACCTCCCTCTTTTCGCAGAGGAGCTCCCCCCGATGGTGGGCGCTCCCGCGAACGAGGCTGGTGCTGCCTTCAACCAGGCGATGCAGTCCTTTGACGCGGTGGTGTTCGTGGCCCCAGAGTACAACTACTCCATCCCGGGAGCCCTGAAGAACGCTATTGACTACCTGGAGCCGCGTGCCCTGGCAAACAAGGGGGTGGGGCTGGTGGGCTACTCCTACTCCAACGGCATCCGTGCCGTGGAGCACCTCAAGCAGATCGTCACCGGGTTCGGTGGGGTTGTCGCCAGCCCGCAGGTCTACCTCTCTCTCAACACTGACGTCGCTGACGGGGCCTTTGCCCCGGCCGCCTACCACGACGGTGAGGTGCCTGCCATGGTGCAGGCGGTCGTCGCACGTAGCGAGGCGCTGGCCTGCCTGCGGTGAGTCTGAGGGTGCTGTCCCCGGGCGAGGCCGTGTCGGGGACAGCACCCGGTGGGACCCGACCGGGTGTGGTGCCGCCCCGCTGCTAGCTTCCGATGCGCAGTCGGGACCTGAGCGCGCTGATCCTCTCCTCGATCTTCTCCTTGCGCTCGGTGCGCTTCTCCTCGCGCATCACCCGGCGGGCCTCCGCCTGGGCCGCCTCGGCCGCCGCGTGCGCGGACTCCAGCTCGGTGAGGACCTCGTCGACACTGCGGCGGTGCACGGTGCCACCCAGGGGGGTCATGATGGAGTCCACGACCTCGGTGGCGAACTCGTTGACCTCGGCCAGGAGGGCGGTCTGGCCCGGGGAAACCGCCTGGGAGAACTCCGCAAGGACCTCAGCGCCGCGGTCCGCGCGCCTGATATCGACCGAGCTGCCGATCAGTGCTCCCGCGCCCCAGCCCAGAAGCATGCCCAGTGGTCCGCCCAGCACGCCGATCAGCATCCCGATCAGGCTTCCGGTGGCGACCCCGTAGTCGGCAGTGTTGTCCCTGCGGTCCCGGATGCGCAGCTGCCCGTCTGCGGTGCGTTCGACGACGGCCGCTCCTACCAGGCCTATCCTCTCCTGCTCAGAGGCCTGACGCAGCTCGCTGAACGCCTGGTAGGCCTTTGACTCCTCCGAGAAGGTCACGGCAATCACGTTGTTGCTGGCCATGGTTGATGCTCCTGATTCTTCCTCAAAGACGTGAGCACACTATGCGTGCTGCCTAACAGGGTCTGACGTTAGTGCCTGATTTCTGCCGGGTCGAGATATCACCGTGCGGGGTGTCAGCACGGCTCACCTGGAGCATATGACGGCCTGATAACAAAAATTCTCTCAAGCCCTGGGAATGCGGCTGATTATCCTGGGCCGGGAGGGGCTGCTGGTCACCGGCCGGTCTCACGGGGAGCCTCCAACTGAGACAATTCTTTTTAGTGAAGTCGGGTAGGAGCGAGCCGCAGCGTTGTGCGTCGCAGGCTCTCTGGCGGGTCCCAATCGGTATGTCTTACCCAACCGGACCAGTAGGTACCTGCATGCCTGCCGCGCCCGGGTACGGATGGGGCGCCCCGACGATGACGCGTAGTCCTGACAGCCCTGAATGACGCGCCCGGGCTCGGGTGGGGCGCCCTACCCTGCTGCGACCAGATGCACAGCCACCGTGACCATGACAACCCCCACGAGGACGTCCAGCACCCGCCAGGTCGCGGGCCGGGTCAGGGGCCGAGACAAGGCGCGCGCACCCAGTCCTAGCCCGGTGAACCACACCGCCGAGGCCGCGATCCCGCCTGCGGCGGCTACCCACCGGGCTGGGCCGAACTGGTTGGTCACCGAGCCCATCATGAGGACGGTGTCCAGGTAGACGTGAGGATTGAGCCAGGTCAGTGCCAGCGTCGTCACCGCGACCGAGGTGGCGGGCCTGGTCGTGTCGGCCTCGAGGCTGGAGGGCCTGAGGGCGGAGCGGAAGGAGGTAAGAGCGAAGCCCAGCAGATAGACCACTCCGCCCCACCGCAGCACCTCCAGCACCCAGGGAGCCATGGAGGACACCGCGTTCACCGCGCCGGTGCCGACGAGGATGAGGACCACGTCGGATGCGGTGCAGATCGTGATAACCAGGCCGATGTGCTCACGGCGCACGCCCTGGCGCAGGATCCAGGCGTTCTGGGCGCCGATGGCGACGATGAGGCCCAGACCGGTACCGAAGCCGGTGAGGGCGGGGGAGATGAGATCCATGGGAACGACGCTAGAGTCTCGACGAAGTGAAGCCAAGCGCGATAGTCTTCATATCGTGAAGAACGTCTTCATGCACCCGGACCAGATGGCGGCCCTCGTAGCCGTGGCGGACACCGGTTCCTTCGACCGTGCGGCAAGTTGCCTGGGAGTGTCCACCTCGGCGGTGTCCCAGCGCATTCGGGCACTGGAGTCTGGGCTGGGTCGGGTACTCCTACGTCGAGGTGCGCCGTCGACGGTCACTGAGACGGGTGCGACAGTCCTGCGCTACGCGCGCCAGCAACAGCTTCTGGCCGGGGAGATGACCACAGAGCTGGGGCTGGAGGCTGAGGCGGGGGACCCGGGAGGGCGGGGAGAAGGACCCGTCGAGCTGCCTGTGGCTGTCAACGAGGACTCGCTGGCGACGTGGTTTCCGGCGGTCTTCACTGAGGCTGCCCGGTGGTCCGACGTGCGGCTGCGGCTGGTAGCTGCTCACGAGGGGCGCACAGCCGAGCTCCTGAGAGACGGCAGTGTCATGGCGGCCGTCTCGGCAGGCTCCGGGCCCGTGGCAGGGTGCCGCAGCGAGCCCCTGGGCAAGGTGTCCTATCTCCCGGTAGCCGTACCCGCTCTCCTGGAGGGGGTGGGTCTGGACAGGGGCGGAGGCTGTGGCGTTCCGGACGGGTCGGAGGAATCGCGCCTGTCACGGCTTCCTGTCCTGCGCTTCGACGCGGTCGACGACCTGGAGGACCTGGTGCTAGAGGCATCGGGGCTGCCGCCGGGCCTTCCCGGGCCGAACGTGCCCGGGGCGGAGGCCTACACCCAGGCGCTCCTGGCAGGCATGGGCTGGGGACTCCTGACTCGGTCCCAGGCGGCACGCAACCCCGGTCTGGTGCCTGTCCCGGGGCTGGTACCGGTGGGACGCGAGCTGACCTGGTACCGATGGCGCCTGCGCTCAGCCCTCCTGGACCGTCTCACTGATGCTGTCCACAGAGCCTTCGACGCCTCAGCCTGAGACTGTGATGCAATCTTCGGCCTCGCTTTGGCGCATGGGGTGACTTGGACCTGCGCAGGGGCGCTGGCTCGTTGGTCACCTGGGCCGGGCAGAAGTCTGACGATGTGCGGCAAGTACGGGCAAGTGCGCGTCATGTCCTCTCAGGATGTCCTCGCAGGTGCAGGTTTGGCGCGCAGGTAGGGTGCGGGTATGAGTGAGCGCGAGGGGTACCGGGGCAGGCCAAGTGGCAGAAGTGAGCGCAGGGACGGGGGCCGCTCCCGTCAGGGATACCGTGACAGCCGTGGCTATGACCGCCGGGACGGACGCGGTCACGGCGGCTACCGTGATTACCGTGATTACCGTGATTACCGTGATTACCGTGATTACCGGGGTGACCGCCAGGGTGGTCGCCGTGACCGTGATGAGCCGCGTGACGGTCTTCTGACGGACCTCGTGGGCCACCTCCGTGCCCTGGACGGCCGTTCCTACGCCGCGTACAAGGCCATTGTGGGGCGCTACGAGGCGCCTGGGGGCTGGGTCCTCCACGTCGACAAGGTCCAGCCTGATCCCTTCGCTCCACCCACGCGGGTCCACGTGGACGTGCCAGCGGACCTGCCTGCGCTGGCCCTGCTTGAGGACGAGGGGCTGCTGACCACTGCCGACCGGCGTCTGGCCGTGAGCGACTTCCTTACCCGGGAGCTGCACGCCTGCTTCCGCGGTACCGACCTGTCGATCGCGGCTCCCGGCCAGGAGATCCTGGAACGCTCCAGCGTCGTCCTGCGCCGGGGCTTCGGGGCCGACGCCGGGGCTGACGCAGTGGATTCAGGCATGGCGCGTGGTGAGGACTCTTCTGCGGCGGCTGGATGGACCATTGAGGTGCGCGCCCGCATCGCTCTGCCGGCGCAGGGGCGTTCCATCCAGGGGCAGGCTGCCTCCCGGATCGTGGGGCGCGACCTGGTGCGCGAGCTGGAGACAGCCCTGGACCTGAGTGGGGAGAGGGCGCAGCGCCTGCTCGCCCACGTTGCCGCCTTGGAGGACCACCGCGCCCTGACGGAGGTCGTGCGGCAGCAGGGCTGGGTGGCTTTCCTGGCCGACGGCTCCGTCCTGCCACGTCGCTCCGGAGTCAGTGACGAGCCCCTGGCTGAGGGCGTTCCCCTGGCTGCCCCGGACTCCCTGGCTGCCACGGTCGAGCTGCCGCACGCCGGGACGGTGCGCGGAGCCGTCGTCGGGGCCGGGGTGACCCTGGTCGTCGGTGGTGGCTACCACGGTAAGTCCACCCTCCTGGGGGCGGTGGAGCGTGGAGTCTACCCGCACGTGCCCGGGGACGGGCGCGAGCTCGTGGCTACTCTTCCCGACGCGGTCAAGGTCCGTGCCGCCGACGGCCGTGCGGTGACCGGGGTGGACCTCAGCCCGTTCATCTCCCACCTGCCCGGCGGGCGCGACACCGTCTCCTTCACCACGCGCAACGCCTCGGGCTCCACCTCCCAGGCAGCCTCCATCGTCGAGGCGCTTGAGGCCGGGGCGGGCGTCTTGCTGCTGGACGAGGACACCTCTGCCACCAACCTGCTGATCCGGGACTCTCGCATGCGTCGGCTTGTCGCTGACGAGCGCGAACCCATTACGCCCCTGGTGGACCGTATCGGGGCGCTGGCCCGATCGCGCGGGGTCTCCACGGTCATGGTCATGGGTGGGTCCGGGGACTACCTGGACGTGGCCGACCGGGTCCTGCTTATGGACTCCTACCACCTGCGTGACGCCACCGACCAGGCGCGGCAGGTGGCGGCCGACCAGCCTCGTGCCCTGACTGCCCTGGAGGACTTCCCTGCCCCAACGGCGCGGCTTCCGCGTCCTGCTCCGCCGCGAACCAGGCGGGGGCCCTCGCGCACGCGGGCGCTGGGCACCCGGGCTGTGGTCCTGGACCGTGAGGAGATCGATATCTCCGATGTGGCCGGTGTCGTGGACCCGGGGCAGGCCGAGGCGCTGGCCTACGCCCTGCGGGCACTGCTGGAGCAGCGCTTTGACGGGGAGTCCTCGCTGGACGAGTGCCTCCGGGACCTGGAGGCGCTGCTGGACGACGAGAGCCTGGATGCCTTTGCCCAGGGTCCCTGGGACCGGCCAGCCTTTCTGGTACGTCCTCGGATGGTGGATGTCGCGGCTGTCGTCAGCCGCTACCGGGGTCTGGAGCTGGCCTGAGCCGTCTGGTCCCAGGTGCGCAGGTCGGTTCAGGCAACGGAAACGTCATAGGACAACACGGTGCCAGGTTGTCCTATGACGTTTTTGTTGCCCGGGAGGTGCGGCTGCAGCCACGGCGTGGCGGAGTGGCAGAAGAGAGAAGAGCAGGCCGTTAGCCGAGTCCGGGAAGATGCCTCCTCTCCACATGTGTTCGGAACGCGTCTTCTCTCCACAGCGCCTGGACCGCGCTGCGCGTTCGCTTCGGGGTGGTTGCAGCATGCGTATATGACTGCTTCTCAGCACCGCCGTCTACCGGCTGCGACCGAGCCGACTACCGGGGTACCCGAGCGGGGCGAGGCTCGGCTTGTGCCGCTGCTGCGACGTGACCTTGGCCTGGACGGCTGCCCCTGCGCTCGGCCGGACCTCAGCGATGACTGGATACGTGTCGCCTCCGGTGTCTACGCCCCGCGCGGAGCCTGGCAGATCGCAGCACCGCAGGATCGACAGCGCTTCCTCATCGCTGCGGCCCGGCGCAGGTACGGATCTGACCTTGTCCTGTCGGGGGCTTCGGCTGTTGTTGCTTATGGGCTCCCCCTAGTCGGAGCAGCGCCGCGACGGGTCGACGTGATAGTCAGGCGTCGAGGGCGGGCGTACACCTCCCTGCTACGTCGTCATCTAGCCCGTGAGGAGGTCGATGTAGTGCGTGTGGGCGACCAGGCGGTAGCCGTGCTCCCGGACACCTTGGTTGATCTTGCTCGATGGCATGGGGTCATGGCGGGAGTCGCTGCTATGGACGCGGCCCTGAACCAGGGTATGTGCGGCCCCAAGAACCTCAGGGCGGCGTTGGAACGTCTTCCCGCAGGCTCTTACGGGGCGGCACGCGCCCGGTGCGCGGTACACCTGGCTGATGGCCGCTCCGAGTCCCCTGGTGAGTCTATGTCCCGAGTGCGTGTGTGGGAGAATATGTTGCCCCAGCCTGAGCTGCAGGTTACCGTGCACGCAGCTGGGCAGAGGTACGTGCTGGACTACTTCTGGCCCGGCATCCAGGCTGCGGGCGAGTTCGATGGTCGCGTCAAGTACCGCTCGACCTCTTTCGGGGCAGATCCGGAGGATGTCCTCTGGAACGAGAAGCTTCGGGAGGACGCTATCCGTGCTGAGGGGCTGGGGGTAGCGCGGTGGACGTGGATGCACGCATGGAGTGATGGTGGGAGACAAATGTGTCAACGGCTTGCCGGGATCGGGGTCGTTCCTGTGGCTAAGCGATGGTAGTCAGGCCCCGGCAACGGAAACGTCATAGGACAACACGGTGCCAGGTTGCCCTATGACGTTTTTGTTGCCCGGGAGGTGCGGCTGCGCGCAGAGGGAGGTATCGTCTAGGCAGCCTTAAACAGCCTGCGGCGGGAGCACGTCTACCTGGGCAGGCAGGTTAGCGACGCCCACCGGGCAGGTCACGCCGTGCGGGCCGTGGTTGCAGTATCCGCCAGGGTTCTTGTGCAGGTAGCCCTGGTGGTAGTCCTCCGCCAGGTAGAACGGCCCGCCAAAGTCCGCGTACAGTTGGTCGGCGGGGTCGATGGTCGTGACGCACCGGCCCCGGCCCAGGCGGGTCAGCTCTCCCTGGAAAGCCTGTCTTAGTGCCAGGGCCGTGGCGTGCTGGGCAGGGGTCGTGGTCCACACGGCAGAGCGGTACTGGGTGCCGATGTCGTTGCCGTGGCGGTTGAGCTGGGTGGAGTCATGGTTCTCCCAGAAGACCTTGAGCAAGGACTGACCACCCTCGCCGCAGACGGCGGGGTCATAGACGACCCGGACGGCCTCTGCGTGCCCGGTGGCGCCGGTGCACACCTCCTGGTAGGTGGCGTTGGGAGTCGTCCCGCCCATATAGCCCACGGCTGTGGAGACCACACCCTCCTGCCGCCACAGAAAGCGCTCCACGCCCCAGAAGCAGCCACCAGCCAGGTAGAGGACCTGGGACTCCTCAGGCCAAGGGCCGTCTAGCGGAGTGCCGAGTACTACGTGGTTACCAGGATCGGGCAGTACCGGGTACTCACGGCCGGGAAGCGTGGTGCTTCGGGAAGGGCGGGCTGGTTCCGGAGTCATAGGCACACTGTAGCCCCTGGACTCGCAGTTGGTTGTGCGCTACCAGGAGCAGGGTGACAGCAGCGACACAGTCCCGGGTGCACGGCTGGCTGTGGCGCTCACCCGTGCACCCGGGCGGGGTGCAGCACCGGGTCCGGTGCTCATACCCTTCGGACGTCGAGGATCTCTGCGGAGATCGTACGTCCGTTGGGCGCCTCGTAGGAGACGGTGTCGCCAGCGCGGTGCCCCATAAGTGCCTGCCCCAGCGGGGCGTCCGGTGAGAACACCTTGACGCCGTCGGGAACGTCGGCGGTGATCTCCTGGCCTCCCAGGGCGAAGACCTGGTCCTTGCCGGCGAGCCTCGCCGAGACGATGGTGCCCGCGGAGACGGTTCCGTCGTCGGCGGCCTGGCCGATCTGGGCGTTGTCCAGGGTCTCTTCCAGCTGGATGATGCGGGCCTCGTTGAGGCCTGCCTCCTCCCGGGCTGCGTGGTAACCGGCATTCTCCCGAAGGTCGCCCTCCTGGCGGGCGGCCTCGACCCGCTGGGCGATCTCCTTGCGCTCTGTTGTCCTACGGTGCTCCAGCTCGGCGGCCAGTCGGTCAAAAGCCTCCTGGGTGAGCCAGGTACCCTGCGTCTGCTCAGACATACGTCCTCCTGAAGTGGTCGGGTGGTGGCATCACGCTCCCGCTGGCGGCAGCACGGGGACGAGAGCGACGCTCGGTCGTGCTGGGCGGGGACCAAGCGGGCTTAAGGGGCGAGTCTACGCCGTAATCTGGGAGATCGCTGAGAAACTCGAGTGCACGGCAACTGGATGACTCCGGATTTCCTGCTGTGACCTGCACGGACGCAGAAAGTGAGACTAGTGGTACATCCCCGCCTGCAGTGGTCGTGTCCGAGAGAGCGGTCGGCTCAGAGCACAGCCAGGAGGCAGGCGGTGTAGTGGCAGGCCCAGGCCGCCACGGTGCAGGCGTGGAAGATCTCGTGGAACCCGAACCACCGGGGAAGGGGTTGGGCCTTTTGCGTGCGTACACCACGGCACCTACCGTGTAGATCGTCCCTCCTGCCATGAGCAGCCACACGACCGCCGGGCCTCCGGTGCTCCAGAACTGTGGCAGGAACCAGACCGCGACCCACCCAGCACCAGGTAGAGAGCAGTGGTAAACCAGCGGGGGGCGCTCATCCACACCAGGTTCGTGGCTGTCCCGACGACGGCGCCGACCCAGACGATGCCCAGGACCAGGGCCGCGGTTGGTGAGGGCAGGAGTGCCACGGACAGGGGAGTGTAGGTTCCGGCGATCAGCAGGTAGATGTTGGCGTGGTCAATACGGCGCAGGACTGCGGTAACGCGTCGTGACCAGTGGCCGCTGCCGATGTGGTAGATACCAGAGTTGGTGAACAGCAGCAGGGAGCAGGTGAGGTAGACGGCGCAGGCCCAGGTCAGGGTCGCTCCTGGGGCGAGGACTGTCAGTGCGGTGCAGGCAGCCAGGGCGAGGGGAGCAGTGGCGGCGTGGATCCAGCCGCGTAGACGGGGCTTGACCGTGATAAGCAGCGAGGCGGTGGCATTGAGGGTGCCGCGTGTCTCCGCCGCGAGGGGCCGACGGCGGGGCTGTCTTGCTGCAGGGCCGCCCATGGGTGTCCTCCTGGATCTCCTGGGTGCAGGTTGGGCTGGTCCGTGCCGACAGGCGAGGCTACGAGTACGCAGGTTACGTTAGCGTAGGTTCCTGGACCTGCTGCGAGTTGCGCGACGAGGTGCCTGACACATCCTCCCGGTAGGCTCCTGACAGGTGCCCTGTTACTGCACGGACCATGACGGGGCGCGTGGAGGCGGGTCCACGCTACCGTTGGACCTGGGCAGCACCCGTCAGGTTCCGCACCGGGGTGCTGAGAGGCCCCGGGCCCTCTCTGGGGGTGGTGAGAGGGCTGCTGGGAAGGTCCCAGGACACCCACGCGGAAGGAGCGGTATGGCAGGCGACAGCATCGTCTACAACCTCTACGAGCGCCGTCTGGCCGCGCGGGTTGACCCGACCCGGGTCCCGCACCACGTGGGTGTCATTCTTGACGGCAACCGCCGGTGGGCGAAGTCCATGGGTTTTGGAACCGCCCACGGTCACAAGCGCGGGGCGGACAAGATCCGGGAGTTCCTCGGCTGGGCAGAGCAGTCGGGGGTGCGCGTCGTGACCCTGTGGCTGTTGTCCACGGACAACCTCTCCCGTGACCCGGCTGAGCTCCGCCCTCTTCTGGACATTATTGTCCAGGCCGTGAGGGAGCTTGCTGCCACCGGGCGGTGGACACTGCGCCTGGTAGGCGCTGTCGAGCTGCTTCCAGAGTCTGTGGCGTTACGCCTGCAGGAGGCGGTGGATGCCGAGTCCCAGGGTGGTGGTGCCCAGGAGGCCAGGCGGGTCCAGGTCAATATCGCCGTCGGCTACGGGGGGCGCCAGGAGATTGCTGATGCCGTGCGGAACCTGCTGCGGGAGAGGGCTGAGGAGGGGGCCAGTCTGGAGGATGTGGCCGCCTCACTGAGCGAGGAGGACATCACCGCCCACCTCTACACCAGAGGTCTGCCCGACCCTGACCTGCTCATCCGTACCTCCGGGGAGCAGCGGCTGTCGGGCTTCATGCTGTGGCAGTCGGTACACTCCGAGTTCTACTTCTGCGATGTGAATTGGCCTGCCTTCCGTCGCATCGACTTCCTGCGCGCCCTGCGCGACTACACCGGACGGGAGCGTCGCCTGGGGCGGTGAGGCGGCGGGGCTGCTGCGGGCTCCGGCGCTGTCGTGACGGGGATGGCACGGTGGGCCGTGCCCGTGTCGTAAGCCCGTCGACCTTGCCTGCCAGTGCTTCCGGGCGCCCTTAGACTCTGGCCATGGTCATCGCAGCCCTGCCCGAGGACGACGGAACACGAGCGATCCAGGCTGAGACGGCCGATACGGCACAGCAGGATGCCCAGCCCACGTGGGAGCAGTTTCTGGTTCCTCTCCTGCGCCTGCTCAACGACGGCAGGGTGCAGCAGCTGAGGGTCCTGCGCCAGGTTCTCACTGGTGAGGACTTGGCGCGTCACCTTCAGGCGCCTGCTGCGGCACTGTCGGGGCACAGTGCCAGTGACGGACGCGTGTCCCTGGCCGTGGCCCACCTGGCTCGCGCCGATGCTGTCGAGCGGCCCTCGCGCGGCCAGTACCGCATCACTGAGACCGGACGCCAGATCCTGGCCGAGTTTCCTGACGGCCTCACCCAGGCGGAGGTGGAGGAGCTGGCTGACTACGCCGCGACCAGGCGGCGCTCGGCGGGCAGGCACGAGCGAGCCCGCCCGCTCGTCGAGGAGCCCGGTGGACGCACGACCACGGTTGCTGCGGTGCACCAGATTGGTGACGGGCTGGAACGTCTCCGGGAGACGGTGACGACCGAGCTGCTCCAGCGGCTTCATGCCCAGGACCTGGAGGCGTTTGGGACGACACTGCTGACGCTCCTGGAGGCTATGGGGTACGGCGTGCAGGGGCGCAGGCCGCTGCTGGAGCTTACCCAGGACGGGGGTGTCGAGGCCGTGATCGACGATGACCCGCTCGGGCTGAGCCGCATCTACCTGCAGGCCAAGCGTCTTGCCCCCATGGGGATGCCGACGGGCCGTCCCGTCGTTCAGGCCTTCGTCCGAGAGGTCCAGCGACGGGGACTGGTGCAAGGAATGTTCGTCACCACCGGGCGTCTGACAGCGGAGGCGTGGACGCACGCGCAGCGGGCCACCAGCCGTGTCCTGCTGGTTGACGGCGAGGCCCTGGCCTCGCTGATGATGTGTTACGGCGTCGGGGTCAGGCCCTACGAGACCCTCCGGCTCCTGGAGGTGGACGAGGAGTTCTTCGCCTAGCCCCGGGTGCCCTGGTCTCAGGGCTGTCTGTCCAGTCCGGGCTCCGGCCGAGCTCGGGAGCGCAGGGCACCCGGGCCGCAGGACGGCTGCCCGCTCCCGCCTCCGTGCCCCGTCTCTGCTGTGAGGGGCGGCCCCTCAGCCCAGCTCGGCCCGGGTGGGAGGGTTGGCGCCGGGACGCGCGACCGTGATATCGGCGATCCGGGCGGCGTGACGCACGATCCTCTCCAGCGCAGCCTCGTCCACGGCTCGCAGGGCCTCGCGTCGGTCGGCCCCCACCAGGTCCTCGCTCCACAGGGCGTCCTCCAGGCCACCCATGAAGGAGTCGCCGGCCCCCACAGTGTCAGCGACGACGACGTCAGGATCGGCAGGTACCTCCACACGCAGACCGGAGCCAGTCAGCGCCAGCGCTCCCTTCTTGCCACGGGTCACGACGACCACGGCGGCCCCCAGGTCCAGCCAGCGGCGCAGCACCTCCTCCATGTCGGCATCGGGGCCGTAGAACCAGGCGATGTCCTCGTCGGAGCACTTGACCAGGTCGGCGAGAGCGACGATGCGCTCGACGATCGTGCGGGCGTGCTCGGGGCTGCCCATGAGCTGGGGGCGGGCGTTGGGGTCGTAGGCGATGGTGGAGGTGGCACGGTAGTCGCGCAGCACTTGCTCCACGGTGGAGCGTCCCGGCTCCAGCACGGCGGCGATCGACCCGGTGTGGACCAGGAGGGGAGGCTCGGCCCCTTCGGGCGGGAGGGATAGGGCGGGTTCCAGTCCAGGTCAAAGACGTAGGTGGCGGCCCGGTCCTCCCCGATGGTGGCCTGGGCCGTGGAGGTACGGGCCGCGCCGTCAGCCCCTGCGCTCAGACGGACGCCAGCAGCCTCCAGGTGGGAGCGCACTGCCTGGCCGCGTTCGTCGGTGCCGATCCAGCAGGTCAGCTCGGTGTCACGGCCTAACCGGGCCAGTCCCAGGGCGACGTTGGCCGGAGACCCTCCGGGGATGTCCACGGGCTCCTGCCCGGGGTGGATAACAACGTCGACCAGTGCCTCTCCGATAGACAGGGCGGTTCCTTGGCGGCCGGGGCGGTCATGCTGACTCCTTCGTGCTGGACCGGGGTTCGATGGTGCGTCGTGGCGGGCAGGTAGGCACAGCCTAGCGACATCGTCGTCCCGACGGGGTGTCTTGGCCGCTCCGGTTTGGGCTGGTGGCTGGTGCTGTGAGGGCGCGGCTGGCAGGACGGCTGGCGGCATGGCAGCCGGTGCAGCGATGCAGCCTCGGAGTCGCAGGTCACTGCGGAGGCTCGGAGACGCCCTCGTGTGTGCTGGCTGCGCGGTTGTCCACGGCGGCCAGCCGGGCGCGAGCCTGGTCCAGCCAGGCCTGGCACCGCTGGGCCAGGGCCTCGCCCCGTTCCCACAGGGCCAGGGAGTCCTCCAGCGGTACCGAGCCCGCCTCAAGACGGCCGACGACGGCGACCAGCTCCTCCCGGGCCTGCTCATAGGTCAGGGTGGCGACATCGCTGGGCAGGTCATCAGGCGTGCCACCAGACAGGTTGTCGGCCTGGTCGTACTGCGGCGACGGGTCGGAGGCTCCCCTGGTCTGGGAGGGTGACGTGGAAGACGGCTCAGTGCTCACGCCCCCGATTGTCGCACGTCACGGCAGGTGGCCAGCCCGGTTCCTGTAGTTCCCGCTGTCTGCCTTCCCTATCTGACCAGTTCGCTGCGCGGCTCACTCCTCCTCGCCATTGCTCCCGGTGGTCCCGGGGCTGCCGACTGGCCTGGTCGCCCCGACGACCTGGGCCACCATGCGGCCGCGTGCGAGGATGCCTTCAATGAGGTCGCCCTTCTTGATGTCCTCGGCGCCGGTGATGACCGTGCCCCCTGGGGTGCGCAGGATCGCGTAGCCGCGCTCCAGCACGCCCTGGGGGGACAGGGCGGTCAGGCGGGCGTGCTCGGCCCGCAGGTCCGCCGCCGCCAGGGACAGGTGGTGGCTCAGCGCACGACGCAGCCGGTCGCGGGCCTGGTCCAGCTCGCTCAGGCGGACGCTGACGATCGAGGTGGGCTCAGCCAGCACCGGGCGGGCACGCAGCTGGTCCAGGGCGGTCTGCTCGGCGTCCAGGCGCGTGGTCATCAGGGAGCGCAGGCGCTCACGGGCCGAGTCCAGGCCGGAAGTCTCCTGGGACAGGTCGGGTACGATCCGCCGGGCGGCGTCGGTGGGGGTAGAGGCTCGGTAGTCGGCCACGAGGTCCAGCAGGGGGCAGTCGGTCTCGTGGCCGATCGCGGAGACCAACGGGGTACGGCAGGCGGCGGCGGCACGTACCAGGCCCTCGTCGGAGAAGGGCAGAAGGTCCTCCACAGCCCCGCCGCCGCGGGCGACGACGATGACGTCAACGTCCTCTACAGCATCGAGCTCGCGCAGGGCCCGGGTGACCTCAGGCACGGCCTGGCTGCCCTGGACGGCGACCTCACGGACCTCGAAGGGAAGACCAGGCCAGCGCAGCCGGGAGTTGACCAGGACGTCGTCCCTAGCCTTGGCGGCCCGCCCGCACACCAGGCCCACCCGGCGGGGCAGGAACGGCAGGGGCTGCTTGCGCTCGGCGTCAAAAAGGCCCTCGGCGGCCAGGAGTCGGCGCAGCTGCTCAATGCGTGCCAGGAGGTCGCCCACCCCCACGGGGCGGACGTCATCGGCCTGGAGCTGCAGGGAACCACGCTTGGTCCAGAAGACCGGCCGGGCGTGGACCACCACGCGGGCGCCCTCGGAGAGCTGGGCGCCGCTACGGGCCAGGACGGCGTCCAGAGCGCGGGCGTACATCGACACTGACATGGAGGCGTCGGCGTCGGTGTCACGCAGGGTGAGGAAGACCATCCGTGCTCCGGGGCGGCGGGAGAGCTGGACCACCTGGCCCTCCACCCACACCTCGGTCATGCGGGAGACGTACTCCTCGATCTTGGACGACAGCAGCCGCAGCGGCCACGGGTTGTCCGCAGTGGTGAGGTTGGCGCGGGGCGCCAGCTCGCGCGCCCCTGTGGCTAGGCCGGCCCGGCCGGAGGGGCTGAGGGAGTCGGCCCGGCCGGAGGGGCTGGCAGGCTGAGTAGGCGCCGAGGCGGGGCCTGAGGCGGTGGGGCCGCTGGACGGCGGGTGAGGAGGGTGAGACGTCACGTGCCCCACTGTGCCACGTCCGTCACTGTGCCACGTCTGTCACTGCACCTGTGGGTGGCCCTGTGGCACAGTGGGGACGTGACCGTGACACGTGGGACGAACGACCCGGCTGTGGCTGCTCAGACGCCTCGGCCCGGCTCCGGGCAGCAGGGCAGGAAGGTGCTGCTGGCTGCTCCCCGGGGCTACTGTGCCGGGGTGGACCGGGCGGTTGACGCCGTCGAGCAGGCCCTGGAGCACTACGGCGCACCCATCTACGTACGCAAGGAGATCGTCCACAACAAGTACGTGGTAGAGGCCCTGTCGCGGAGGGGCGCGGTGTTCGTCTCCGAGACTGATGAGGTGCCTGAGGGCGCGCGCGTGGTCTTCTCCGCCCACGGCGTCTCCCCGGCGGTGCACGAGCAGGCGGCGGCCCGAAACCTGGACACCATTGACGCGACCTGCCCGCTGGTGACCAAGGTGCACAAGCAGGCGGTGCGCTTCGCCAAGGGCGACTACGACATCATCCTGGTGGGGCACACCGGCCACGAGGAGGTCGAGGGGACCCAGGGGGAGGCGCCCGACCATATTCAGGTGGTCAATGGTCCCCACGAGGTGGACCAGGTCACCGTCCGCGACCCGGAGAAGGTCGTGTGGATCAGTCAGACCACCCTGAGCGTGGACGAGACCATGGAGACGGTACGTCTCCTGCGGGAGCGGTTCCCCGCGCTGACCGACCCGCCCGGGGACGACATCTGCTACGCCACTCAGAACCGGCAGGCGGCGGTCAAGGAGATCGCCCCCCAGGTTGACCTCATGATCGTTGTGGGTTCGGGGAACTCCTCCAACTCGGTGCGCCTGAAGGAGGTGGCTCTGGATGCGGGGGCTGCCGCCTCGCACCGGGTCGACTACGCCGCGGAGATCGACCCGGCGTGGCTGGAGGGGGTCCAGACCGTGGGCCTGACATCGGGGGCCTCCGTGCCGGAGATCCTGGTGCGCGAGGTCATCGACCGCCTGGCCGAGCTTGGCTTCACCGACGTGCAGGAGGTGCGGACCGCCACGGAGAAGATCTCCTTCTCCCTGCCGAAGAACCTGCGTGCTGACCTCAAGGCCGCAGCGGGCGCGACGGGAGGGCAGCCGTTGCACGGGCGCCGTCAGCCGGTAGCGGACCACACCTGCTGAGCCGGTGCCCCGTAGGTGCTCTGCCTGGTGCCAGGGTCATGACCGCCCCTGTGTAGACCACCACGGTGCCCCGTAGGTGCTCTGCCTAGTGGGCGCGGTGTGCCGGTGAGAGTCTCCCGGGTTGCGGGCCTCTCGGAGGCCCTGTCGTCAGAGACGACTTCCAGGCCTCGGGCTGTCCTGTGCCCCTGGGACTCTCGAAGATCTGCGGCTGCTGGCGCTAGCGCCCTGGCGCAGGTGCTACTGTCTGGGTGATGTCGCACCGCCCCGGGACGTCGGCGCCCGCCTCACACAAGTCCGCTGCCAAGACACCTGACGCCGTGACGGCCGCTTCCGGCCAAGCCCCTGCTGGCACCCGCTCTCCCGGCCAGTCTCCTGCGCCTGACGACAGTGGGCTCAGGCGTAGCCTGTCCAACCGCCACATGCAGATGATCGCCATCGGCGGGGCGATCGGTACGGGACTGTTCGTGGCCTCGGGCGCCACGGTGTCCCAGGCCGGGCCAGGGGGCGCCGTCCTGGCCTACGCGGCCGTAGGGCTCATGGTGCTGCTGCTCATGCAGTCCCTGGGGGAGATGGCGGCGCACGTCCCGGTGGCAGGCTCCTTCCAGACCTACGCCACACGGTTTGTCAGTCCCTCCTTCGGGTTCGCGATGGGGTGGAACTACTGGTTCAACTGGGCTATCACGGTGGCGGCTGAGCTGGTCGCAGCGGGGATCGTCATGGCCTACTGGCTGCCTGGTGTCCCCTCCTGGGTGTGGGCGGCGCTGTTCCTGGCACTGCTGACCGGTCTCAACGCGCTGTCGGCACGAGCCTTCGGCGAGGGGGAGTTCTGGCTGGCGGCCGTCAAGGTGGTCACGGTCATCGTGTTCCTCGTGGCCGGTGTGGCCATGATTGTGGGGATCATCGGGGGCCACAGCGAGGGGCTGAGTAACTGGACGGTGGGGGACGCGCCCTTTCACGGGGGAGCGTTGGCGGTGGTCTCGGTGTTCATGATCGCCGGCTTCTCCTTCCAGGGCACCGAGCTGGTGGGAGTGGCAGCCGGTGAGGCCCGTGACCCGCGCCGTGACGTGCCGCGCGCCATCCGCACCGTGTTCTGGCGGATCATGCTGTTCTACATCGGGGCGATCGCGGTGGTGGGAACCCTGGTGGCCTATACGGACCCCAACTTGTTGCGCACTGGGACCGAGGACGTGTCCTACTCGCCGTTCACACTGGTCTTTGCCCGGGCCGGGATCGCTGCGGCAGCAGCGGTGATGAACGCGGTGATCCTGACTGCGGTGCTCAGCGCGGGCAACTCGGGCTTGTACGCCTCCACCCGGATGCTGCACTCCATGGCCCTGCAGGGACAGGCGCCTGTCTGGTTTGCCTATGTCAACCGCCGGGGCGTGCCGGTGCGTGCCCTGGGGGCGACGGCCGCGGTGGGTGGCGCAGGATTCCTCACCGCGGTGGTGGGGCAGGACACGGCCTACACCTGGCTGCTCAACGTGTCCGCTCTGTCCGGGTTCATGGTCTGGCTGGGGATCGCCGTGTGCCACCTGCGGTTCCGGCGCGCCTACGTGCTCCAGGGTAACGATCCGGCTGACCTGCCCTACCGTGCGCCGTTGTTTCCCCTGGGCCGGTTGTGGCCTTCACCCTGTGCGTGGCGGTGGTCCTGGGGCAGAACTATGAGGCGGTCTTCCAGGGGAGGTGGTACGGGTGCTGTCCTCCTACATCGGGCTGCCGGTATTCTTCCTGGTCTGGCTGGGGCACCGTCTGGTAACCGGGTCCCGTGTGGTGCCTCTGGAGCAGGTGGACGTATCCGGGGTCAGGGTCGAGGCGGGCAGCGGTGATCGGTGAGTCGGTCTTGTAGTGATGGGCGGGGGGTGAGGCTGTGGTCTTCACTCTTCTACGACCCTGTCTGCTCTGGTCTCAACCTCCCTGCTGTACGTTTCTGCCGTTTGGCTTTCTTCCTGCTGATCTGCTCCTGAGAGCTCGGCTGCGGTCAGGGAGCGGAGCTGGGCCTCGTCGGGACCGATCGGGGTCGGCGAGTGCGGCTCACTTCCCACGACTTCCAGGGACCGGGCGGTGACCAGCAGCCGGTTCTCCAGGGACCCCACGGTCTTGTTGTACGCGCTGACGCTACGACGCAGTGCCCGGCCCAGGTCGTCCAGGTGGCGGGCGAGCGTGCTCAGCCGGTCGTACAGGGTGCGGCCCAGCTCCAGCAGGTCCCGGGCGTCGTCGTTGACGGCGGTGCGTGCCCATGCAGTGGCACAGGTGCGCAGTAGGGCGAGCAGCGAGGCGGGGGAGGTCAGTGCCACCCCGCGCTCCAGGGCATGCTCCATCAGGGAGGTGTCCGTCTCCAAAGCTGCGGCCAGGACTGGCTCGGCCGGGACAAAGAGGACGACGATCTCAGGCGAGCTGCCCAGCGCGCGATCGTAGCGGCGGGAGGCGAGCTGGTCGACGTGGGAGCGCAGGGCCTTGGCATGGGCAGTGAGCAGAGCGGTGCGGCGGTCCTGCTCCTCCTGGGTGGCTGTTCCTAGCCTGGCGGCCTCCAGGTAGGAGTCCATGGGTACCTTGGCGTCCAGGGCCAGGTACCCCTCGCCCGGCAGGTGGATGACGACGTCGGGCCGGGCGAGCTCCGCGCCTTCCAGGTGGGAAGGGGACGAGGGGCGTCGGCGCTGGAAGGCCTGCCTGAGCGCTGCTGGACCAGCGAGCCTACGGTGCGCTGCTCGGCAAAGTCCACGTGCCGCATCATCCCAGAGGCCTCCAGGATGCGTGCCAGCTCGACCTCCCCCACATCCCGCGGGCGGACCGGGAGCGCAGTGCCCCCTCCAGGGAGGTCGTGGTGCGCTGCAGGTCCCGCTCGGCACGAGCGGTCTCCCGCAGCTGCTCGGCCAGGGCGGCGTGCTGCTGGGCACGCTGCTTCTCCAGGGACTCCACGCGGGCGCCGACCTGCTCCAGCTGGCTGCGGACCGGGGCCAGGGCGCGCAGCACCGCCCCGTCCCGCTCGGCGCGCTCTTCTGCCAGGCTGGCGCGAGCGGAGAGCTCCTCGGCGCGGGCGCGCCAGGACGCCGCCTCCACCTGGAGACGGGCGGTCTCCTCGTGCCGGGAGTCCTGCCTGGGGTCGTGCTGGGAGCGGCGGACGGAGATGCGGGCCACGGCCAGGGTGTAGCCCAGGGCCAGGCTGGTGGCGCAGACCAGGAGCAGGAGGATCACGAGGGACCCGGCAGAGATAGTCATGGGTATAGTGCACCACGGGTCACTGACATGAATTCAGTCCTGGTCCGTGCTGCACGTCGTAGGTGCCGTGACAAGGCCAGGCCCGGCCGAGGATCAGGAAAGATCGGGGTGGAGTGGGGCGGGTCCGGCTGAAGGTGTGCAGACGTGGCGGGGCTGGTCGTTTGTGGCTCGGGGTGGGGCCTGGCCTAGACTCCGGGGCGTGGCACTCACCATTGGAATCGTCGGGCTGCCCAACGTGGGCAAGTCCACCCTGTTCAACGCCCTGACCCGCGCGACCGTCCTGGCCGCGAACTACCCGTTTGCGACGATCGACCCCAACGTCGGGGTCGTGCCGCTGCCGGACCCGCGCCTGGACCGGCTGGCCGAGATGTTCGGCTCGGCGCGGGTGGTGCCCGCCACCGTCTCTTTTGTGGACATCGCCGGGATCGTGCGCGGCGCCAGCGAGGGGGAGGGACTGGGCAACCAGTTCCTGGCCAGTATCCGTGAGGCCGACGCGATCTGCCTGGTGACCCGTGCATTTGCCGACCCTGACGTGGTCCACGTGGACGGGCAGGTCAACCCTGCCAGCGACATCGAGACTATCGCCACCGAGCTCGTGCTGGCTGACATCCAGACTCTGGAGAAGGCTCTCCCGCGCCTGGAGAAGGAGGTCCGGGGCAAGAAGACCGAGGCCGTGGTGCTGGAGACCGCCAAGGCCGCCCTGGAGGTCCTGGGGGAGGGCAGCCTGCTGTCGGCCGGGGCAGAGGCGGCCGGGCTGGACCGCGACGTGCTGCGCAGCTTCCAGCTCATGACCACTAAGCCGTTCATCTACGTCTTCAACATGGACGACGAGGGCATGAGCGACCAGGCGCGCCAGGCCGAGCTGCGCGGGCTGGTGGCGCCAGCGGAGGCGGTGTTCCTGGACGCCCAGTTCGAGGCCGAGCTTGTCGAGCTGGAGCCGCAGGAGGCAGCGGAGCTGCTGCGTGAGAGCGGTCAGGAGGAGTCAGGCCTGGACAAGCTGGCGCGGGTGGGGTTTGACACCCTGGGGCTGCAGACCTACCTGACGGCGGGGGAGAAGGAGTCGCGCGCCTGGACCATCCCCAAGGGAGCTACGGCACCCCAGGCGGCTGGCGTCATCCACACCGACTTCGAGCGGGGCTTCATCAAGGCCGAGGTGGTCTCCTATGACGAGCTGGTTGAGTACGGCTCGGTGGCTGAGGCCCGCGCCCACGGGCGGGTGCGCATGGAGGGCAAGGACTACGTCATGGCCGACGGCGACGTGGTGGAGTTCCGGTTCAACGTGTGAGCTGCTGACGCGCGAGAAACGGAGTGACGTAGCGTGGAGAGACCGGTCGTGTCTGGTGGTCCTCTCAGGCTCGCTGAATCCTCAGAGTGGGTGGGTTACTGGTGGCTGCCGGAGGAGCCGGAGGAGAGGGTGCCAGGTACGCTCCGCTACGATGGCGATGGCAACCTGGCGCTGTCCCTGATCGGCACGTTCGAGGATCGGGTGATGTCGCATCCGGCCCCAGGTAGGACGGTCGTTCATCATGGAGTTCGAGACTCCTGGGACGTTGTGCACGGTGCGGCGGGTAACCGGGAGATCACCCTGCTGGGGTGCAGCCCGCTGAGAAGCAGGAGGACGTTTCTTGCTCGCGTCGACAGCCCCGACACGCAGGCCATCGTCGTGGATGCGGCGCTTGTCGGGGTGCATGCCAGTGATTGGGACGACGCTGCGTTCTCTGCCGCTGAGATGTCGGTCGAGGACATGGTGAGCTGGGCAGGGACCTCAGCATTGGAATGGGGCCTGGGCTGTGATGGGGACAGGCTTGACGGGACTGGCAGTATCTCGGTCAGTCCGGTGGAGGAGAAGTCGGTCGTGGTTGACGACGGGACCACCTTCTGCTTGTCGCACCGGTACACAGCCCCGTTCATGGACTGGCGCAAGGGCGAGGCGATTGGGCGGATACGCGACTCGGTGTCGATGAGAGTCGTCCCTGAGTCACCGTTCTCACTGAAGTCGGTGCTGGAGAAGGTGAGTCTGGTCCAGTACCTGGTCGCGCTGGCGACCCACCAGGCGGCTGGCGTCTTGTGGGTCCGTCTCGAGCCTGCTGACGGTGAGATAGGTTCGCTGAGCGGTCGCTCAAGGTCTCGTTGCGGCGTCGATCTTCTGTACGCCCCTTTCGCGGTCGGTGCCCATGACTCCAAGGCTGTCGATGCTCGGCGGATCCTGTTCAGTTGCGACTCGCTCCCCTTCGAGGAGATCCTGCCTCGTTGGTGCGAGGTTCGCGAGCGGCTGCTGCCGGCGATCAATATGATTATGGGGATGCGGTACGGCTCGACTTCCTTTGTCGAGAACAGGCTCCTGGCGGCGGTGGGTGCTGCCGAGGTGCTGCACCGCAGGCTCGGCGTCGGGGAGAGGCCGTTCCCGGACAAGGAGTTCAAAGAGGTGCGTAAGGCGCTTCTTGAGCAGGCGCCAGAGGAGTATCGAGAGCGGTTTAAGTCAGCGTTTCGTAACGACCTGACGCTTCGGGACCGGCTTCAACAGCTTGCTGGGCGTCTTGACCATGGCGTTGTCGGCCTTCTGGTTCCGGATGCCGGTCACTGGGCGGGCAGGGCGGTAAAGGCTCGTAACGACCTCGCACACGAGGGCAGCACGCCGAAGCACAGTCTTGAAGAACTCGTCGTTGTTGTCGATGTGACAACGGTCATCGTGCTTCTCAACGTCCTGAACGAGCTGGGGCTGCCAGTTGAGCGCCAGAGGGAGATCGTGCAGTATCACCCGGACCTCCGCGGTGCCGCCGAGCGGGCTCGGAGGTGCCTGGCTCCCTCATGAGAACCGGGCTCGAGCGCAGCCCAGAACACAGCGCGTTTCAGGCTGGCCACAGACCGTGACCGACCTGTGCTGGCCGATGTGGCGGGTGCGGTAGGCCGCCGCTCCTCGGTCTGCGGGTTCCACTACGGGTCCAGTAGGAAGACGCAGCTGATCCGTCGTGTGGCTCCTTTGATGGCTACTTCGTCTCGTTTGGATGACTCGTGTGCACCTGCTCGCGGTAGACCGTGCGACCGTCGACGTAGTACCAGATTCGGGCGGCACTTTTCCTGGCTGCCGCCACGATCAGGGACGCTCGACGGGCTCGAGCCCGCTGTCCTCATCCAGCCACTCCACGTCAGTGCGGCCCAGGCCCGCAGCAACGGCTGTGGCGGTCTCCTTCCACGAGGTCAGCTCAGAGACTGCCAGGTGCGGCTGGTTGGTGGACAACGAGGCTCGCGCGGCGTCGATCAGGTCCTGCGCGCAGGTCTCGCGGTCTGTCGGCGACAGTGCGAGCATCCACGGGAAGGCCCGGCTCATGCGCTCGACGAGCGTGCCCGTGTCCTCCAGGACCACCGTGATCAGCCGTGCGGCGAGGTCCAGCAATCGTGCGCGGCCCTCGGCCTCGCGCTGCGACATGAGAACCAGCGCCTCACCGTCACGACGGGTTACCGCGACGGGGTGGTCCTCGGCCTCGGCAGAGTACCTGCTCAGGTCCGAGGAGCGCCGGGTACGCGTGGGAGCATCTGCCGTGCCGGTCATGCCTCCATGGTGTTCGGAACGTATTCGGAAGTCCAGGGGTCGGGCGAGCATACTGGTGTCGTCACCTCTCTACCCCGGTCCGCTTGGATCACTTCAGGCATAGGTGGACGCTTGGTGCCCCGCCGCCACCCCCGCTATACCCGCAGGACACCGCGCCAGCCGCGCGCCCCGTAGTAGGAGTCAGCGCCGTTGTGGTAGACGAAGACCCGGCCGAAGCGTCGGTCCCCGAACAGTGCCCCGCCCAGGGCGCGCACGTCTGCCGGGGTGGCCAGCCAGGATGAGGTCTTCAGGTCGAACTCCCCGAGGCTCTGGAGGTGGCGGTACTCCGTCTCGCCCATGAGCTCGACGCCCATTGAGGCTGCCTGGCCCACAGCGCTGCCCTGCGGCGGGTTCCTCCTGCGCGAGCGCAGCGCCTCCTCGTCGAGGCACAGGCTGCGTCGGCCCGCAGGCGTCTCGGCTGCGCAGTCGTAGAAGAGGAAGGCGTCCGCCTTGGCGTCGTAGCCGACGACGTCGGGCTCGCCTCCCGTCTCTTCCATGCCTCTGAGCGCCCTCAGCGTCTCAGGGTGCTCGGTCAGACGCACGGCGACGTCGTCCCAGGAGATGCCCGCGTGCCGGTGCGGGTGCGCCTCGAACCGCGCCCTGAGAGTCTCGATCACGCCGTCCCTTTCGTCGTGGTCTGCGGGCAGGTAGCTCATTGTCCCCTGTGTCGTGCTCATGTCATGTGGTGGATGCTGCTGAGGCTAGCCGCCTCCCCGGCCTGCTGGCAGAGACGCGGGCGCGGGGCCGTCCCTGTGGTCCCGCCAGGCACGGGGCACGCTCGCCGGGTCACAGCGGCCGCGTCCCCGGGAGGATGAGGTAGGTGGAGTCTCGCGCTGCCCCACCCGTTCATTGACACCTGTAAAGTCGGGGTGCGCTCCACCTCGCCGGGCTGCGAGGAGCCGACGAGGACCCGACGACGTGGTGCGGTAGCATTCCGGGGTGAGAAGTGTGAAGGCCTCGGGGGCACGCGTGGTCCCCTACGACCCCGTCATGCGCGACCAGCTGCTCGACCTGTCAATCCGCGCCTGGGCGCCGGTTTTCGAGGCCATGAGCGGGGATATCGCTACCGGGGTCGTCCCCCGTTTCGTGTACGACAGCTTCTGGCCGCAGGGCTGGGAGGCGCGCCAGCGCTCGGACCTGGCCCAGGTGCTCGACCAGGAGGCGCAGGCCTGTGACGTCGCCCTGGTGGGCGGGGAGCCTGCGGGCTGGGTATGTACCCGTATCCACCCGGAGGACTCCATGGGAGAGGTCTACATCCTCTGCGTCGATCCCGCTTACCAGCGCCAGGGGGTCGGGCGGACGCTGATGGAGCGCGCGCACAGCCGTGCCCGTGAGGCTGGCATGCACATGGTTATGGTGGAGACTGGCGGGGACGCGGGCCACGCCTCGGCGCGCGCTGCCTACGAGGCGGTGGGCTACACGCGATGGCCAGTGGCCAGGTACTTCAAGGAGCTGTGAGCGCTGTGGGCATGTCAGCGCTGTGACCGCCGGGCCGACTCTGCGGCCCCGGTGCCGTGGGTGCTGCTGAGCGGTGCCGTGCTGCTGCCCGATCTACGTGTCCCGTACGTCCTTGTGGGCAGGAACCAGACGCGGACAAGACGACAGGTGCCAGGAGCGGGTGCTACCCCAGGAACTCCCTGACCTGGGAGGAGAAGATCCCAGGCTCCTGGAAGACGGCGCCGTGGCCGGCCCCGGGATAGAGCTCCTCGAGCCTGGCTGCGGGAAGTCGGTGTCCCAGGTCGATGGTGTTAGGGCTAGGCACCATCAGGTCCTGGTCGCCATTGACCACGAGGGCCGGGTGGGTGAGCGCGGACAGGTCCTGCGGCGCCTGTCGGCCCCAGCGGTAGACGGCCACGAGCTGACGCAGGAGGCCCGGTACCCGGGCGGGCCTGTCAGGGTGCCTGAACCTGGAGACGCGCTCCAGGAACTCGTCGGCCCTGTCCCAGGCGGCTGGGGGGAAGAACAGGTAGTGGCGCGGATCCTTCCGGGTCGCGGCGGCCTTCGCCATGGCCTGGAAGGTCAGGGTCGGCACCCTGGTGATGCCCCTGCCTCCCGCTGGGCCGGTGCCAGCCAGTACCGCCCTGCGAAACCGGTGCGGATGGGCCAGCAGCAGTTGCTGGGTGACGAACCCGCCGAGCGAGAGTCCGAGGATATCCACCTGCTCAAGTCCGGCTGCGTCCAGGAAGGTGATGACGCTCTCCGCCATCCCGGCGACGGTGGTCGGCGCGGCTCCCGAGGAGCCACCCATGCCGGGGTAGTCCACCGCGATGACCGGACGGTCCTGCGCGCACTGGTCAACCACCAACGGGTCCCAGCCGTCCAGCGTGGCGGCTAGGTGGACCAGGAGCAGTAGCGGTGTCGCGTGCCCGGAGCCGACCGCTCGGTAGGCGAAGGACGTGCCCGCAGGGGTTATGACATGCTCGACCGGTGCGTCAGCGTAGGGGCCGTCAAAGAGCCTGAGCGTGCTCACGGCTTGGCCTCCACCACGATCTTACCCGGGTTGGCCTTCCCGGAGGCTAGCAGGGCCATGGCCTGCTCCAGCTGACCAAGCTCGAAGGTGTGGCCCACCAGCGGCCTGATGCTGCCCGCCTCGATCGCGGGAGTGAGCCGGGCCAGCTGGCTGCCGTCAGCGCGCATGAAGAGGAACCTGTACATAGCGTCCTGCGCCCTGGCGGCCCGTCGTGCCCTGCGGCTCATCAGCCACATAACCGGTCCCAGGAAGGGCCTGCCCAGCTGGGCGGCGAGCTCGGGGTCAGGTGCCCCGGCAACCGAGACCATGGTGCCGCCAGACCTCAGCACCTTCATGGAGCGCAGGGTCTCGTCCCTGCCCAGGGTGTCGAGGACGACGTCATAGTCCTTGACGTGGTCCTCGTAGCGCTGGGTGCGGTAGTCCACCACGACGTCCGCCCCGAGGCTGCGGGCCAGCTCGACGTTGCTGGTGCTCACCGTTGTCGCCACCGTCGCACCCAGGTGCTTGGCCACCTGGACGGCGACCGAGCCGAGCCCGCCGGTGCCGCCTTGGACGAAGACCTTGTCCCCCGGCCTGACCTGCGCCTTCTCGGTGAACGCCTGGACGGCCGTGAGCAGGACCAGTGGCAGCGAGGCCGCCTCGGCAAAGCTGAGTCCGGCTGGCATAGGGGCGGTGTCGGCGACGTCAACCGCGATCGCTTCCGTGAAGGTGCCGATCCTGTTGATGTCGGGGCGGGCAAAGACGCGGTCGCCGACCGCGACGTCGTGGACCTTGGGACCGACCTCGGTGACGACGCCAGCGAGCTCCTGCCCCAGGACCAGCGGCAGCCGGTAGGGGATGAGCTGCCGGAACTGCCCGGCAGCCACCATGCGGTCCAGCGGGTTGAGGCCGGCTGCACGGACCTCGACAACTACCTGGTCGGCCCCGGCCGTCGGCCTGGGCACGTCCAGCCACTCAAGCGTCCCGCCGTCGCGGTAGGACGTGAGGGCGTATGCCTTCATTGTTGTATGCGCTCCTGTCCGTGCTGGGTGCCGATCGAGCTCCCTGGCGGGTGCTGCCTGGATATCTAAGTACGTAAACTGAACCTAGATAGTCCTGCCTGGGTTGTCAATTGCGACGCCGCTTGCGCGCCGACCTGCGCCCCTCTCGTAACAGGCTGTGACACAGCTGTGATACGACGACCTGCTACGTGCTAACCTCCCTGAGTCTCAGAAACAGACTCAGGCTCCTGGGCCTCGCCAGCCGGGAGTGCGCTGGGCGTGGACGCGTCTGACGGCTGGGCCGTGAGGCCTGGCATGCTTGCGTCTCCTCCCACGCCCACCCTCGTTACCGTGCAGCAGCCAGGACGTCGTCAGTTCTAAGGAGGTGCCTGTGGCCGCTCCTGGAGCCCAGTCCTCGTGCCCTATCGCGGGTACCCTGGCGCTTGTGGGTGAGAAGTGGACCCTGCTCATCCTGCGCGATATTCACCGGGGCATATGCCGGTTCAACGACCTGGAGGAGAGCCTGGGGTGCCCTCGTGCCATTCTGTCGGCGCGCCTCAGAAAGCTCGTCGAGCACGGTGTCCTGGCTGTTGCGCCCTACCGGGACCCAGGGCGCAGGGCGCGGTCAGCCTACGTGCTCACTGCCAAGGGTCGTGATCTCGTGGTCGTGCTGGCGGCACTGCAGCAGTGGGGGCTCAGGCATCTTCCTAAGGTGTCTGAGGTCCTGTCGACCCCGGTCCACCTCGGCTGCGGGAGCCCCGTTACGGCGGGGCTGTCCTGCTCCCGGGGGCACCGTGTCGACGCGGACTCCGTCGTTCCCGCAGGGGCTGCCGACGTTCCCGCAGGGGCTGCCGAAGAGGTGGCTCCGGCTCCTACCAGGGCCACTGCGAGGTGAGGTAGGCCTCGATAGCGCGGTGGTGGAAGCGGTAGTGCCTGCCACGCCGGATAATCCCGCGGGTGAGGTCCAGGCGCTGCGCCGTGGGGCCCGCATCGGTGGTCCGCCGGTAGCCCATGGCCCGGGCGATGGTGGTCAGGCTGCGCTCCTGCGGCGTGAGCCCGGCCATGGTCTCGATGAAGTGCCTCTCACGTTCGGGGAGGCGGTCCAGGATGCGTCGTACGTGCGCCTCGGCCTCAGGGGCGGCGTCGCGCCATCCGGCCCGCACGTGGCCAGCGGTGATGAGGTTGTCGGTGCCCGCGTACCAGGCGCGCTCCCCGGCGAGCTGGAAGAGGAAGGGCTCCCCGCAAGCCAGCTCGACGACGGCGCGCTGCGCGGCGGGCTCCATGTACACCCTCTCGGTGCCGCCTCTCCCGCTGGCCAGTGGCCAGCCCTCGGTAACGAAGGGCTGGAGCGCGGCCATGAGGGCGTCGTCGTCAATGGCGTCCAGGGTGGTGGTGCGGAATCGGCGCGCGAAGGTGGCGCCTGTACGGGCACCTGCCATGTCCGCGAACTCTGCTAGGCCCGTGAGGTAGACAGCCATCGGCAGTCCGCGCTCCACCTGCCAGCCGCCGGGCACACTGACGGTCTCCTCGTAGGTGAGCGCGTCCCCCAGGGCGGTGAGCAGCTGGGACCGCGCGTGCTCGTCAGTGATGTTCTGTACTTCGTCAACGTGGACGACCACCATGACGTCACGGTGCCGGATCGCCGCACGCCCGATCTCCACCAGGAGGTCGGTCAGGGCGGTGTAGGGCTCCGGACCGTCCTGCGCGCGCACGGACAGCGAGACCCCGGAGGCGGCGACTGTCTCTACCCTGCTCAGGAGGTCGGCGATGCGCCGCTCCCGGGCGGCAGCCAGGCCTGCCTGCGAGGAGAGGTCCAGGAGCGCGGAGGCCACCCGCTTGAGGGGGTCCGTCCCGGAGGGGATGCGCAGCTGCGGCGTCACCCAGTCCCCGGTCTCCCGGGCCTCGCGGGCGATCCGGCGTACGAGCGAGGACTTGCCCGAGCCTGCCTCCCCGAGGACCGTGCGGCCCCGCTCGTGGATGCCGGCCACGCGGCGTGGGCGCAGGACGTCACGCCAGTCACCGAGTTGGGAGGTGCGGCCGGCCCACACCTGGGGCACCGTGTCGGAGCCGGGGCTGAACGGCGAGTCGAGCGGAGACCTCATGGTGATAAGTTTATCGGGGAGCGGGGCGACTGATAAGTTTATCGGTGTACGGGTAGTGCGGCAGTTGCTGCACGTCATGCTGGCACGATCGAGGCTCCAGGCAACAAAAAGTTCACAGGCAACACGGTGCCATGGTGTCCTATGACGTTCTTGTCGCCTGGGTACGGATGGGTGCGGACTGGGACCCTGGGGCGGACGCATCAGCCCTGGGGCCGTGTCACGCGGTTGAGCCTCTCGCTCATGACCAGGCCCAGCAGGGCCAGTGCCAGCAGGTAGGCGGGCAGCAGCCACAGGCCCGTCCAGCCGGCGACTATCCCGAAGAGCGGGGGCATGATCGTCGACCCCGTGTAGGCCGCAGCCATCTGGATGCCGATGACCGTCTGGGAGCTGCGGTGCCCGAAGTTCGCCGGGGTGGAGTGGATGATCGCCGGGTACACCGGAGCCGCGCCCACGCCAGCCAGGACGAACCCGGCAAAGGAGGCGGGTCCCAGCGGCAGCGCTACCACTGCGGCCCCCACGGCTCCCAGCGCGAAGCCCCCGCGGATGAGCGCCCGGTCCCCGACGCGGTCGGCGAAGAAGCCGCACAGGAATCGGCCCGCGGTTAGCCCCAGGATGAACAGGGCGCCGAGGGACGCGGCCGAGGAGGCCTCGAAGCCGCGGTCGGAGACGAAGAAGGTGGCGCCCCACAGCATGGCCGTCTGCTCGAAGGCGCAGTAGGCGAAGAAGGCGAGCAGGACGCAGGGGACCCCGGGGATGCGCAGCGCTGTCAGCAGCGAGACGTGGTCGCCGGTACTGTCGGTGCTGTTAGTGCTGCTGCTGACGGTGGGCTCCTCCGTCGGCTGGTCAGGACCCATCGTCGCCACGCGCCGCCACAGCGGCAGACTGGCAGCCAGCACGACGGCCAGTCCTACCTGAAGAAGGCCGATGGAGCGGTAGGCGGCTGGCCAGCCAGCCTCGGTGGACAGCGCCAGGCTCATGACGAACGGGCTGATCGAGGCCCCCACCCCCCAGAAGCTGTGCAGCCAGTTCATGTGCCGCGCGCTGTAGTGGAGCGCCACGTAGTTGTTCAGTGCCGCGTCCACGGCGCCCGCTCCCAGGCCGTAGGGGAGCGCCCACAGGCACACCTGCCAGAACTGTGTAGCGGTGGAGAACCCCAGCAGGGCAGCTGCCGTGGCCGCCACGCTCACCGCCGTCACCACGCCTGCGCCAAGGCGCCGGGTCAGCCGTTCCGAGGACAGGGAGGACACGATCGTGCCGATCGAGATAATGATGGTGACACCTCCGGCGAAGGAGGCCGGGACGCCGAGGTCCCCGTGCATGACAGGCCAGCCGGACCCCACCAGGGAGTCAGGCAGCCCGAGGCTGACGAAAGCCAGGTAGATGACGGCGAGCAGCAGCAGGTACACGGAGCGGGGCCTCTCTCGGGTGATCGCGGGCACGGGGCGGCCCGGGTCGACGACGGTGCGGACGATACTCGCCGCGTCACACCTGCTGCCCGACGGGGTCGATGGCGGGCAGGCCCAGGTGCTCGGCGACGAGTTTCATCGTCGGGTCGTGCGTGGCCGTCGTGATCGGTTCCCCGACCAGGGGCGCTGTCGCAAGGTGCAAGGCGTCGAGCGTCTTGACGTGCCGCTCGATGGACTCGGCTACGGTGTGGGTCTCGCGGGTGATCTCAAGCAGGCCGACACGGTCCAGGAGCGGTGCGGCGTCGCTGGGCGGCCTGCCAACGCGCCGTAGGACGCGCACGACCTCGGTGCGTAGCAGCCGGGAGGCGAGAAAGGTCGCTCCGCAGGTACTCATCCACACCTGCAGCCGCTCACGTCCGGGGACGTCCAGGATCGTGTGCAGTGCCACCGAGGAGTCGAGGTAGATGAGGACCGCAGGCACGTTAGCAGTCCCCGCGCAGCTCGCGGAGCAGGGCCTCTGCCTCCTCCTCGGTGTACTGCGGACCGCCAGGGCGTTGCGGCCATGGTGCCGGGTCTGGGGCGGGAGGGTGTAGCGTCCCTCCCGCTCCAGGCGTGCCAGGGAGGTGTCGGGGTCCTGTACCGCGCTGACCCGCCAGCGTGGCCTGCCTCGCTCGGTCACGACGACGTCGTGGGCGTCGTCCACACGGTCGAGCACGGCAGCAGTGTGCTGATTGAGGTCACGCTTGGTGATCATGCTCATGCACCCTGTACTACGTATGTCAGACATGTGCCTGGACCCCGTTCCGCGCGGTGCGGGGCCTCTGAGCCTGGCTGAGGGCCGCACGGTGGTGCGCTGCAGCAACGTCACATGAGGCTGTCACACGATGGCAGCTGTGCGTCCCTAGGATCGTGAGTCGCCAGCGCGCCGAGCACAGGCGTGAGAGGACGCAGAGCACAGCAGGAGGACGCATGATCAGGGTCGCGGTCAACGGGTACGGCAACCTCGGGCGGGGCGCCGAGCAGGCGGTCTCCAGGAACGACGACATGGAGCTGGTCGTCGTCTTTACCCGGCGCGACCCGGGCTCTGTCCCCACCCAGGGCGCCCCGGTGGCCCACGTCGACGACATGCCCCGCTGGGCGGACAAGGTCGACGTATGCCTCAACTGTGGGGGGTCCGCCACCGACCTGGACCAGCAGGGGCCAGCAACGGCAGCCCTTTTCACCACGGTGGACTCCTTCGACACCCACGCCCGTATCCCTGAGTACTTCGCCTCCGTGGACGCCGCCGCCAGGCAGGCAGGCAACTTGGCGCTTATCTCCACCGGCTGGGACCCCGGCCTGTTCTCCATGCTGCGTGTCCTGGGGGAGGCGGTCCTGCCTGAAGGGGCGACGACGACCTTCTGGGGTCCCGGCGTCTCCCAGGGGCACTCTGACGCCCTACGCCGTATCGACGGGGTTCTTGATGCCCGGCAGTACACCCTGCCGGTGGAGGAGACCCTCGCCGCGGTCAGGGCGGGCAGGCAGGTAGAGCTGACGACCCGCTCCATGCACCGGCGCGACTGCTACGTCGTGGCCCAAGACGGTGCTGATCTGGCCCGTATCGAGCGGGAGATCGTGGAGATGCCCAACTACTTCGCCGACTACGACACCACCGTCACCTTTGTCACCGCCGAGGAGATGGCTGCCGAGCACAGCGGTATCCCCCACGGCGGCACCGTTGTACGTCGCGGCACCACCTCTGAGGGAGTCGCGGCGAGCGTGGGATTTGACCTCCGGCTGGGCTCGAACCCGGAGTTCACCGGCTCCGTGGTCGCCGCCATGGGGCGTGCGGCCACGAGGATGGCAGCGCGTGGGGAGGCTGGGGCGCGTACCGTCTTCGACGTGACACTTGCCGACCTGTCCGCGAGGACCCCGGAGGACCTGCGCGCCCACTACCTGTGAGACCTGTGAGAGCGGCCCCGGTCGGGCTACCTGGGCTGCGGCACACCGGGTAGTCAGGGCCGCGTAGCCGAGGACTCAGGACCTTCTGCCATGGCCGGGCGGGGAGCTGCGTGATACCTGTGGCGGGTGCGGTTGAGCGCCCGGGCGGCCACCGAGACAGGTCCAGCCGCGGTCGTCTAAGCCGACACCTTCGCTCTTGGCGCGCTGCTGGTGGGCCAGCCTGAGGAGCTGCCCTTGGTGAGCGGCTTGACAAGCCCTTGTCCACACTGGTCTGCCCTGGTCTTCAGCGACATTCGTGAGACCGTTGTCAGGCCCGACGCTGACGCCGTCCTCACCAGGACCGTGGGCTCGCTGCGGCGGCCCGGTCTTGCAGGACTGGACGTGGTGGCTCCGGGTGCAGACGGTCATGACCGATCACTCTGGGCAGATAGCAGTGGTCTGGGAGTCTGGGTAGAGTAGCTCCCGTCCCTAGCGCGTCGTAGGAAATATGGAGAGGGCGGAGCGAGATGGCTTTACGCGATACTAGGTCTGTCTCCCGGACTCGTAAGTTCCTCTCCTGGCAGTTGGGTGGCAGCCACGTGGCAGCAGCCCTGGGCGGCGTCTTGGTCTGCTTCGACGTGGGGTTCGTGCTCCTGCACGTCGCCGCGGCGTTCTGGTTTCCCGGCAACCGGATGCTCTATATCAACGTGGACCAGAGCTACGCGGAAATCTTTCAGGGCCTGAAGTATGTCCTGGTCGTGGTCCTGCTGTGCTGCGTGGTGGCTGTGAGGCGGCTGTGGGCGCTGCTGCTGTGGGTCCCTGTGTTTGTCGGCTTCTTCCTGGACGACCTGTTCCAGGGCCACGAGAGGGCAGGGGCCTATGTCCGGAGCATGTTTCCCCCTGCGATGGGTGAGCGGGCACAGGACGTCGGGGAGCTGGGCGTCTACGCCCTCGCGGCTGTCGTGGTGGGCGTAGTCCTGTGGGCGGGCTACAGGCGCGGGTCGCCTCTGACGCGGTGGATCTACCGGGTGATGGCGTGCCTGCTTGTGCTGCTGGCCCTGTTCGGGGTCGGCGTAGACCTGCTGCACTCGCTGTTTCCCCCTACCTCGGCGGCCGCTGATACGCTCATGCTGGTCGAGGACGGCGGCGAGATGCTCGTCGTTACCGGCTTCGTGGCCTTCGCCGCCCAGCTCCTCCTCGGTCCTCTGCCTGCGGATGAGGGCGCCTGAGACACCTGTCGCGCAGCCGGGGTCTTACTGGTAGATGAGACGGGACAGCCGGATAGCCCAGTCCGGGTCGGGGTTTGTCCTGGGGTCGCCCATCCTCTCCCGGATCACGGCAACGGCGAGGTCCCTGCGCCTGGGAGCGCGCTCGGCGTCGGCAGCCTCCAGGGCTGCAGGCAGCTCACCCAGGGTGAGGTCGGTGCAGTAGCAGGGGTTGCCTGGCTGCTGGCGCCACGACTGCGAGATCGGGCCGGCGTCGTAGGCGTCGAAGCCGCTGTCCTCCATGAGGGCTGTAGCCCGCTCGCGGTCCTGGGGGCGGTCTGCCGCCACGGGAAGGGCGATGCGGCCGGGGGAGCCGGAGGGCAGGCCCTTGTGAGCCAGGGAGCCTGAGCCGATGCAGTTCCAGGCTTTGACCACTGGGCGGCCTAGCTGGGAGGCGACCCACTCGCTCTCCACCTGGTTGGGAGGGAGGAGGTCCTGTCCGTCGCGCTGCGGGTAGTAGTTCGAGGTGTCAATGAGTGTGGCTGCCTCCGGGAGGCTGGACACCACCGGGGCGAGGGCCGGGACGGCGCTCAGCGGCACGGACAGGACGAGGACATCAACGTCTTGAACCGCCTCAGCGACGGTTACCGGGTGTGCTCCTGCCTCGGTCACCTCGGGGGGAATCGTCTCAGGGCCGCGGGAGTTGGCCGCTTTGACCTCGTGCCCGTGCTCGCTGAACCGCTGGGCGAGGGTCCTGCCGATGTGTCCGGTTCCGATGACTCCGATGCGCATGTCTGCTCCTGTCTGCGAGGGCTGGTCTGAGGTCTTCAGGCGATGACGTGTCGCGGGGCCGCCCGCGATGCACCCGCATTTATTCGGGTAGCAGGCACCATACGGAGGCGCTCTCCGAATTGCAAGGGGCGGCTTCGGAGCGTCGGCACGGTTGTCCCCGTGCGTTTCCTGCGCGCCACGCCATCTCGTGGCGGCTCATGTACGGAACTGGTCCGGTGCTGTGCACCTCCGCCCCCGTAGGCTGGTGTGGGCTGGAGGGCACGGGAGTGGTCGTGTGCTAGCGTCCGCCTCGACGTCGGGTTGTCTGTCGAGAGGTCGCATCGTGAAGGTCCTGCTGATTAACACCCACCACCGCTACCCGGGGTGGTCGGAGGGAGGGCTGAACGCCTCCCTCCAGGAGGTCGCGCGGCGCTTCTTCCAGGAGCGCGGGGGCCACGTGGTGGAGACGGTGGTTGACAAGGGCTATGACCCGCAGGAGGAGGAGCGCAAGCACCGGGAGGCGGATCTGGTGATCCTCCAGACCCCGGTCAACTGGTTCTCTGCCCCGTGGACCTGGAAGAAGTACGTGGACGAGGTCTTCAATGTCGCCCTTGGTGCCGGGACGCTCCTGTCCGGGGACGGGCGCACCCGCAAGGACCCGAGTATCCCGTACGGATCCGGGGGGAACATGCAGGGCCGTGCCTTCATGGTCTCCTCGACCTGGAACGCCCCTGCGGATGCCTTTGACAACGACTCCAACCCGGTGTTCCAGGGGCGCAGCCTCGCTGACGCGCTGGCTGACATCACGGCCACCTACCGGTTCTGCGGCTACACCGTGCTGCCGGAGTTCGCGGTCCTCGACGTCTACAAGAACCCCCAGGTTGAGGCCGACCTGGCCCGCTACGCCGAGCACCTGGAGGCCTGCGCCACCCGCTGGGAGTAGCGGGGCACGGTGCGGTGGGATCGACTCATACTGTTGGCGCGACGTACTCATGCATCAGGTCGCTGACCTGGGCGATGTAGTCGAAGTCGTGGTCGGCTGTCAGGACCGTCGCGTCATTGACGATGGCGTAGGCGGCGATGAGGATGTCGAGCGCGCCAGCGCAACGGACCAGGCCTGAGTTCCACAGCGCGCCCTGGATGTCGAGCGCCAGCGACTCGTCTGGCGCGCGCTCCAGGGGGAAGCCCAGAGAGATGAGCTCGCGGTAGCGGGTGTGCTCCTGAGGGGTCCGAGCGCTGTGACAGAACTCGAGCACCTGCGGAGGGCAGGTGACGAGAAGGTCAGAAGGAGTCCGCTCAATGCGGCGCAGCCTGGCGCTGACGCCTGGGTCGCCAGTCGCCAGCCGTGCCCAGATCGAGCTGTCAACCAGGTAGTCGGTCACGGTCGGTCGTGGGACGTGCCGGGACGCACCACTGGGGAGTCCAGGCCCTCGGGCAGGTCGTGGAGCTCCGCGATGCCGTCGATCATCGCGCCTTTCTGCTTGGAGGCGATGAGCCGTCGCAGTGCCAGGTCGAGGACGGCGCGGTTGGACCGCTCGCCGGTCAGTGTGCGGGCGCGCTCGATAAGCCGCGGGTCGAGGTCAACGCTGGTCACTGCCACGGCGGTTCTCCTTCGGTCGTTAGTCTCTCCTCGCTTATATATGAGCGATTATATCGTCGAGGGGCGTTGTCGTCAGTGGCTGCGGTGGCGATGACGTCTTGGTGGTGCGGGTCGGCGCGGTTGGACCGCTCGCCGGTCAGTGTGCGGGCGCGCTCGAGAGTAGGGCTGTCGCCGCCCCCCACAGCAGTGTGACCATGGTGTCGCGCAGACTAGGGGACAAGCGCACTCGCACCGACCTGGCTCCCACGGGTGGTGCCCGCACCCGGGACACAAGCACCCGCGAGCGCCAGCGGTTCTCCCTCACCGGCGCCCAGGTGAGGCAGGTTGCTGCGCTGGCCCGACGCGTGGAGACCTACGAGGGCCACCCTGTGGACATCGAGTGGGCGGTGGCGAGGGGGGTCTGTGGCTGCTGCAGGCTCGGCCCATCACGACTGCCGCCCCTGAGGCGGTCCTGGCGTCGACAACGCCGTCCTGGGTGCTGGTCTGGGGCCAGGCTCCGGGACCACCTCCCATGAGGAGGGTGTGAGAGGCCGCCAGGAGGATTACGGCGGGCACGAGGACCTCGTTGTCAACAGGGAGACGGCCCACGACCGCCTGGTCGTGGAGGTGTCCAGCAGGCTGCCCCGGCCCCTGCGAGGCCGCTTTGCCCGGCTCGCGGCCGACTACCGTGCCGGGCACGTCATGCGGGAGGCCTCTGTCGTCGAGTTCGAGCAGCTCGGCGCGGCGGCCCGGGGTCTGGCCCTGGAGACGGGACGGCGGCTGTGCGAGGCGGGTCTGGTTGACGACCCCTGGCAGGTGGTCTACCTGAGGATGGACGAGCTGGAGGCCTGGCTGCACGGGGAGATGTTGATGCCGAGCGGCTCTTGCGTGCCCGAGTGGGGGCCCGGTCCCGGGCCGATGCGATCTGGAACCAGCAGCGAGCAGAGTTCGGCCGCCGCCAGGGTGAGGTTCTGGAGGAGGCGGGTACCGTGCTGGTCGGCGTGGCCGCCAGCCCCGGGACAGCCGTGGGCGCGGCCCGGGTGGTCACCGGGCCGACAGGCTTTGCACATCTGCGGCCTGGCGACGTCCTGGTGTGCCAGACCACCGACCCGGCGTGGACCCCGTTGTTCGCTCGCGCCGCCGCAGTGGTTGCCGAGAGCGGCGGAAGGCTCTCCCACGCCGCTACCGTGGCTCGCGAGTACGCCATCCCGGCTGTGCTCGGGGTCGCGGGAGCCACCACCAGGATCTCCGAGGGCGCCCACATCACCGTAGACGGGGCCTCGGGCGGTGGTGCAGGTGGTGGATCCCGGGTAACGGGCTGCCCCCTCGGTGCCGGGTGGCAAGGGTGGTCCCGTCAAGAGGATGAGACACCCCCTTCCAGGCCGCCTTCTACGCGTCTCTGCCCGCTTCCGTGCTCGTCTCCTCGTCCCCGTCCTCCGTGTTGCCGCGGTTTCTGGCGCGCTCCCGGTTGCGCAGGAAGACGGCGAGGTAGGGATGCTGCGGGCCTAGTACTTGCCCGGCGTCACGGACCAGGTTGTCATACAGGGCGAGTGCCCGTTGCGTATCGCCAGCCGACTCGTAGGCTTGGGCCAGGTTGTTGCGCGCGGACAGCGCGTCGGGGTGGGAGGGGCCGAGAAGCCGGGCCGCGTCGACGGCTAGGTCCTCGTACGTCCGGACCGCCAGCCCTGTGCGACCAGCGGCCCGGTAGGCGCTGGCCAGGCAGGCGCGCGCCGTAAGAGTGCTCGGGTCATCCGGCCCCAGCAATTGCACGCTGCCCTCCACGACCTGCTCGCTCAGGGTAACTGCCTGCTGCACGTGTCCTGCGGCCCGGTAGGCGTCGGCCAGGGCGAAACGGGCAGTCAGGGTGTGAGGGTGGCTTGGTCCCAGATCCTGGGCCACTACCGTGACAGCCTCGGCCAGCCCCACGGCGAGCCCGGGCTCAGTGAGTCTGACGGCGTGGCGGATGGCCTGGACCAGGCAGGTGACCACCTGGTCGTCCGTCATGAGCGGGTGGTGCCGTTCCTGGCTGGTGAGGGTGCGCAGCTGGGCGACCAGCTCCTGGAGCGCCAAGTGCCGGGACGCGGTGTCGGATGCCTCGTCAACCGCCTCGGTGCGTGTCACGAGCGCGGTCAGCCAGGAGCGGGCGTCCTCGGTGCCGGACGGCGCCCAGCGGGCCGCGACCTCGCAGCCGCCTGGCTCGTGGTCCGCGTCCCGGGGCGCGGCAGTCTCACCCATGGGCGGTCCTTAGCCGTTGACGGCCGCCAGGGCCAGGTCATTGAGCTGCTGGAGCCGACGCATATGGTCCAGGCCCTCGATGAAGCCCGCAGTGAGGATGATGACGGTGAGGTCGCGGTCCGGGTCGTAGAGCAGGCCGGTTGAGGCCCCGCCCACTGCGGCCAGTGCCTGTGGGGAGGCGGTCAGCCCAGCCGGGGTGAGGTGGTCGTGCTGGTCGGAGCCGCGGACGTAGAGCACCGCTCCGCCGTAGTGGCGGCCAGCGTCGATGTCGGCCTGCATGGAGGCGCCGACGCGCTCAAGTGCGCCCTGGTCCATGTCGAGGAGTGCGGTGCTGGGCATAGCGGGCATGAGGACCTCTGGGATACGTACTCTGCGGTGAGGATCTGTGGCGTCAGCACCCTTGTAGATGTGACACGTATCTGGAAAGAGCGCACCTGCCCCGATTAAGAATCGTAACATATCTCAACAGGGGTGAGGTGGGGTGTGATAGGTCAGAAGTGTTCTGCTGCCGCCAGACGTGCTGCCTGCTCCCGTGCGGCGCGGCGGGCAACGAGGCCGTCGGCCATCACCACCAGCGTGACCACGACGAACCCCGCAACCCCCAGGAGAAGCACCGGCCCGGCGTTGTTGCCAGGGCTGAGCAGGTGGTTGGCCTCGTCGCGCCACGGCCACAGTGCCCGGGTGCCGCCGACCATGAGGCCTGCCAGCGCCGACAGGGTCATCGTCTGGTGGTGGGTGAGCAGCCACTGGAGGACCTTGACCACCAGGGCCAGCCCCAGGGCCGCGCCGACGACGAACAGGGCCAGGTAGCCCAGGTCGCGGTCTGCGACGGCGCGCAGCGTGGGCTGATACAGGCCCACGGTGAGCAGCAGGAAGGAGCCGGACAGGCCGGGCAGCACCAGCGCGGAGACGGCGACAGCGGCTGCCAGGACGATGACCGGTGGGCTGGGCTGGGCCTGGGCGGGGCTCATGGAGACCAGCAGCCACGTCACCACCGCTGCTGCGGCACCTGCCAGGAGGTGGCGCCACTGTGAGCGGCGGGCCGGGGACCCGGCCGCCAGGGGGGACCTCTCCGGTGCCTGTAGGACCATCCGCACCGGCACGACCACCGAGGCCAGGACCATACCCAGGAACAGGCCACGCATCTGCTCGGGATGGTGCTCGACGGCGTGAGCCATCGGACCGGCGACCAGCACCACTGCAGCGGCCATTCCCAGGCCTACCGGCAGCAGCACCCGCCAGCTGACTGCCGCCAGGTGCGCCCTGGCGCGCGCGCCGCGCTGCGGTCCGGTCACCAGCACCCGCAGGGCGGAGATCAGCTCGGAGGCGGAGCCGATCAGCTCGGAGTAGATGCCTACGACCAGGGCGACGGTTCCCCGGAGACCCCGGGGACAGTCTCTGCGGTGCCGATGAGGGCTCCGCGCAGGAGGTTGCCGACCAGGGAGGTCGGGCGCTGCGGGTGGGGCGGGCCGGGGGCTCAGGGGCTGCGGCATGGCTGGGCGGGTGGCTGGGCAAGGGGGCTCCTTGTGGAGGTCGGTTTGTGGGGTTAGTGGTCCTGGGCGGTGCCCCGGTCTCGTCGGGACCCGGGTCGCTACGTTACTACTGGTTGGTACTACTGGTTGGGCGGTCTGCCTGCTGGCTCCCGCACGGTGGGGGCGGGGGCAGGTAGCTGGCGGGAGGGCGGTTTCGACCAGGGCGCGGGGCGCGCTGGCGCGGTCATGTTTCCACCGACGTCGTGGCAGGGTGTGCTTTTGTGCAGAGGATGCTTTTTACGCGCAATGTCGGGGTCGACAGAGAAATGTTTCGCGGAGGTGTCAACGGGAAATGTGCCCTGAAGAACAGGTGCAGGCAGAAACGGTGTGCACTGTGTTGGCCCTCACCTCGCCCAGGTTAGCGCTCCATGCTCTCCCGCCCTACCATGAGGGCCGCTCACGGGCTCGGGTTCCCGTGAGCGGCCCTGAGTCTTTCGTGAGACATTTCGACGACAGAAAGAGTTGCCTGATGACCGCTAGTACTGCCGCCGGCTCCGGTCTCATTGAGTCGGTCGCGCGCCGATTCGTCTCCCTGGAGCGCCTGTCCCTGACGCTGCTGCGTATCGGCGTCGTTATCGTCTTCGTGTGGATCGGCGGCCTGAAGTGGTTCCGCTACGAGGCTGACGGAATCATTCCCTTTATCGCCAACTCCCCCTTCATGCGCTGGATGATCGGTGACCCTGACGGCTACAAGCCGCACATGAACGCCGAGGGCGTCCTTAACGAGGCCAACCGGGCCTGGCACGAGGCCAACTCAACCTACCCGGTCTCAATTTTCATCGGTGTCACGATTGTCGCCATCGGCCTGCTTGTCGCGGCGCACTGGATCCGGCCGGAGCTAGGTATGCTCGGTGCGCTCGGTGTCATCGGGTTCTCTGTCATCACCTTGTCCTTCATTATCACCACTCCGGAGACCTGGGTGTCGGCCCCTGCTGAGGGCCTGGCGGACTCCGACCTCGGGTTCCCCTATCTGTCGGGACGGGGGCGGCTGGTGATCAAGGACTGCATCCAGATGGGCGCCGGCTTCGTTCTTCTCGTCGAGTCCGCGCGCGCGACCCTGAGGCGGCGCGGCGTCCAGGACAGCCAGGCCTCTGAGCAGGAGTCGGCCGCTGCCTGACCTGGGTCGTGGGCGGTCCCTGAGCCGCCGCACCTGTCTGGCGGTGGGCTGGCTGACGTGCGCGGGCCGGGAGGAGCGTGTCTTCTCCCTGCCCGCGCCGGTGCGCTGCGCCTGCTGACCGGGTTGCCGTCTTCGGAGAGGTCTTCCAGACGCCTAGTCTCCGTCAGCATCCTCAACGTGGCATATATTACATTGGTGGCGTTGGGGTTCGTGCCATACTAGGGCCGTCATGTTCCGGGGACGGCGCAATTCCGTACCGGCGGTCATAGTCCGCGACCCGACGTGGAGTAGTCACGTCGGCCGATCTGGTGAGATTCCAGAACCGACAGTCACAGTCTGGATGGGAGGAGCATGGTGGGGTCGGACTGTGCCTCCTGGCGCCAGGTGGTGCTGACAGGTGGTCCTGAGTGGGCGTGCCTGGAGGGGATGCCTGACGTAGTGCCAGCTGGCACCGGTGCCAGGCGCGTACGGCCCCGTTGTGTCCTCCCGTTTCCGCGGACCAGTCACGGCGGTAAGGGAGATCATGGACGTAGCGACGACCTCGTCCTCCTCACAGGCTGCGTGGACTCCTGCTGAGGAGGAGGCCATGCGGGCCGCCCTGGACGCCGCCCGTACCGGTCAGCGCGGTGCGAACCCCCTGGTCGGGGCAGCCGTCCTTGCCGAGGGCCGTGTGGCGGCCCTGGGGTGGCACCGCGGCGCCGGAGCGCCCCATGCCGAGGTGGAGGCGCTGGCCCAGGCCCGTCGGGCGGGTAACGATCTCAGTCGTGCCACTGTCGTCGTCACTCTTGAGCCCTGCCACCACCACGGCCGTACCGGGCCGTGCACGCAGGCCATCCTGGAGGCGGGGGTGCGCCGGGTCGTCTACGCCACCGAGGACCCCACTCCACGGGCCCGTGGAGGTGCCCAGGCCCTGCGCCGCTGCGGGCTCAGTGTCGTGAGCGGGCTGCTCGCCCGGGAGGCGGCCAGCCTTAACCACCGGTGGCTGCGCGCGGTGGCGCAGGACCGCCCGTTCGTCACGGCCAAGGTTGCCCAGAGCCTTGACGGGCGTACGGCGGCGGTCGACGCCACCTCCCAGTGGATCACGGGCGTCCAGGCCCGCGCCCACGCCCACCAGCTGCGCGCCCGCTGCGACGCCGTCCTGGTGGGGACCGGCACGCTGCTGGCCGACGATCCTCGACTAAGCGCCAGGGACCCCCAGGGGCGTGACCTGCCGGACCAGCCGCTGAGAGTCGTCATGGGTACCACCGAGGTGCCTCCTGGTGCCGCCCTGCGCTCAGGCCGGTGGTGCCACCTGAGGACCCGCGACCCTCATGAGGCCCTCGCCCAGCTGGCCGGGCAGGGGGTGCGCCACCTGCTGGTGGAGGGTGGTGCCCGCGTGACCACGGCCTTCCTCGCTCAGGACCTGGTTGACTCCCTCGTCGTCTACCAGGCGCCGCTGCTCCTGGGTGCGGGCGCGGCCTCGGTGGCAGACATCGGCGTCACCACACTGACCCAGGCGCGGAGGCTGGAGCTTGACCGCGAGCCCGTGAGGCTCGGAGAGGACGTGCTCCTGGAGCTCTCCCCGGTCGAGCGGGTCCCGCCTGCCCCCGCTGTCCCGTCCGTGCCCGCCTAGGCGCTTCTTCAGCGTGCCAGGTCGAGCCTCTGTGCAGGCGCGTGCTGTAGGAGGGGGCGGGCTGGGCGGTGTGCGGCCCGCAGCGTGCGAGCCGAGATCAACGAGCCAAGCAAGGAGCCTAAGGAGGGAGAGCCTCGTGTTCACAGGAATCGTGACGGGCCAGGGGACTGTCCTGGACCTCGTCCCCGACCACACGGCGGGGGTGACTCGTCTTGTCATCGACACCCACGGGCTAGCGTCCGACCTGGAGACCGGGGGGTCCCTGGCCGTCAACGGCGCGTGCCTGACCGCCCTGGCCGACACCGGCCAGACGTCAGCCACCGGCCGTGCCGACGTCTTTCGCGCCGACCTGATGGAGGAGACCCTGGTGCGTACCACCCTGGGGGCACTGCGTCCCGGCGACGTCGTCAACCTGGAGCGGTGCCTGCCTGCCGGGGCACGTCTTGACGGGCACGTGGTCCAGGGGCACGTCGACGCCACGGGGGCGGTGGCGGAGATCGCCCCGCAGGGGGCGTGGACGCGGCTGCGGGTGAGCATGCCTGCCCGGATTGAGGACCAGGTGGCGGAGAAGGGAGCCGTCGCCGTTGACGGTGTGTCTCTGACGGTGACTGCTGTCAGCCCTGCGGGTGCCCAGCAACCATGGTTCGAGGTCGGCCTCGTGCCGGCGACCTTGGAGGCCACCAGGCTGGGCGGGCTCCAGAGCGGTGACCGTGTCAACATCGAGACCGATGTCCTGGCCAAGTACCTTCAGCGGATGCTTCAGGTGCAGGGGGTGCAGCGGTGAGCGAGGAGCGTAGCCGGGACCACGGCGGGGAGCACAGTAAGCGGCAGGACCTCGGTGACGTGGAGGGCGACATGGCAGGCGTTGTGGACAGCAGCATGGAGCGGGTACTGTCGCAGCTGTCCCAGGGGCGGCCCGTCGTCGTGGTAGACGACGAGGCCCGTGAGAACGAGGGCGACCTCGTCCTTGCCGCCCAGCGGGCAACCCCTGAGACCATGGGCATGCTCGTGCGCTACACCTCGGGACTCATCTGCGCCCCGCTGACCGCTGAGCGGGCCAGGGTAATGCGACTACCTGTCATGGTCGAGGACGGTGAGGACCCTCGTGGCACGGCCTACACCGTCAGCTGCGACGCGCGGGCCGGTACGACTACCGGTATCAGTGCCCACGACCGGTGCCTGACGGTACGTGCCCTGCTGGACACCCGGACGGGGCCGGAGGCCCTCATCAGGCCCGGCCACGTCCTGCCCCTTGTCGCGCGGGCCGGCGGCGTCCTGGAGCGTGCCGGGCACACCGAGGCTGCCGTGGACCTGTGCCGCCTGGCGGGGCTGGAGGAGGTGGCGGCCATCGGCGAGCTCGTCAACGACGACGGCTCCCTCATGCGTGCTGCGGCGCTGCGCGCCTTCGCGGACGAGCACGACCTAGCCGTGGTCTCCATCGCCCGTCTTCAGGAGTACCGCAGGGCTGTCGGGGACGTGGAAGAGGCTGGTGCCCCGGCCCGCGGGATCGGGGAGGCGCAGGGTGGTGTGAGGGGTGCCCGGGCCCCGGGTGGCCGGGCACCCCTCACAGCACCTCCTGTCAGGCTGCCGACAGAGCACGGCGTCTTCACCGCAGTCGCCTGGGGGACCGGCTCCTCGGAGCATCTCAGCCTGACCGCACCCGTGACGGAGCCGGGCTCGGTGCCGCTGGTGCGTGTGCACTCAGAGTGCCTGACCGGAGACGTCATGGGCTCCCGGCGCTGTGACTGTGGCCGCCAGCTGGACCGCGCCCTGGAGATGGTCCAGGAGCAGGGTGGGGCGGTGATCTACCTGCGTGACCATGAGGGGCGGGGGATCGGCCTGGTCAACAAGATGCGGGCTTACCACGAGCAGGACAACGGCGCGGACACGGTTGAGGCTAACGAGGTCCTGGGGCTTCCGGTTGACGCGCGGACCTACAGCACGGCAGCCGATATCCTGCGGTCGCTGGGGCTGACCCGTGTGCGTCTGCTCACCAACAACCCCTCTAAGGTCTCAGCCCTGGAGGCCGAGGGGATCGAGGTGGTGGGACGTGAGCCGATCGAGGTGGGAGCCCACCCCGAGTCGCTGCGCTACCTGCGAACCAAGCGTGACCGCATGCACCACCACCTGACCCACCTGGGCCGGGGATCGTCGGGCGGCACGACCAGGCGGCAGGACAGTGGGGTAGCGCGGTCGTCGGCAGGGACGCAGCAGACGGCCGACGCCAGGTCGGCAGCGGGGTCGATGTCGTCGGCAGACAACCGGTGACGGACAAGCGTGACCTAGGGAGACAGCGAGACTAAGGAGCGGCAATGGCAGGATCTGGGGCACCTGAGGGCAGGCTGGACGCGAGCCACGGAAGGCGTGATGACGGCTCGCCCGTGGTCGTGACGGTCGTGGCGGCGAGCTGGCACGACACGATCATGGGCGGCCTCCTCAACGGGGCGCTGCGGGCGGTGGCCGACGCGGGTGCCGTGGCGCGGGTGGTGCGGGTCCCCGGGACCTTTGAGCTGCCCGTGGCCGCTCAGGCGGTCTGTGCCGCCAGTGACGCGGTGGTGGCGCTGGGCGTGGTGGTACGCGGTGGTACCCCTCACTTCGACTACGTCTGCCAGGCCGCGGTCCAGGGGCTGACGAGGGTGGCTCTCGACGAGCGCACGCCGATCGGCTTCGGGGTGCTTACCTGTGACACGCAGGAGCAGGGCCTGGATCGTGCGGGACTGCCCGGATCACGTGAGGACAAGGGCTACGAGGCGGCCTCAGCAGCCCTGACCATGGCGGGAGTCGTGGCTGGCGCCCAGGGCTGAGCGGCTGGCACCAAAATAGGTAAGCGTAGTTCTGTTATTGGCTCGTGACAACCTGGAACGCGGCTAGCGGAACAGGATCCTTTCGTTTTCTGTCGCAAGGGCCTCGTGCCCTACGCTTCACGCTGCGCGGGACACAGGTCCTGCGCTGGCACGTGCGGGCAGCTGCGGGTCTGCTCTGAGGCATGCTCCGCGTCAGCGATGTCGTGGTCGACCATGTCGTGCTCGTCGTGCTGCCCCACTCCTGAGGAGCGTGAGCGTCGTGCACAAGGTCAAGGCCACCGGAGCCATCCATGAGGTGGGAGTGGACCAGCTGTTCTTCTCCACCACGGACTCCCGCGGGCTTATCCGGCACTCGAACAACGTGTTCATCGAGCTGTCGCGGTACACGCGGGAGGAGCTGTCCGGCGCCCCGCACAACATCGTGCGCCACCCGGAGATGCCCGGAGGAGTCTTCCGGGAGATGTGGGACGCGCTCAAGGAGGGGCACCCCTTTGCCGGCTACGTGCGCAACCTCGCGGCAGACGGCAGCCAGTACGACGTCTTCGCCACAGTGACCCCGCTTCCCGACGGCGGCTACCTGTCTGTGCGGACCCGTCCGGTGTGCACCGACTTCTTCGAGACCGCCTGCTCCATCTACCGTGAGGCCAGGCAGGTGGAGGACCAGGCCCTCGCCCAGGGCGACAGCCGCCGTCTCGCTGCCCAGAAGGGTGCCCAGCGCATCGGTGACCTCCTGAAGCAGGTCGGGATGCCTTCCTACGAAGACTTCCAGAACACCGCCCTGCCCGCGGAGGTGGCGCGCCGTGAGGAGCTGTCCGCGGGTCTTCCGCAGCGTCCCGGTGCTGACGGCGAGCTGGGTACGATGCTTGAGGCCGTCACGGCCGTGGTCTCTGGGCTCGACTCGTGGATGGGTGCCCAGGACGAGCTTGTCGAGCTGTCGAGCGCGCTGAGGGCGGCAGGTCAGGGTCTGCGCGAGACCCTGGACGACCCGTTGCTGACAGAGCACGCTGTCTCCGAGCTGGACCGCAGCGACCCCAGGGTCAGGCCCCTGGCGGACCTGATCGACCTGTGGGTCCAGATGCAGGGGATCGTCGGTCCTGTGGTGGAGCGCCTGGCAGACACCCTGGTCCGGTTGGACACCAACAGCGCCCGCACGCGCTTCCGTGTCGCGCTGGCCCGTCTCCACGCCACCACCACCTTGATGCTCGTTGCGGAGATCATCGACGGCGTGGGGGACACCCAGGCCTCCTCCCAGGGCGTCCCCGACCTTATCGAGTCCCTGGCGCAAGGGCTGACCGAGATGGAGCAGCAGGCGCAGGAGCACCGTGCTCTGGCAGAGCAGGTAGCCTCCGACATCGGTGAGGTGAGCCGCATGATGACGATTCCGCACCAGCTCCTCATGCTGTGGACTGGCTCTGCCTCCCCCCGCGACCCCGACCTGCCTGCGAAGGCCACAGCGCTGTCCGACGCCGCCTCGCAGGCGGTGGAGTCCGTGGGGAGGCGTCTGGCTGAGCTGGACGGGGCCGCCGCACGGTGCCAGCGCGCGGCGGCCCCCGCTGACTCCCTGGGCTTGCCCGCGCAGTTGGAACGGCTCAGGGCAGCGGCCAAGGTCGCCAGCCTCTGACGCCGGTTCTTTCCTCAGTCCTCGTCCGCTGCTGCGGCAAGTGGCGACGGGCTGGGGCCTGCCCTGTCATTGAGGCAGGCCCCAGCCCGTTCCCTGGACACGTGCCACCACGTGTGTCGTCAGTGTGGCCGGGGAGGCCCCGCCTGGTTAGACGGAGCCCTCCGGGCCAGGCTGGATGTTGCCAGGGTTCCCACCGGGCTGGGCGGTGCTCCCAGGGGCTGGCGTGGTGCCCTGCGAGGGCGCAGCGCCTCCCGGGGCCTGTGTGCCTGCGGGGGCGGAGTACCCGTGGAACCCGTAGCCTGAGGGCTGGAACCCGGCTGGGGCTGCCGGGACGGGGACCGGGCTGGCCCAACGGAGCTGGTCGCGGGGTACCTGGTAGGTGACGCCGGGATAACGCCCGAACTGCTCCTCGGCGGGGACCAGGGGACGGGTGGAGTCCAGGCGCTCCAGGACCTGGGCCGGGGTGGGCCAGATGTCGCTCCAGTCGCTGCCCGCGGGGTGCGTGGGCGGGAACCAGGCGGTGGACTCCCTGGGGCGGATCATGATGCGTCCCGGGCGGCTGCGGTCCCGCAGGGCGTGGGCGCGCCAGGTGTTGACCGGGTGTGTCGAGCCCCAGTTGACCAGGTGGAGCCACAGGCCCTTCTCCCGGGTGGCCCGGTCCGCCAGCGCGTGCGTGTTGACCTGTGCGCCGAGGTACTTGCCTGCGCTGATCAGACCCATCGCTCCTGCCGTTCCCCTGGGGGCGATGGCGTAGCCGTGGTTGTCGGCGGTGTACTCCTGGGCCCGTGACAGTGCCATTCCCAGCAGGGGGATGTTGCCCATGAGGTTCATGATGACGACACGCCACAGTGAGGTGTGTCCGGCGGCGTGGTGGCCGACCTCGTGGGAGATGATGAAGCGTAGGGCCTCGGGGTCGCGTGCGGAGCCCCCGACCTCGAACAGGTCGGAATGGACCACGATGAAGCGACGGAACCCGTGACCGGAGGCGAAGGCGTTGATGACGCCGTTGCCTAAGGTCACATAAGCGTCAGGCACACGGCGCAGGCCAAACTGCTGGGCCGCCTCGACCACCATCCGGTAGCCCTCGGGGAACTGGGTGGGGCTCATCTGGACGGACTGCGCACGCATCTGGGCGTACATGAGCGCACGTAGCACCCAGAGGATGAGCGGGAGGGCAGGGGCTGCCAGCAGCAGCTGGGTGATGCTGCTGTCAGGAGCCTCCAGGATGAGGTCACGCAGCTGGGCACCGGCACCTGTGGGCTCGGGAACCAGGATCAGCCAGGTCATGAGGGCGATCCACAGGACGTAGATGACCACGGCGAGCAGGATGCACGTCACGAGCAGCGGGATCTCCACAGGATGGCGCAGCCGGGAGGTCCCGCGCAGCCCGTGGATGGTGGAGCCGTTAAAGATCCTGGGTCGCTGCGGGTCCCGGGAGGCTGGGCTGCTTCCAGGCGTGGCAGGGACAGCAGCCGGGGTAGACGGTGGTTGACTCATGGGCGTCAATCTACGGCTACTGAGGCAAGGGGGTGCTCATACCGAAGAACGATCTAGTCCCCGTCTCCTGAGTCTGCGGGTGGATCCCGGTCTCCGGCCCTGCCGCGCCGACCGAGCCTGCCGCGCCTGCGGCCTGGTCTAGACTCGCGGTGTGCCTGCCTCTGACCGTCCTCACCCACGACAGGATGAGCCCGCTCATCCTGAAGCCGGTGATTGCGGTGTGAGCGGACACCGGGAGTCGCGGGGGCGTCGGGATGAGCCCGGTCTGGTGGGTGCCGCGTCGCAACGTCAGGCGCAGGACCTTCCCTGGGCCATGCAGGTGGCGGTGCGCTACGACAAGGTGGTCCCGCCCCGGCAGGTGGACGTGGCCGAGGCCGTTGCCCGAGCTGTCGTGGCTCTTCTGGCGGCGCCGGGGTCTGCTCCCGGCGGTTCCTGGCACGGGGCGGTCGCTCGCTGGCGTCGTGTACAGATCCGCAAGCTGGTGCGCCGGGCGCGCGGCAGGCGGTGGCGGGACGTCCAGGAGCTTCCCGGTGTCACCGTCACCCAGGACGGACCACCCGGGTGGGGGCAGGCGGCTGCTCGCGCCTTTGTGCCAGGGCCGGTGCGCCCCTCCCCGAGCCCCTGGCCGGGACTCAGGTTGAGGGGACCCACTTTCCTACCGGCGTACGGCTGCCGCCTGAGCCGGCGGCGATAACTGAGCGGGTTCATCGCTGTCCCCAGGCTGCTGAGGAGGTGCAGCTGGGGGAGGAGTCCACCTCGGTCGGTGCCTTGGTTGCCATTGAGGTTACGCCGATGCACCAGATGACCTCGGGCAAGATGGCGGCCCAGTGCGCCCACGCCGCCCAGCTGGCCTGGGAGAGCCCGCAGATGCCCCCGGCACTGAGACAGGCCTGGGCGCGCGACGGCTACCGGGTCCGGGTTCTTCTTCCTGGCCCCCAGGAGTGGGCTGGTGGTCTGCGGCCTGTTAGCGTCCTTGACGCCGGGCTGACCGAGCTGGGAGGTCCCACGGAGACGGCCCGAGCCTTCTGGTGAGCTATCTGGCCCGATTGGTGGGGATGGCGGGCCAGCGGAGAACGCAGGCTGATGCGACCGGGCCGACGGCAGGGTAGGTAGGGGGAGAGTGACGCCCCAGTGTGCCTCAGTGGGTGAGGGGCTCAGGCTCAGGCGAGTCGCGGAACACCCACAGGCGGGTCACGGCGTACAGGTAGACACCCTCGCAGCACGCTGACAGGACCCGGGCCAGCTCGGCTCCCATGCCCATCCAGTGCAGCAACGAGGACAGGCCCAGGATGAAGATCACGTACTGGCTGACCAGTCCCACGGCGTAGCGCGTGCCCTGGGCGACCAGGTGCCCGTGGGACTGGAAGTTGAGCCAGCGGTTAAGCAGAAGAGAGTAGGTCCCGGCGATTGCGTAGCCGACCGTGACGGCCAGGGGGTAGAACCAGTGGAGCCTCTCGTAGAGGAACCACAGGCAGGCGATGTCAAGAAAGAAGCCGGAGCCGTTGATGAGGGCGTAGCCAATGAAGGAGACCGGCACCCGCCTGCGCAGGGGGCTGGGCAGGTAGCGGTGGATGGCTGAGACGAGGCCCAGGAAACGGTCCGGAGCGCTGCGTGCGGCAGGGGCGGAGGGGGTACGGAGGCGGAGCTGCCCGGAGCCGTTGAGCCAGGACGTTGACGTCGCCCGGTTCGTCGTGGTCATGGTTGTCCTTTCTGCTCCCATATTGGTCCCTCTCGCTAGCCTGACCAGGCTGCCTCAGGCCTTCCTGCCGGAGGATCTAGGAAGCAGTCTTGTCAGTGCCCAGGCGGCTGACAAGTCCCTGAAGGAGGAGAAAGATACCGCTTGTGTCTCCTCCCTTAGGAGGAGGTGCGCGGTGCAGTGGGCCTCAGGACGGAGAAGCGTGGTGCCAGGGGAAGCAGGTCTGAGCACGTCGTCGCGGTGCGCTCTCAGCACCGCATTGCGGCTCATGCGTGCCCATACAGCTACTGCGCTGTCAGTGTCGGGAGCTGCTGGCCAGGGCGGCGACGACCTCCTGGCGCAGCACCTGCCCGCCGGAGTCGGCACGGTGGTGCACGGTGCGGATTCCCAGCGACTGGGCGGCGGAGATGTTGTCCGTGTTGTCGTCCACGAACAGGGCTTGTCGTGGCTCGCTGCCCGATTCCTCCAGGAGCCGGGTGAAGTACTCGGGCTGCGGCTTGGCCACCCCCAGGGTGCAGGAGTAGCCCTCAATGTCAACCTGCCCCCGGTAGCCCAGGGTCTCGCGCATCCACTGCCGACGCTCGTACTGCTGGTTCGTGGCTAGAACAGTGGTGTAGCCCGCGCTGCGCAGCTCGGCCACCAGCTGCCAGGCGCACGGGTCGGGTACGGCTCGGTACCACAGCGCCAGAAGGCTGTCAGTGGTGGCTGCCAGGCCCAGCCGTGCAACCAGGCGCTCCAGGAGCGTGGTGAGGCTCTCCCTGCCGCACAGCGCGTCCTCTTCCTCAGCCAGCAGCGCGTGGGCGAACTCAGTGCCGCCGGCATCGCGCAGCGCCTGCGTCCACGGGGTGCCAATCAGCTGCAGGACGCCGTCGGCGTCAAGCATGACGGTGCGTACGCTGGTGGTCGTGGCCGCAGGGACCTGGGGCAGGTCAGGGGAGGACCTGCTGGCGGGTCGGTGGGTAAGGACGGCGACGGGCGGGAGGGGAGGCTGCTCATGGCATCTATCTCTACCACTGATCTCTATGCCACTCTTGTCCCTGTCAGTCTCCATACCTGGCCCGGGCACGCGGGCAGGCTGCCGACGCCTGTGGTGCCAGACTGGTCACCATGACCAGTCCCGCCGCCGCGCCCGCTTCTTCATCATCCTCACCATCTTCGCAGCCTTCACCGCCACCTCCGCAGGCGCAGGAGACCCTTCATGCGGACGAGGCCTACACGGCATCCCTGTTTGACTTCGTCCTGGCCTCACCTACCTCCTACCACGCTGCGGCCGAGGTCGCCCGACGTCTGGCTGCGCGTGGGTTCCGCCACGTGGAGGAGGCCCGCCCCTGGCCGGAGGACCTGCCCCGGCGCGGCTACGTGGTGCGGGACGGGGCGGTAGCCGCCTGGGTCCTGCCCGGCGACAGCGGCAGGACCGGGAGCGGGCCGCAGGAGGGCTTTCGTGTCGTCGGCGCCCATACGGACTCCCCGGCCCTGAGGCTCAAGCCCTCTGCTGCCGTGAGTCGTCACGGCTGGCAGCTTATCAACGCAGAGGTCTACGGCGGACCGCTCCTGCCCTCATTGCTGGACCGTGAGCTGGGGCTGGCCGGGCGCCTGACAACCCGTGACGGCACCAGCCACCTGGTACGTACCGGGCCGGTTGCCCGGATCGCCCACGTGGCCCCCCACCTGGACCGCAGTGTCAACGAGACTCTCCGCCTGGACCGTCAGACCCACCTTCTGCCTCTGTGGGCGCTGTCCGGCCCTGACGGCGGGGAGGGTCGCGACGCCGTCGAGGAGTACTTGTGCGAGCTGGCTGGTCTGGACCGCTCGCAGCTGGCCGGGCACGACATCCTGACCTTCCCCGTCCAGCCTCCGCAGCGTTTTGGTCGTGAGGGGGAGTTTCTCGCCTCCTCTCGCCTGGACAACCTTTCCAGCGTCCATGCGGGGCTGGCGGCCCTGGAGGCCCTGGCCGAGTCGGGCACCGAGCCTGTGGGACCGGTGGTCCTCGTGGCCTTCGACCACGAGGAGGTTGGTTCTGCCTCCGCCTCCGGGGCCGACGGTCCGCTCCTGGCGACGCTGCTGGAACGCCTGGGCCGGGTCATGGGGGCTGAGGGCGACGCCTTCCACGCCCTCGTGGCCCGGTCCAGCTGTGTCAGTGCCGACGCCGGACACGCCGTCCACCCCGCTCGTGCCGAGCTGCACGACCCCGTGCTCCAGCCGCTGGTTAACAGCGGTCCCCTGCTGAAGATCAACGCTCAGCAGCGCTACGCCACCGGCGCCCAGGGCTCGGCTCTGTGGGAGCGTGCCTGCGCGGCTGCCGACGTACCCCACCAGGTCTTCGTGTCCCACAACGCGGTGCCCTGCGGGTCGACGATCGGTCCGATCACCGCGACCCGGCTGGGCCTGCTCACAGTCGACGTCGGTGTGCCGCTGCTGAGCATGCACTCGGCCCGGGAGATGGGCGGGGTCAAGGACGGTCCCTGGCTGGCGCGCGCCCTGTACTCCTACTGGCAGGGGGCGTGAGCATGGTAACGAGGCAGGATCGGGGCTCTCGGGGTCGGCTGGGTGACCCGCGAGGTAGGCACGGAGGTAGCGGCCTCGTACCTGGTGAGGACGCCCCGGGCGGGGTAGTGCCAGGCGCCGTGGTCCTGCCCCTGGCGTCGGCAGGTGCCGTGCCGTCTGCGGTGCGTTCGGCGGGGGTACGTAGCACCGAGGACTGCCCCTGTGGCTCGGGCATGGTCTACGGTTCCTGCTGCGAGCCGGTCCTCGACGGGGGCGCGGCGGCAACTGCCGAGGCCCTGGTGCGCTCGCGGTTCACGGCCTTCGTCGTCGGCGACGAGGACCACCTGTTCCGTACCTGGCACCCTCGCACCCGCCCGGAAGGACCCTACTGCCATCCTGGCACCCAGTGGACCAGTCTGACCATCGGCGAGGTAGCAGGCGGTGGCCCCAGGGACGACACGGGGGTCGTCGAGCTTGTCGCCCGCTACCGCACCGGTGACGGGCGCGGGGGCGTCGTGGCCGACACGCTTCGGGAACGCTCCCGGCTGGTGCGTCGCGGCGGCCGGTGGGTCTACTACGACGGTGAGGTCCGGTAAGGGCAAGCGAGCTGGCTGACCGCGCTGCTGACTTCGGTGCAGGCTCCCCGTCATCGGCTGCTGCGACGGGGGAGGCCCACGGGGCGGTCGGGTGCCCTCGTGACGGGGTCCTGAGGTGGCCTGTGAGCGGGAGACCAGAACGGCGATTCCTTTCAGCGCTGTTTTAGGTTATGAGAGGTAAACGGCAAGGAAAAGAGTTCAGACACTTCTTCATTATCTCCCATAAAAGGTCCTGCTCTCGTTCACCGCTCGCCTCAGCGGCTCGCGCCTGTCTGCGAATGTCCTCGGGTCAAAGGTGTCACCGATGCGTCCTGCCGCCGGAGAATGAAACCTTTCATAGCTAAGATTTTCTACCTTGAGAAAACCTGGGTGCTTGACCGTGGTAATGGAGGGTGGGACGCTTACCTAACAACCTGATAACAATCAGTGGCGCGCCCGTGGGGGTGCTGCCCCGGGGGCGCGGGAGCCACGGAGAGGACTGATCATGGGACGGAGCACTGTCAGGAAGGTGGCAACGGCGTTCTGCACTGCCCTGCTGCTCGCCGGTATGTCGTCGACCGCGTCGGCGGCGTCGGCGGCGCCGGAAGCAGCGGAGGTGTCCAGCGAGGCCGTCCTGAGCGCGGGCGGCGTCAGCGTGGACTCCGACAAGAAGGACTCCGACAAGAAGGACTCCGACAAGAAGGACTCCGACAAGAAGGACTCCGACAGAAGGACTCCGACAAGAAGGACTCCGACAAGAAGGACTCCGACAAGAAGGACTCCGACAAGAAGGACTCCGACAAGAAGGACTCCGACAAGAAGGACTCCGACAAGAAGGACTCCGACAAGAAGGACTCCGACAAGAAGGACTCCGACAAGAAGAAGGACTCCGACAAGAAGGACTCCGACAAGAAGGACTCCGACAAGAAGGACTCCGACAAGAAGGACTCCGACAAGAAGGACTCCGACAAGAAGGACTCCGACAAGAAGGACTCCGACAAGAAGGACTCCGACAAGAAGGACTCCGACAAGAAGGACTCCGACAAGAAGGACTCCGACAAGAAGGACTCCGACAAGAAGGACTCCGACAAGAAGGACTCCGACAAGAAGGACTCCGACAAGAAGGACTCGACAAGAAGGACTCGACAAGAAGGACTCCGACAAGAAGGACTCCGACAAGAAGGACTCCGACAAGAAGGACTCGACAAGAAGGACTCCGACAAGAAGGACTCCGACAAGAAGGACTCCGACAAGAAGGACTCCGACAAGAAGGACTCCGACAAGAAGGACTCCGACAAGAAGGACTCGACAAGAAGGACTCCGACAAGAAGGACTCCGACAAGAAGGACTCCGACAAGAAGGACTCCGACAAGAAGGACTCCGACAAGAAGGACTCCGACAAGAAGGACTCCGACAAGAAGGACTCCGACAAGAAGGACTCCGACAAGAAGGACTCCGACAAGAAGGACTCCGACAAGAAGGACTCCGACAAGAAGGACTCCGACAAGAAGGACTCCGACAAGAAGGACTCCGACAAGAAGGACTCCGACAAGAAGGACTCCGACAAGAAGGACTCCGACAAGAAGGACTCCGACAAGAAGGACTCCGACAAGAAGGACTCCGACAAGAAGGACTCCGACAAGAAGGACTCCGACAAGAAGGACTCCGACAAGAAGGACTCCGACAAGAAGGACTCCGACAAGAAGGACTCCGACAAGAAGGACTCCGACAAGAAGGACTCCGACAAGAAGGACTCCGACAAGAAGGACTCCGACAAGGAAGGACTCCGACAAGAAGGACTCCGACAAGAAGGACTCCGACAAGAAGGACTCCGACAAGAAGGACTCCGACAAGAAGGACTCCGACAAGAAGGACTCCGACAAGAAGGACTCCGACAAGAAGGACTCCGACAAGAAGGACTCCGACAAGAAGGACTCCGACAAGAAGGACTCCGACAAGAAGGACTCCGACAAGAAGGACTCCGACAAGAAGGACTCCGACAAGAAAAAAAAAGAAAAAGACTCGACAAGAAGGACTCCGACAAGAAGGACTCCGACAAGAAGGACTCCGACAAGAAGGACTCCGACAAGAAGGACTCCGACAAGAAGGACTCCGACAAGAAGGACTCCGACAAGAAGGACTCCGACAAGAAGGACTCCGACAAGAAGGACTCCGACAAGAAGGACTCCGACAAGAAGGACTCCGACAAGAAGGACTCCGACAAGAAGGACTCCGACAAGAAGGACTCCGACAAGAAGGACTCCGACAAGAAGGACTCCGACAAGAAGGACTCCGACAAGAAGGACTCCGACAAGAAGGACTCGACAAGAAGGACTCCGACAAGAAGGACTCCGACAAGAAGGACTCCGACAAGAAGGACTCCGACAAGAAGGACAAGCGTGACGAGTGCGCATGAGCGCGGCCCGTCGAGGCTTGTGCGGGAGAGGCGGCAGGGAATCCTCCTAGCGGGAACTCCTCCTATTGGGGTGTGTGATGCGGCGGCGCGGTCAGCCAGGAGACGGTTGGTCGTCAGTCACTGTGGGCACCTTGCCCGGTCCTTCGAGGTCTAGTCCGTCGAGGTGCGTGGTCTGATGGGCCTCTGGACCTGATCGCTGCGAGTGCTGTCGTCGTGAGGATCGGGGTACTGCTTCCCCCGCATCGGCTCTTCTTTCTGGGGGCAGGCTTTCCTAAGAAAGTTGTGCTGCCGTTGAAAGAATGGCGAGTCCCGTAGGTGGCCCCTGGCTCCCGGAACAACTGGGAGCCAGGGGCTGCGCTATACCGTGTGCTGCTCTAGGCTAGGGCTTCTGCTGGCTCGCCTCAGTGCCAGGTGCCGCGCCAGTACTGGATAGGCCAGGGCGCCTCCTGCCAGCTCCTGACTCCGAGGTCGGCGGCCCAGCGCAGTGGGAGGTAGGGGTCCCGCAGGGCGGCCCGGCCCACGGCGACAGCGTCCGCCTGGCCAGTCACCAGGGCCTGCTCCGCCTGGGCGGCTGTCTCGACGAGGCCTACGCCCACCACCTGGGTCCTGGTTCCTGCGACCGCTTCCTTCACCTGGGCGGCAAAGGGTAGCTGGAAGCCGGGTCCAGCAGGAACCTGGGCTGGTACGTTGCCTCCGGTGGACACGTGCAGGATATCGACCCCGGCCTCGGCCAGCTGGCGGGCGAGTTCGACAGTGTCCTGTCCGGTCAGGCCGCCGTCGGCCCAGTCAGTGGCAGACAGGCGCACGTCCAGGACCTTCTCTTCCCCGATGGCCTGGCGCACGGCCTGGACCACTCGCAGCAGGAAGCGGCGCCGCCCCTGGGGCGAGCCGCCGTAGGAGTCGGTACGGAAGTTGGACAGCGGGGAGAGGAACTCGTGGATGAGGTAGCCGTGGGCGCCATGCAGCTCAACGATGTCGTACCCGGCCTCCACCGCCCGGCGGGCCGCCGAGGTGAAGGCCTCAACCAGGTGGTCGATCCCCGTCTCGTCAAGCTCGGTGGGTACCGCGTGCTCCGGGTAGGCCACTGCGCTGGGAGCCAGGAGCTCCCAGCCCTCGATCGTGCTGGTGCGGGCGCCCTTCTCCCGGGGACGCATCGGGGGAGTACCCGCCTTGCGTCCGCCGTGGCCCAGCTGGATACCGGCCAGGGCGCCCGCTGCGTGAACGGCATCGACAATACGGTGATGCCCTTCGACCTGGCTCTCCTCCCACAGGCCCAGGTCGTTGGGGGACAGGCGGCCCTCCGGGGTGACAGCGGTAGCCTCCACAATGAGCGTGCCGAACCCGCCGACCGCGCGGCTGGCGTAGTGGACGACGTGCCAGTCCGTGACGGCGCCGTCGTCCCCCGGCACGCAGTACATGCACATCGGGGGCAGCCACAGGCGGTTCCGGGCGCTGAGGTCACGCATGGTCAGAGGGCTGAGCAAGTTTGGCGTTCTCATACGTGCACGCTATGACGGCGGCGTGGTGATGGCAATGGCCTGGTGGTGTTCCAAGGCTCTCGCTACCTCGCTGCCCTGTCAGCCCTTGGATGTCGCCAGGGAGCCATAGGCTTGAGCACCGTGACGCCCACCCACCCGTCCCTGCCGCCCGCCCCTGCCCGCCCTGTGTCGGCCAGCAGCCCCGGCCACGTCCCGGCCCCGGTCACGCACGGACCTGATGATGTCGCCCTGGTCTTCGAGGGCGGAGGAATGAGAGGCGCCTATACCGCAGGGCTGGTGCGGGTCATGCTGGAGGCCGGCCTGTCCTTCCCCTGGGTCGGAGGGATCTCTGCCGGGGCCTCGCACACGTGCAACTTTGTCTCCCGTGACACCTGGCGGGCTCGGGAGGCCTTTGTGGGGCTGACCACCCAGCCCCAGGCCGGGGGCTGGGGCAGCTTTGCTCGTGGGCAGGGCTACTTCAACTCCGAGTACATCTACGAGCGCACCTCCGCTCCTGACGAGCCCCTGCCCTTTGACTGGGAGACCTTCGCCTCCACCTCCTCCACGGTGCGCCTCGGCTCCTTCCGCTGCGACACCGGTGAGGAGGTCTACTGGGGGCTGGAGGACATGCCGACCATGGCGCACCTTCTGCCCCGGGTGCGGGCCTCCTCGTCCATGCCGGTGCTCATGCCGGTGACCCACGTTGACGGTGTGCCCTACCTCGACGGGGCGCTGGGACCCACCGGTGGCTTCGCCACGGACGCGGCCCGTGCGGACGGCTACGACAAGATGCTGGTGGTCATGACCCGCCCGGCGGGCTACCGCAAGCCTGAGCGGCGCCTGTCCGCGCTCTACCGTGCCCTCCTGCGCCGCTACCCCGCGGCGGCGGAGGGGGTCCGCAGGCGTCCTCAGCGTTACAACCAGACCGTCGCAGACCTGGAGGCGATGCAGCGTGAGGGGAGGGTCTACCTGTTCCGGCCCGCCCGGATGCCGGTGGTCAACGGCGACCTGCGCTACCACCGGGTGGTGACCGCCTTTGAGGCGGGGCTGGCCCAGGCGCGCCAAGAACTGCCTGCCATTGAGGAGTTTCTAGCCTCCTGACCTGCCCAGTTCCGTGGCTTTCCGACCTGCCCACCGCCCCGCCTGTGACCTACCTGGGCTCATCCCCGGCGACTGCGAGGCCGTCCCATGCTGGGCGCTGCCCCGGGTTAGGCGCTGCTTGGGCCTGCTGCCTGGCTCAGTGGGGTCGGGCGGTGCCGTAGCGGGCTGTCTCCTGGCCGGGATCGAAGCCGAAGGTCGTCACCGGTGGGACCCGCTGCCCACGGTCGAGGGCGTCGGCCAGCAGGCGCAGGACGTGGCGCTCGTGCTCAGGGACCGCACGGGGCAGGGAGGTTAGGGCAAACCAGTCCAGGGCGGCGGTCCTGGCGGGCTCGCGAACGCGGGGCCGCCCCTCCCAGCGGTGTAGGGCGAAGAAGAAGTCGACCCGCTGCTCCAGCCCTGGGCCTGCGACGTCGTTGCTGCGATGCACCGTGGTCAGCGGTTCCAGGTCCGTGTGCGCCACGACGACGCCGACCTCCTCCTTGGCCTCCCGGACCGCGGTCTCCAGTACGCTCTCGCCGGGCTCGACGTGCCCGGCGACACCGCAGGCCCAGTACCCGTCCATATAGCCGGTGTGCTGCCGCAGCTGTAGGAGGACCTGGGTGCATGAGGCTTGTGCGCCCTGCCCGCCGAGGAGCCCCGAGGGCCCTGCTGTGGGAGATCTCACTCCTGCCCGGCCTGCGGGAGCCTGCCTGAGGAGGAGTACGTAGGCGGCGGGGACCAGGCTGAGGGCGGGCGGAGTCTGGGGAGTCTGGGCTGGCACGGTCTCAGTCTAGAGTCGGCGGTGGGCGCGCTGGTCGGTCGGGTCGGCTACGAGGGCGGCAGCGGCGGGGTAGTGGCACGGTGCTCGTTGTGGAGCCTGCCTCCGTCCCTTTCCTCGCCACTGCCACAGGCCCTATGGTTTGCGGTATGACAACTAAGAGTAGGACCCCTGTTTCCCGTACGCTAACAACCTCTTCAGGCCGTTCCATGAGCCGTGCCGCAGGTCTTGTCCGACCCGCGGCACGCGAGCTCGCCCTTGTCCTGGTCGGCACGGCTACCTTGGCTCTTTTAGGGCAGGTGGCCCTTCCCCTGCCCTTCACCCCCGTCCCGGTGACGCTGGGTACCTTCGCTGCGCTCGGTGTGGGCTCCGTGCTCGGCTCCAGGCGTGGGATGGCCTCTGCGCTTGTGCTGGCGCTCCTTGCCGCCGCTGGCGTGCCGGTTCTGGCGGGCTGGAGCGCGGGCGTGACCGCGTCCTTCGGCTATGTCCTGGGCTACACGCTGGCTGCTGGCGTGGCCGGGCGCGGTGCCCTGGGCTGGTCGCGCTCCTCCGAGGGGGGTGCAGGCTCCGTCGCCAGGCGTGCCCTGGTGCTGGGTGCCACCATGCTGCTGGCCTCCGCCCTCGTCTACGTCCCCGGCCTGCTGTGGCTGAGGCTGGCGACCGGTGCCTCCTGGGCCGCGACGGTGGGTATGGGGCTCGCCCCCTTTGTGGTCGGCGACCTGCTGAAGTCCCTGGCGGTGGCTGGCCTGGTGCCTGTACGCAGCATCTGGCGCTGAGCCTGGCTGAACCTGTCCGTGAGCCTCTGAAGCGCGGTGCGCTCCGTCGGGTGTGCTCTAAGGTACCCGTATGAGTGGGGAGGCGCCCCGGCGGGGCGACCAGGGTGACGTCGCCCTGTCCGTGCTGGACATGGTGCCGGTCAGTGCCGGACGCACCCGCTCCCAGGCGCTTGCGGACATGCGTGACCTCGCCGTGGCTGCTGACACCGCCGGGTACGAGCGCTACTGGCTGGCTGAGCACCACGGCTCCACCACCTACATGTCCTCGGCCACGACCGTCCTCATGGGGCAGGTCCTGGCCGCCACCCAGCGTCTCGGCGTGTGCTCCGGAGGCATCATGCTGCCCAACCACGCTCCTCTCGTCGTCGCGGAGCAGGTGGGGACCCTTGCCTCTCTCTACCCCGGCCGTGTCAGCCTGGGGCTGGGCCGGGCGCCGGGCACGGATCGTCTCACCGCAGCGGCGTTACGGCGACGTAGTGCCAGCCTGCCCGACTTTGTCGAGGAGATCCTGGAGACTCTCACATACCTGGGCTCCGTCCCCGGGAGGCGTGGGACCGGGTCCCGCCTCCCTCCTTCTCGGCTCGCTCTCAGGTGCCGGTCCTGACGCCGAAGGCGAGCCTGGGGGAGAGCACGGCGGTCGTGTCCGTGCCGTCCCGGCTGAGGGCACGCGCGTGCCCACGTGGATCCTGGGGTCCTCGGTCAACGGCGCCCGTGTGGCTGGCAGCCTGGGCCTGCCCTTTGCCGTGGCCTCTCACTTCGCTCCTGCCCAGGCGGAGGCGGCGCTGAGCACCTACCGCTCGGTGTTCGACACCCAGGCCCCCACCCGAGCGCAGGACCGGCCCCGTGCGGCGGCGGCAGTCAACGTCGTCGTGGCCCCGACCATGGACCAGGCGCAGTTGCTCTACTCCACGGCAATGGCGGCGGCTGCCCGTGTTATCGGCGGTCGGCCCGGCCCGCTCGATCCGCCCAGCCCGGACCCGGGCTCCTGGCGCAGGCACGCGCAGGGGCGGGAGGCGGCCGTGGAGTCAGCCATGGCTCTGTCCTTTGTGGGGGAGCCGGACGACGTCGCCGCCCGCCTGCACGCCTATGCCGTGCGCTGGGACCTTGAGGAGCTCCTGGTCATCACCCACGTCCACGACCCTGTGCTGCGCCGACGCTCCTACACTCTTCTGGCCCAGGCCTGGACGGACTACGCTGGCGGGAGGAGACGCGCCCGTGCCGACGGAGCGGGCGGGGAACCGGGGCCACCCAGCAGCGGAACCGGGGCGGGAGCCTGAGGCAGGCAGCCCTGGGGAGCCGGGGACCCTCCTGGGGGCGCCGGGGCAGCGGTACCGGGTTTCGGTATCCTGTCCGCCACACAGTGACTGGAGGCACCTGATCATGCGCAACACGCCTATCTCCCGCCGCAGCCTAGGCCTGGGCCTCGGTGCCGCTGCGGTGCTCCTGGCTTCCGGGTGCTCGTCGGGCTCGCCAGGCGGCGCGCCGACCTCCGCTGCGGCCGGTAGCCAGGGCAAGGCCGATGGTGGCGTGCTCACGCTGGCATACAACGCTGACGGCCCGCACCAGGCCTGGGTCGAGGCCGTGTGCGACTCGGTGGGCTCCGCACTGGGGATCACCATGGAGCCGCTGCCCCTCGCCGACCTCTCCGCGCTGCGTGACGAGGTCGACAACCGCACAGTCGTGGGAGCCTTCCGCTCCAGCTGGAGGGCGGACTTCCCCTCCATCGCAAGCGTCCTGGTTAGCCAGTACCGTACGGGTGCTGCTGCCAATATCACCGACTACTCCAGCACCGGGCTCGACGACCTGCTGGCCCAGGCGGCTGCCACAAACGACAGCGCTGCGGCTCTCAGCCTTTGTGAGCAGGCCCAGTCCCTCCTGCTCGCTGACCTGCCCACCATCCCCCTGTGGTACCACGGCGGGGCCGGGGGCTGGTCCGCGACGGTCTCCGACGTCACCTGGTCGTGGAACGGCCTGCCTGTCTATGAGGCCGTGAGGACCTCGGCCGAGGACGGCGTCGTGCGTGCCCGTGGTACCGAGCCCCGGCACCCGCTAGTTCCTTCCACCACCAACGAGTCTGGGGGCAGGCGGGTCGTCGACCTGCTCTTCTCCGGACTGGTGCGCTACCGCGAGGACGGCACCGTGGTCAATGAGATGGCCGAGTCCGTGGAGACCGAGGACAACCAGCACTTCACGGTGACGATCAAGGAGGGCTGGGCCTTTGGCGACGGCACGGCCGTGACCTCGGAGTCCTTTATCAGGGCGTGGGACTACGGGGCCCAGGCCTCCCACAACCATGTCGCCTCCCACCTCTACGCGCCCATTGAGGGCTTCTCCGCAGAGGAGGACTCCGAGCTGACCGGGCTGGCCAAGGTCGATGACCGGACATTTACCATCACCCTGACCGAGCCGACCGCTGACTTCGTGCAGCGCCTGGGCTGCCCGCCTTCTACCCCTACCTGCCAGCGCCTTCAAGGACATGGAGGCCTTCGGCGAGTCCCCCGTTGGCAACGGCCCCTACACCCTGGCCGAGTGGAGCCACCACTCCGAGGTCGTCCTGGTCCCCAACCCTCTCTACTCGGGGGAGCGCGCCGTCGCCAACGACGGGGTGACCTTCGTGATCTACCCTGACGACGACGCCTCCTACAGCGACCTGCTCGCCGGTACCGTGGACGTCGTTGATGCCGTCCCGCAGGCGCGGCTGTCCACCGTGGACGAGGACCTGGAGGGGCGGGCTGTCACCCTGCCGGGTGACCTGGTCCAGGGGCTCGCCATCAACGTCGGCGCGCCGCACTGGGGCACGGACAAGGAGGGGCGCCTGCGCCGCGCCGCGCTGTCCCGGGCGATCAACCGAGAGGAGATCTGCGAGACCGTCTACGAGGGCGCGTGCACCCCAGCCAGCGACTTTACCTGCCCGGTCATGGTCGGGTGGGCGGCTGACGTCCCAGGCAACGAGGTCCTTACCTATGACGAGGCCGAGGCTAGGAGGCTGTGGGACCAGGCAGAGGCCGTGTCAGCTTTCTAGGATCTGGGACGCGAGGACTACATGTCCGTTTGTGCTTGACGCCTGCTCCCGGCGGAAGCGCTCTGGAGGTGACTCGCGATTCCTAGTGATAATCTACGGCTGGAGTTGCCAGCGCCTCCGCTTAGTCCCACCGTCTGCGCCTCGTCGGTCTGAGGGCTGTGTCCTGGACGCAGCTGGACGTTCAGTCGTGCCAGTGCAGGTTGTCACGCTCGGCATTAAGTAGCATGTACTCGATACTTGGCCTCACTAGTTCGATAATTACTGGCAGGCTGTTAATGAGGTTGGCGGTGAAAGCCTCGGTGATGGTCTCGTTCAGGAAGTATGCTCCTGCGAGGGAGTCACAATGGCGGCAGCCGTGACTCAGGTAGCTTCCGGCGTGCTTCGCGCCCATATATGCGTTGCGGCACCGCTCTTTCCAGTCCTCAACCTCATCCTAGCTGAATGGAAGAGCCTCCATGTTGTCAAGAATGACTCCGAGGGCGTCCTTGAACTTGAGTTGCCCACGGTCGTTGAGGTGCGATCCTCCATTGTCGTTATCCTCGATTAGGTAACCTACCTGCTCCAGAGGGGTGCTACTCATGATAGCGCTCTGGGGAGGCCACGTGCGCTCTGATCTCAGTGCTCGAAAAAGGTAGCCGAGGGCGCGGCCATACTCCTGTCTCAGGCGGAACCACTCGTCGATGCCTCCTGGGGTCATGTCGTTACAGGAGAACAGAAATCGCCTGCGACAGTTGCTGAGATCGTCACGTGGTAGCAAGTGTGAAAATACTTCTGTCCACTGTTCGCCTTCGGGAGTATTAATCTTGTTTTCCTTACGATTAGCGTGGACCTCCTGGAAGGTGAAGTTCTTCCACGCAGCAATGGAAACAAGGTCGAGGGCGCCAACGTGAGCCTCGAGATGGTCGCGCCGCTTTCGAGGCTCCTTGACCAAGCTTTGGAACGACAGCGACTCGCGCACATCGTATCCGTCGAGGACGGGGGCCGCCCGCCAGTCATGACATGCGGACATGTTGAGCCTGTCGGATATCTTTATGCTGTCGGTTTGCTTGAGACTGAGAGTCGCAGACTGAAGCCGACCCGAGCTGTCAGACTCGCAAAAGATTTCGATGGAGGACCTTCCTACCCAATTTCTGTACGCCGAACTCGTGGTTCGCATCCCGTTAACTTGACCGTACTTGAGGCTCCTCCCTCTGCGCGAGGCATAGTCCACCACAAAAACACCCTTGCCAGCAATGTGCGTCTGACGCGCCCCTCCTGCGGCACGACAACCAACGAGCACGACATGGCTAGCGTCATCGTGGACCTTCATGCCGGATAGCGGCAAGTAACTGTACCGCGTCCGGTCAGGATCATCGGCAAACGTGGCGTTCGGTGACCACCACCGGCCGTACGGGCCGTTGACTGCCTCACAGGTCCCGGAGGTCGGGAACGTCACCTCGATGGCGTCTCCTGTATTCCGGAGCATGACGACCCTTTCCGGCGTATCCGGTTGCCGTCAATAAGATGGTATAGCCGCGCTTCGCTCGCACGAAGCCTGTTCTCTATCATTTTCTCTCTCCTCCTTGCACCATGTGGATACCTCCTAGACAAGTCCCTGGACTTCATATTCTCATCCGCTCGTGGACGCTGTTCTCCAGCTCCCGTATCTGTTTCTCCACGCTGGCCGCCAGAGTTATGTCATCCACGCACAGGTCGAGTTCCACATTGCGTTCCTCGGCACTGTGGGAGCACTTCGCGGAGCCCACCAGGAGGGAGCGGCGGTCCACGCTGAGGAATTTCGCGTGACTCGTCAGCAAAGATATCGTCGGTCAGGGCTCCCGCTCCGAGCGGGCCCGGTGGCGCAGCAGCAGCTCCTTGATGACCAGGCCTGTCCCGATCGTCTTGCCCAGGCCGACGTCATCCGCCAGCAGCAGGTTGGTGCGCGGGGCAGACAGCGTGCGGTGCAGGGGCTCGAGCTGGTGGGGCTCCAGTGTGGCGCCGGAACGGAACGGTGCCTGGAAGGCTCTGGGGTCGGCGGAGGTGACAGCACCCCAGCGTATGGCGTTAACGAAGGCTCCCAGCGTGTCCGGGTCGTCAAAGGTGTCGGCGCAATGCTCTCGGGAAGGCTGCGGTCTGGCACCACTGGCTGCCCGACCTCCAGCTCCCAGACCACGGTGAGCTCCTCACCCATGCGGTCCCCGTCAAGGGCTGCAGGTCAACGACGTGCTGGAGGCGGGGCTTGCCGTCGTCGGCCGGGCTGCGCGGCAGTCCCTGAACGGCGATGTCCGTGACCGCCCAGATCGCACCACGCACCTGTACCACCTGACCGGGCTCGGGGCGTCGGGACCCGGCGGACGCGAGCGGTGCGGCTGTGGGTGCCGGGGAGGCCTGAGTCGTCATGGTACCTGGCCTACGGAATGCGAAGCGGGCTTAGAAGCCAAGGTATCCTACTCTGGCAGCACCGGTGTCCCTACATTGTCACGAGGAGGCGGCCAAGCTGTGGGACAGGCGCCTACAGGTCCTGCCCTCCGGGTAACCGTCTGGCGTTATCGGCGCAGCCCGAAAGAGACGCCGGTACGGCGAAGCATCTCGAAGGTGCTCACCCACGTGACGTCAAGAGCCCGGCAGGCGTCAGGAATCTTCACTTTCTTGAGAGAGCCTGACCCTGCGACCTCGTGGGTCACTAGCGTGCACGAGTACGCCGCCGCGTGGGCGACGAGGAGGTAGTCGGCAGCGTCTGAGGAGAACTCGTCCAGGGCGGACTGCTTGAAGTTCTGGGACTGCGCCCATACGGACAACGGGGCGAAGAACGGCACTGCTTTGTCGTCGATTGGGTGGAAGAACATGCGATGCTTCTCCGCCCACTCGGCAAGCTCGTCGTCTCCGCGACGGAGTTCCTCACCGACTTTTTCGATACTGAACACTGTGCCTTGTTCATGCGCGTGCTCAAGCCACGTCCAGAAGCCGGGCGCGATATCAAAGGCATAATAGCGGTTCTTTGCCTCGATGAGGACGTTGGCGTCGACGAGGTACATCACGTTATGCCCACTTTCTCTGCCAGGCCTTCAAAGGTCGAGTGCTTGACAGTCCCCAGCAGTCGGTAGGCGTCCCGGTACGTCGTCCGCCCCTCCAGGGTGGAGGAGACCACGGCCCGGGTGAAAGCACGCCCGAGGCGTCGCAGTTGGGTGTGGTAGTAGTTCCCGCCCCCGCCACGGTCACGCCCAGCCTGCATAAGTCCCATGACACGTTGGCGTTCGGCGTCGTACCGGGCCATGTACTCGTCCCATGTGAGGAATCCAGCGTCCCGGAGCCTGGCGAGCACGACGAGGGTGCTGACCTTGTAGTGAGACGCCAGCCGGTTCAGCTCGTCCTGGCCACAGTCCCCTGCCCACCCCTCACGGAGCGAGTCCAGGGGGATGAGCACCTGTGCGGCAACCTGGTTGCACCAGCGCTCCTCCCGCTTCTCGCCCTGCGTACCACCAGCATCCGCGTCGGAGAGCGCGCTGTGCCCTAGCCACAGGTGGGCAAGTTCGTGGACGAGGGTGAAGACCTGTGCGGCCTTGGTGTCGGCCCCGTTGACAAAGACGAGCGGGGCGACGTCGTCAGCCAGGGCAAAGCCTCGGAACTCCTCCGGGTCCAGTCTGCGGTGCGTGTCCGAGCCGACGACCCCGTTGACCATGACCAGGACACCGATGGTCTCGGCGCGCTCGATGAGGTCCGTCATCGCATCAGACCAGCTGGTCACGGACCGCTCGTCCAGACGGAGCGCGGTACGAATGCGGTCGGCGGCGTCGTCTACCGGAGTGGTCAGCGTCGCGGAGCCGACGAGGCCGAGTGGGGCAGCCCCATCCTCCAGTGCCTCGTCGCGGTACCAGTCCTGGCGTCTCTGGCACAGGTAGATCGTCTCCAGCAGGTCGGCCGACGGTTCGCGCACTCCGGCGTCGCGAGGAGTCCGCATGTCCGGGACAGGGACGTCCTCGACAGGCGGCTCAGGCAGGAACAGCATCCCAAAGGGCGTGTGGGTGTCGGCAGCGAGCTTCTCCATCTGCTTGAGAGTGGGGCGCACGGAGCCGTCGATCCATTCATCAAGCTTGGGTGCGCGATGGCGGACGGTATCCTCGTCCCAGCGCGCCCGCCTCACGGCCCAGCGCAGCACGTCGGGCGCGATGTCTACACGCACGACGGCCATGGCTCCTCCTTCCGCGCCCCCGCTCTTCACGCACTAGTCTGCTCCACGCCACCGACACCTGTGAAGCCCCGACCCGTGAGGGGGTGCACACCGGGGGTGTCGGCACCGCCGTGGCAGACGGTGCCGCCTTCCCCTAGCCTTGCCCTGACTCACCCCTGTGGTCCGGCTCCTCCCTGGCTCCGGGTGCGGGGGCTCCCTCAGGTAAGGAAGAGCCCATTCATGAGTGTCCGTCAGGACCTGCGTAACGTCGCCATCGTCGCCCACGTCGACCACGGCAAGACCACCCTTGTCGACGCCATGCTCTGGGAGGCTGGCGCCTTCGGGGCACGGGCCACGCAGGAGACGACGGGGGAGCGGGTCATGGACTCCGGCGAGCTGGAGCGTGAGAAGGGCATCACGATCCTGGCCAAGAACACCGCCGTCCACTACTCGGGGCCTGCTGCGTCGCAGGCGGGGCTGGAGCAGGGCGTCACCATCAACGTCGTGGACACCCCCGGGCACGCGGACTTCGGCGGTGAGGTAGAGCGGGGCCTGTCCATGGTGGACGGCGTCCTGCTCCTCGTGGACGCTTCCGAGGGACCCCTGCCTCAGACGCGCTTCGTGCTGCGCAAGGCCTTGGCGGCGAGCCTGCCGGTGATTCTCGTGGTCAACAAGGTGGACCGCCCTGACTCCCGTGCTCAGGAGGTAGTCACCGAGGCCACCGACCTGCTCCTGTCGCTGGCCTCTGACCTGGCGGACGAGCAGCCCGACATCGACCTGGACGCGGTCCTCGACGTCCCGGTCCTCTACGCCTCTGCTAGGCAGCGCCGGGCGGACACCGAGCCTCCTGAGGACGGCGGGCTTTCCGCCAGCACAGACCTTGAGCCGCTGTTCCGCACCATTATCGAGCGCATCCCCGGCCCCACCTACGACGAGGACGCCCCTCTCCAGGCCCATGTCACCAACCTGGATGCCTCCCCGTTCCTGGGACGACTGGCGCTGCTGCGTATCAGGAACGGGGCGCTCCGCAAGGGCCAGGCGGTCGGGTGGGCGCGCCACGACGGGACCATCGCCCCGGCGCGCGTCTCCGAGCTGCTGGTGACCCAGGGGCTGGACCGCATCCCCGCGCAGGAGGCTCGTGCGGGAGACATCGTGGCAGTGGCCGGGATCGAGGACATCACTATCGGGGAGTCCCTCGTGGACCCTGAGGACCCGCGCCCCCTGCCGCTCATCACCGTGGACGATCCTGCGATCTCCGTGACCATCGGTATCAATACCTCTCCGCTGGCGGGGCGCTCCAAGGGGGCCAAGGTCACCGCTCGCCAGGTCAAGGACCGCCTGGACCGAGAGCTGGTGGGCAACGTCTCCCTGCGGGTGCTGCCCGCGGACCGTCCCGACGCGTGGGAGGTCCAGGGGCGCGGAGAGCTGGCGCTGGCGGTCCTGGTGGAGCAGATGCGTCGGGAGGGCTTTGAGCTGACGGTCGGCAAGCCGCAGGTGGTGACTCGTACCGTTGGCGGCAGGACGCATGAGCCGGTGGAGCGCATGACAATTGATGTCCCCGAGGACTACCTGGGGGCCATCACCCAGCTGATGGCGGCTCGCAGGGGTCGCATGGAGACCATGACCAATCACGGGACCGGCTGGGTCCGCATGGAGTTCGTGGTGCCCGCGCGTGGTCTCATCGGCTTTCGTGGCCAGTTCCTGACCGAGACGCGTGGCACGGGTATCGCCTCCTCCGTGGCCCAGGGCTATGAGCCCTGGGCCGGGCAGATCACCTCCCGCACCACAGGTTCCCTGGTGTCTGACCGTGCGGGGGTCGTGACCGCCTACGCCCTGATACGGCTGGCGGACCGGGGTACCTTCTTTGTCGAGCCTGGTCAGGAGACTTATGAGGGCCAGGTCGTGGGTGAGAATCCGCGTGGTGAGGACATGGAGGTCAACGTGGTGCGGGAGAAGCAGCAGACCAACATGCGTTCCGCGACCGCGGAGTCCTTTGAGGGGCTCACCCCTCCGCGGCACCTGACCCTGGAGGAGGCTCTGGAGCTGGCTGCGCAGGATGAGTGCGTGGAGGTGACTCCGGAGGCGGTCCGTATCCGTAAGGTGATCCTGGACTCCCGGGCGCGTGCCCGGGACCACGCCAGGCGCCGTCGGGTGCAGGCCTGAGAGGACCAGTGACGATGAGCCAGGACGCACCAGGCCGCGACGCCGTGACGAGTCGCTCTGCCGAGGAGGAGGCCGGGAAGGATCCCGAGGCCTCGCAGGCGGTCCTGCCTCCCCCTGAGGCCCTGCCGGACCAGGGAGTGCAGCAACGTGAGGCAGGCAGCCAGGAGACGGCTACCCCGGCAGAGGCCGGTCCTCTTGCTGAGGTGCAGGCGGTCGCGGAGGGTGCTGCTCCTGCCCAGGAGGGCGACGGGTCGGCTGGCCAGGTGGCGTGGATCCAGCACGCTGACTCCTCGTTGCCGCCCTCGATCGCCCCGGCGGGCAGGGGAGAGCCTCCGGTGCCGGAGGACCCCGCTGAGCCAACGGAGTCGGCGGGGCCGGTAGAGCCAGCAGACCTGTCACAGCCTGCGGGGGAGGACGACTCGGCGCAGACAGAGCCGGAGCAAGAGCCGGAGCAGCTGGAAAGGCTCGGCGATGCCGAGGTGCCTGGTGAGGCAGGGCCTGAGGTCCAGGTGCCTGCGGACGGGCACCTGGACGAGGACGTGGCTGAGAGCGCAGCACAGCAGGAGGGCCTAGGTGGTCGGGAGGAGGAATCAGACCGGGAGGAGACGGCTGCGAGCTGGTACCGGCGTCGCCTGCCTGCGCTTATGGCAGCCGGAGCGCTAGTGCTGCTGGCCTGGGGTGGCCTGTCATGGTGGACCACCCAGCACCTTCACGGCACCACGACCGTGGCGGGTGTGGACGTCTCGGGTCTTAGCGCCGAGGAGGCGAGGACCCGCGTGGCCTCCGTCCTTGGCGAGGAGCTGGCGCAGCCGGTCACCGTCACCGTGGGCGAGAGGCAGGACCAGCTGGTCCCTGCCGACTCGGGCGTCAGCGTGGACGCGCAGGCCTCTGTGGGGCAGGTCACCGGCATGACCCTTAACCCTGTCACCCTGGTCGGTCGGCTCCGCGGGACACAGGTTGACGCGGTGGTTGAGGTGGACCGCGACGTCCTCAACGGTGCCCTGGAAGACCGGGTGGATGCCCTGTCCAGCGGCACCGTGTCGGCCACGGTCTCCCTTGAGGGGACACAGGTCGTGACCACCGGCTCCCAGACCGGGACCGGGCTGGACGTCGTGGCCTCCGTGGACGCCCTCGTCAAGGACTGGCCGCTGGGGGAGCCCAGTATCGCCCTGGCTGAGGGGACCGCTGTCCCTGCCATCACTGACGCCGAGGCGACACAGTTCGTGGAGGAGACATTGGAGCCCCTCCTGTCCTCTGAGGTCACTGTCACCGTCGAGGGCACGGAGGTGGAGGAGCAGGCGGTGTCCCCCGTCGTAGCCATCAGCCCCGAGACCATCGCTGCCTACAGCACCATCGGCACCTCTGGGGGGAGGCTGAGCCTCGATCTTGATCCGGCAGGTGTGCGTGAGGCCGTCCTCGCCGGACTGGGCCCGGTGGAGACGCCGGCGGTTGACGCCGGCTGGATTATCGACGGGACCGCAGAGGGTGCGCAGGACGCCGCTCCCCGCTACGTTCCCGCCTCCTCCGGCCTGGGGGTCGACACGGAGGCGCTCCTGGCGGACCTGGTCGCAGCGGGGACGTCGGACCCGGACTCCGGCTCCCGCATGGTGACGCTGCCCCTGACCGTCCTGGAGCCGGAGGTGACCCTGGCTGAGGAGGACTGGGGCGTAGCCGAGCCTGTCGGCGAGTACTCCACCCCCTACAGCGCCGCCGACATCGCTCGTACGCAGAATCTTGAGACGGGGGCGGAGAAGATCAACAGCACCTCGATACCTCCGGGCGCGACCTTCTCCCTGGAGGAGGCCCTGGGGCCGGTGGACTACGACCACGGGTTCACCGACGCGGGCGTCATCTCCAACGGGCAGCACACCGACTCCATGGGCGGCGGTCTCAGCCAGGTCGCCACCACGGTGTTCAACGCCGGCTTCGAGGCGGGGATGGACGACACTGAGCACACTGCCCACCAGTACTACTTCGACCGCTACCCGGCAGGCCGGGAGGCGACGCTATGGACCGGTGTGCTGGACGTGAAGTTCACGAACTCCACCCCCTACGGTGTCATGGTCCAGGCCTGGCTGGACGGGGAGGAGATCCACGTGCGGCTGTGGTCCACCGCGTACTACGAGGTCTCTATCACCTCCTCAGAGCGCTACAACTATCGTCCGGTGACTACCGAGACGCAGTCCGGGCCCGGTTGCCAGGCCTACAGCGGGGGCAACCCGGGGTTCGATATCACCGTCACCCGCCGACGTGCTCATGACGGGCAGGCCCTGCCTGAGGACGTGCTGACTACGAGCTACTACCCTGACAACAACGTCGTGTGCAGCTAGGCGCTCCCCCTGTAGGCCTCTGACCACCCGGAGAAGGACGAGAAGCGTGCTGTCTTCTTGGCACCAACGTCGAACCTCTGACTACGCGACCGCCATGGACGTCGTGACCGAGAGCACTGAGACGGCTCTGGGTCCCGGCTGGTGGGGTGGTGACGGTGCGCCCGACCGGACGGGGCGGTCCCCGCATCTGTGCTGTGCCCGTGCTGTCACGACCTTGGGGCGCGACCTTGGGGGCGGTGGGTTCGTGGCCCCAGTGCTCACGGCCACGTCCGCCTGTCTTGGGCTGGCCGGTGGTGGGGGAGGATACTGGTGCCGTACAGGCGTGCCGCTCCCTGCGGGCGGCACATCCCGCCGAGGTGAGAGGATGCCGCTGCCATGACCTACGTCATCGCCCAGCCTTGTGTCGACGTCAAGGACCGTGCGTGCGTTGACGAGTGCCCCGTGGACTGTATCTATGAGGGTGAGCGCAGCCTCTACATCAATGCCGACGAGTGCGTGGACTGCGGTGCCTGCGAGCCGGTGTGCCCCACGGAGGCCATCTTCTACGAGGACGACGTCCCCGAGGAGTGGGAGGACTACGCCAGGGCGAACATCGACTTCTTTGAGCTACGGGGTCTGGGCTCACCCGGTGGGGCGCAGGCCGTGGGTCCCCAGCCCTATGATGACCCTATGATCGCAGTTCTGCCGCCGCAGAACGAGGAGTGGAGGCAGGCCAACGGCTACGCCTGACCGGCGGGTGGCGCTGCGGCGAGGTGCCTGTGACGTGCCCGGCCCCGTGAGCGAGAATACCGCCTATGCGTCCCGCTTCTGCTGGGCCCCTGGCCCCTGCCCGTCTTCCTCGGCCCCTCGCCCTGCCTGACTTTCCCTGGGACAGCCTGCATCCCTACCGAGCGCGTGCGGCTGAGCACCCTGACGGTGTCGTCGACCTAGCGGTGGGGACGCCGGTGGACCCGACTCCCGGGATCGCCCAGGCTGCTCTTGCCCAGGCTGCCGACGCGCCCGGCTACCCCACGGCGGTGGGCACCTCGCGCCTGCGTGGGGCCTTTATCCGCTGGATGGCCCGGCGTCGTGCGGTTCCCGGGCTGACCAGCGAGGAGGTCCTGCCCACCATCGGCTCCAAGGAGTCCGTGGCGCTCCTGCCCCTCCAGCTGGGAGCGGGCCCGGGCGACCTCGTCCTCCACCCGCGTACCGCCTACCCCACCTACGACGTGGGAGCCCGCATCGCCGGGGCCGTCCCGGTGCCTGTGGACACCGACGCCGACCCTGAGTCGTGGGACGTTGACAACCAGGCGCGGGTGTCCATGGTGTGGCTCAACAGCCCTGGCAACCCCGACGGCCATGTCCTGGGCGTGGAGCAGATGGCCCGGGTCGTGGCCTGGGCCAGGGCGCGGGGTGCTGTCGTCGCCTCCGACGAGTGCTACGCCGAGCTGGCCTGGGAGGAGCCCTGGGCCAGCAGCGCGGTTCCCAGCCTCCTGGACCCGCAGGTTGCCGGGCCGCAGGGGCGCAGCGGGCTGCTGGTCCTGTACTCACTGTCCAAGCAGTCCAACCTGGCGGGCTACCGGGCAGCCTTCCTTGCCGGGGATCCGGTGCTCGTCTCTGCGGTCACCGAGGTCCGCAAGCATGCGGGCCTGCTGGTGCCCGCCCCTGTCCAGGCTGCTGCGGCGGCCGTCCTTGACGACGAGGTGCACGTGGAGGCCCAGAAGGCGCTCTACCGGGCACGTCGCGAGACCCTGTTGGAGGCCACTGACGCAGTGGGGCTCGTCAACGACCCGCAGTCGGTGGCCGGGCTGTACCTGTGGCTGTCCGGGCCGCCGTCCATGAGCGCCTATGACATGGTGGGGGCCTTCGCTGAGCTGGGGATCGTCGTCGCCCCCGGTGACTTCTACGGGCAGGCTGGTGTCGGGCGTGTGCGCATGTCACTGACCGGTACCGATGAGAGGGTAGCTGCGGCCACCGCCCGCCTTCGCACGTCCCAGGCCGCTGACCTCTTCCGGTCCTGACGGGCGGGGCCTTGCAGCCCTGTCTCATTCTCCTGTGACTTTGGTGGAGAGGATGTCTTTGCTGCCGCCTTCCTTCTCCTGCGGTCGGCCTGACGAGACCCCACCCTGCCGGGGCGGGCACCCCGGGTGAGTTCTTTGGGGTGGGGGTAAAGAACTCGGGGTGGGGGTTGTGTGGGGGCGGGGCGGTGTTCCGGTGGTCTTGTTGTGGGTTCTTGTGGGTGTTTGTGGCTGTGTCTCTGGGGTTGCTTGGTGTTTTCTATGGGTGTGTGGGGTGGTGGGGCGAGTTGTTTGAGTTGTTGGGGGTTTTGCGGGGGTTGTTGTCGGGAGCTGTTGCCGAGGGTCGTCCCTCTAGGGGCTGCCGCTGGGCTTTACGGGGGCTGTCGCGCGGGGGGGGCGGGGGCGGTCCTGGCCGGCTGTGTGCTGTTGGCCTGGGGAGCGGTTGGGCCGACTGGCTCCCGGGCGAGCCCGGCTATCGCGCGCGCCAGCGTACGGTCGGACCTCGCTGAGGGCCGTCAGGATCCTTCTCGATTGCTCCCGTGACGCTCAGGTGGCGGAGCATGTCTGTGACTGTCTTTGGTGCTGCACCGGTTGCTGCTACGACCTGACGGTTGGTGACGGGGGCGTGCTTGATAGCGTCAAGGATCCAGTTCTCCACGTCCTGGTGCAGGGGGACGGCGACCTGCGCGCTGCCTAGCGCCTTTCTGCAACGGTCTGCGAGCACCCAGGTGGAGGAGCCGGGATTCTGCTCCAGCAGGTCGACGCTGACCAGCCAGTCGAGAATCTCCTGGCACTCGGCGGGTCCTGCCTGGAGCAGGTGGCCTGCGGTCGCGCTCGTAAGCGTCGTCGCTCCAAGAAGGTGGCGCAGGACGAGAAGCGTGTTGACGTTGCGTACCACGCCCTCGGCAAAGAGCGGGACGAGCACGGCCAGAGCGCGGACAAAGTGGGAGTCGGTCCCTGTTGCGGTGAAGGTGACGTCAACATGGAAGTCGTCAGTGTCAATGTCTGGGACCGGTCGGCCTGCAGTCAGCATCGAGACCCACATTCGGTCAAAACCGCGCGATGTCTCCTCGACAAGACCCAGTCGGTGCAGAGCCTGCATGAGAACGGGGTTGCGCGGTGTTGACGGGGTACGCAGCAGGCGGTCGGCGCGAACTCCCAGGGGCAGGCCGCCGGGGGAGTGCACACGTAGCGTCTGGGGCGACTGGTCGACGACGACGGCGGTTGTCAGTGACCAGTCCCTGTGGGCAAAGGCGTTGAGGACGACCTCGTCCACGGCGTCGAAGGGAAAGTCAGGCAGTGGGCGCTCCTGTCCCGTGGGCAGGTCGATCCGGTCGGCCTCGGGGTCGGAATGAGCCTTGATGCGGGCCAGCAACGACTGGATCGCCAGGATCGCCGGCTCGGTCACTTCCTCCTGGGAAGGTTCTCCGCCAGGGAATGGGCGGTAGACATGGCGGGCCAGGGGCAGGCTGAGGGTCCTGCGGCCGAAGAGGATCTCCGCGGCGCGCAGGAGAGTGCCCCGGGGGTGAGCAGGCCGAGGAGCGTCAGAAGCTCGCGGTCGGAGCCGACAGTCCGGTCGGGATGCTGCGCGGTGAACAGGACCCGCCCCCGCGTCAGCGCCTCCTGGTCAAGATCTGGTATCGACAGCTGGGAGGGTAGGGCGGTGTGGTCCGGGTTGGCTCGGTGGAAGGCCAGCTGACGGCGACGGTCCTCCCCCAGGGGGAGGCAGGATGTCCCCTGACGGATTGACGCGGCCCCGTTCCTTCGGGCGTAGACCGACAGCCCCTGCGGGACGCGGATAATGACCAGTCGGGCTCCCGCGTAGACCTCAGCCCAGGCCTCGACAGTCAGGTTCGGCCGTGAGCGGGAGAAGATCTTCTGGGCGATGTCCGCAGGGTCAGCGTCGGTGCCGGTCAGGGCCTGTGGACCGGGGACCTTGTCTGCCACGCCGAGGACGATGAAGGACTCGCCGTCAGCGTTGGCCAGGCAGATGGCGGTGTCAAGCAGGACCTCGACGCGCTTGGCATCGGGGTTGCCTAGGAACTGAGGGATGCGGGCAGGGTCCTCCTTGAGGTCCAGGTGCTGGCTTTCCTGGCTGTCCGCAGTGGCGCCGCTCCGGATGGCGTCCAGGGCTCTGCGCACGATCTCCTGCATGGCCCCTAACTGTAGAGTTCTTTGGGGTGGGGTAAAGAACTCGGGGTGGGGTTGTGTGGGGGCGGGGCGGTGTTCCGGTGGTCTTGTTGTGGGTTCTTGTGGGTGTTTGTGGCTGTGTCTCTGGGGTTGCTTGGTGTTTTCTATGGGGTGTGTGGGGTGGTGGGGCGAGTTGTTTGAGTTGTTGGGGGGTTTTGCGGGGGTTGTTGTCGGGAGCTGTTGCCGAGGGTCGTCCCTCTAGGGGCTGCCGCTGGGCTTTACGGGGGCTGTCGCGCGGGGGCGGGGGCGGTCCTGGCCGGCTGTGTGCTGTTGGCCTGGGGAGCGGTTGGGCCGACTGGCTCCAGGGCGAGCCGGACCTGACTCGTCGGGGCTGAGGAGGCTGGGGCCAGCCCCGAGCCGTGCCAGGGGCGGACACGGAAGCCGGAAGGTCCCGAGAGCCCGTAGAGTAGGGCCGATACCCCGGGCCTCCTGCCCGGGGAGCATGAGACCGGCCTGCTTGCAGCGCATCGTGCAGCGCACGCTGGCCCAGGCACACCGTCGGCCCGGAGCCGATGACCGAGGAGGCATCATGACGAGCACGTCCCCTACTGCGCCCTCACAGCCGGAAGGTCAGGCAGCCGCGTTGTCTGCCCCTGGCGGCCCTGCTGAGGGTGCTGTCACGACCTCGGGTCTGCTCACGGTCGGTTCCCAGGAGCTGGAGCTGCCCCGCGTACCTGCCACGGACGGCTCGGACGGGCTGAGTGTCTCCCGCCTCCTGGCCGGCACCGGGATGGTGACCCTAGACCCTGGTTTCACCAACACGGCGTCCTGTACCTCGCAGATCACCTATATCGACGGTGCGGCCGGGATCCTGCGCTACCGTGGCTACCCGATCGAGGAGCTGGCCAAGTCCTCAACCTTCCTGGAGGTCGCCTACCTGCTCATCTACGGCGAGCTGCCTGACCGCGAGGCCTTCGAGCGCATGGACCGCCGTATCAAGCGCCACCGCCTGCTGCACGAGGACTTCCGCAGCTTCTTCACCTCCTTCCCCTCCTCGGGGCATCCGATGGCTATCCTCCAGGCGGGTATCTCAGGCCTGGCCACCTACTACGAGGACACCCTTGACCCGCACGTCCCCTACGAGCGCGAGCTGGCGACCGTCCTGCTGCTGGCCAAGGTACCCACCATGATCAGTTACATCGCGCGCCGTGCCGTCGGCCTGCCCCTGCTCTACCCGGACCCCCAGCGCGCCTACGTCGAGGACTTCCTCCGCCTGACCTTTGGTATGCCCTATCAGTCCTACGACATCGACCCGGTCGTGGTGCGAGCGCTGGATATGCTGCTCATCCTCCATGCTGACCACGAGCAGAACTGCTCTACCTCCACGGTACGCCTGGTGGGCTCCTCCGACGCCAACATGTACGCCTCGGTGGCAGCGGGGGTCGGAGCCCTGTCCGGCCCGCTCCACGGGGGCGCGAACGAGGCCGTGCTGCGCATGCTGGACACGATCCAGTCCTCGGGCATGTCCACCTCGGAGTTTGTCCGTAAGGTCAAGGACAGGGAGGACGGCGTGCGGCTCATGGGTTTTGGTCACCGGGTCTACAAGAACTACGACCCGCGTGCGGCCATCGTCAAGGAGACCGCCCACGACGTCCTGGCCCGGCTGGGCAGCAGCGACGGGGACCGGAAGTTGGAGATCGCCATGGAGCTAGAGGAGGTCGCCTTGCGCGACGACTACTTCGTCTCCCGCAGGCTCTACCCCAACGTGGACTTCTACACAGGGCTCATCTACCAGGCCATGGGCTTCCCCACCAAGATGTTCACCCCGTTGTTCGCCCTGGGGCGGCTGCCTGGCTGGATCGCCCAGTACCGCGAGATGATCGCCGACCCGACCAAGCGTATCGGCCGCCCCCGCCAGGTCTACGACGGCTACACCGAGCGCCATTACGTGGCCATGCACCGCCGTCGCCACGCGCACGGTGACTACCCGGCCACCCGTGCGGGCGAGGCGGCCCTGGACCGGGTTCCCCGGGTCTGAGGGCGTCCCTCCCGCTCAGGGCGGCGGGGTCCAGAAAGGTTGGCAGGGCCTGGGACAGCCGGTTGCCTGAGGTTAGACTATCCATATGACTCAGCAGCGCCCTGCCCCCGAGACCCCCGGAGACGAGACTCCTGGACGCCCGACCGCCAGCCCGGCTCCTAGCGGCTCCGCCCCTGCACAGGGCAGCGAGCCTCCCCTGCCCTACGCCGACCGGCCGGTGTCCTCCGCTCCCGGTCACTGGGTGCTTGCCCGCGCTGGCAAGCGTGTCCTGCGCCCCGGTGGTGCAGCGCTGTCAGCAGCCATGCTGGAGCACGCTGGCCTCAGTGGTGCCGACGTCGTCGAGCTTGCGCCTGGGCTGGGGCGCACCGCCGCCGAGATCATCAAGGCTGCTCCCGCCTCCTATACCGCCATTGACCGCGACCCTGACGCAGCGCGACGGGTGGCAGCCGTGGTCGGTAGCCGCGGTAGCGTCCGGCAGGGGGAGGCGGCTCGGACCGGACTTGCCGACGCCAGCGCGGACGTTGTCGTCGGTGAGGCCATGCTCACCATGCAAGGGGACAAGGGCAAGGCGGAGATCGTGGCCGAGGCTGTCCGTGTGCTGCGGCCCGGAGGCCGCTACGCCATCCACGAGCTGGGTGTCGTCCCTGATGACATTGACCAGGCCTACTACACCCAGCTGCGCCAGGACCTGGCTCGTGCCATCCATGTCAACGCCCGTCCCATGACTGCTGCCGCCTGGAGGCGGCTGCTGGAGGAGGCAGGCCTGGAGGTGGACTGGGTGGGTACGGCGCCGATGGCCCTGCTCAAGATGAGCCGTAACGTCCGCGACGAGGGCCTGGGCGGGGTCCTGCGGATCCTGCGCAACGTGGCACGGGACAGGCCGCTACGCCAGAGGATCCTGGGGATGCGTCGCACCTTCAAGCGCTACGAGAAGGACATGGTGGGTATCGTCGTCGTCGCCCACAAGCCACAGGTCTGAGCGGGCGGGGGTGCTGCGGGGCGTCGCGCTCCCTCACCGTGGCCGGGGCTGGTGGTCGACCCGGCCACGGTGCCGTCCCGTCTGCGGTCCCGTCTACTGACTGGTGCCGAGCTCGATGTCCTTGCCGCCGCGTGCCAGTGCCTCCACAGCCCCAGACTGGGAGTTGCGCCGGAACAGGACGTTGGAGGCGCCCGCGAGCTCGCGGGCGGTCACCACGCGTGGCTCCTTGAACAGGCCGTGCTGCCCGGGGACCACCCCGCCCTGTGGCATGAGGGAGACCTTGGTGCCAGCAGTGAGGTACAGGCCGGCCTCGACCACGCAGTCGTCACCCAGCGGGATACCGAGCCCGGAGTTGGCGCCTAGAAGGCAGCGCTCCCCCAGGGAGACCTGCTGGCTCCCCCCGCTGGACAGCACCCCCATCGTCGAGGCGCCGCCACCGATATCCGAGCCGTCACCGACGACGACCCCCTGGGAGATACGGCCCTCCACCATGGAGCGCCCCAGCGTGCCCGCGTTGTAGTTGACGAAGCCCGCGTGCATGACAGTCGTCCCCTCGGCGAGGTAGGCGCCCAGGCGCACGTTCGCCGCGTTGCCGATACGCACGCCCGAGGGCAGGACGTAGTCCGTCATCCGGGGGAACTTGTCCACCGACAGCACCTGGGCGGGGCGTCCCAGGGCCGCTAGAAGCCGGGTGCGGGTCTCCTCGAAGTCCTCCGCAGGACAGGGGCCGGCGGAGGTCCACACCACGTTGGGGAGGGTGGAGAAGACGCCGTCAAGGTTGACGGTGTTGGGCTGGCACAGCCTGTGGGACAGGACGTGCAGTCGCAGGTAGGCTCCCGCCACCGTCAATGGGGCGTCGTCCAGGTCGGCCCAGGTGCGCACCACGGTCGTGTGCACGCCCCTGGCCTCGTCACGGCGCTCCATGGCGGTCAGGGTGGCCAGGAGGTCGGCGTGGCCGCCCTCAGGCTCGGTGCCCAGGACCGGGCGCGGGTACCACACGTCGAGGGTGTTGCCGTCGTCGGTCACGGTTGCCAGACCGAGACCCCATGCACTGCGAGTCGTCATAGTGCCCACGATACGGGACCCCGGTTCCTGGCGCTGGGACTGGCCCGCCATCCGGGCACCCTGGTGGCTGGGTGCGCCGGTCGTGCTGGGCCTGGGTGGCGTTGCTGGCTCGGCGTGAGAGAATCGGGCCATGGTGCGAACCACGATCCACCTGATGCGCCACGGCGAGGTCTATAACCCCGAGGGCGTCCTCTACGGGCGCCTGCCCGGCTACCACCTCTCCGCCCTCGGTCAGCGGATGGCCCGTCAGGTTGCCAGCGTCCTGTCCTCCTCGGACCACGACATCACCCATGTCATCACCTCGCCCCTGGAGCGTGCCCAGGAGACCGGTGCCCCTACTGCCCAGGCCTTCGGTCTTGCAGCAGGGACCGATCCGCGGCTGATCGAGGCGGGCAGCCACCTTGAGGGCATGGCTGTCAGTCGCAGCCGTTGGGTGCTGGCCCAGCCGGGGATGTGGCGCTCCTACGTCAATCCGTGGCGCCCCTCCTGGGGGGAGCCCTACGTCGAGATCGTGGAGCGCATGCGTGCGGCGGTCGCCTCCGCGCTGGCGGCTGCCCGGGGGCACGAGGCCCTGCTGGTCTCCCACCAGCTGCCCGTGTGGTCCCTGCGGCTCTTCCTGGAGAGGCGTCCCCTGGCCCACGACCCTCGACGGCGGCAGTGCTCCCTGGCCTCGGTGACCTCCCTGACCTTTGAGGACTCGACCCTGGTGGGACTGGCCTACTGGGAGCCTGCGGGTGACCTGCTGCGCCAGGCACGGGACATGGCGCCGGGTACCTCGGCTGCCCAGGTACCTCGGGACCGGGTGTGACCCAGCAGCCTCCGTCCGGGAGGGGCTCGCAGCCGCTGCCGAGGCGGCAGTGGACCGGGCAGGATTTTGTCTGGTGGAACACCGCCGCTGTGCTCACGGCTGTGCGCAGGGGCAGACGGCCCAACCCGGTCTCCCCGGTCATCGACCCGGTGAGACTCGTTCTTGCATCCGACGAGGTCATGCTCGCTACCTGCGACGCCAGGATGCTCATGTGGCGGCGTGGCGACGCCACCTACAACCCCTCGCGCGGCTTCTTCCTGGCGGGCGGGCCGGTGGGGTTGGCGCTGAGCGCCGCCTTCCTTGGTGGCCAGGCCTACCTCAACCAGCGCCGTCGGCAGGCCGCCCAGGCTGATGCCGTGGAGAGGTGGAGGCACGTGGCTGACGCGCGGCTGAGCGTGTCCACCCACGGCATCTACCTGGCGACGGGGGAGGGGGTCATGCCGGTCCCCTTCGCCGAGGTCCAGGAGGTCAGGCTCACCGCCACCGGCGAGGTGGTCATGGCTGCGGCCAATGCCCATGGGTCGGCCCGCTGGATGCTGCGGGCGCAGTGGGCCGAGCTGGTCCTGGTGCTCTGGGCGACGCGTTACATGCCCGACCACCCCCAGCTGGTGGACCGCAGCTGGCTGCCCGCAGACTGGCTGGTCCACGCCGCCGCCCACGGCTACGACGTCGACACCACCCCCTGGCCGGGCGGCGCTCCTGCGGTGCTGCCGTGAGCGCTGGAGCACGGTAAGCCACGGTAAGCACAGCGCAGGACAGTGCAGGCATGGAACCGGGTACCCGGCGACAAGGCGGGGTTGACGGTTCCCGGCCGACAGGATTTCCGGGACTTATTTATGGGACTACTGGGCTTACGGCTTGCAGGGAGCGCTCCCGCTGTCGGGGCCGCCTGACGGCCCCGCCGTCCCGTCGGGGTCTGAGGGTGACGGGTCCTCAGGTGGGTTCTGACCCTCCTTCTGGCCTTTCCTGTCAGCCATGCCGCCGCGCTTCTCCTCGCTCCCGGGAGCGCCAGGGTCGGCAGGGGCTGACCCGTCCGGCACCTGTGCCCTGCCCGGGTCCTGGGGGTGTTCCGAGGCCCCCGCGCTGCCTGGAGCAGTGCGGCCGGTGCCTGCCTGGCCTGAGGCGTCCCAGGTGCTCTGAGTGTCAGAGGTACCCGGGACGCGCCGACCCTGCGTGGTGGTGTCCGGGGTGTCCGGGTGGTGCCGACGGCGACGCAGATCCTGCTCCAGGTCACGCAGGAAGTCGGTGTCGTCGTCGGGAGCCAGGGGGCGCGGGCGCTCTGGGCGGCGCAAGGAGGTCCCCTCCCGGGAGGACCAGACCGTCGGTTCCACGTATCCGCCGCGCCGCTCGGCAGCGCTGACCCTGCTGACGATGATCCAGGCGATGGCGCCGACTGTGGGGACGAGGATGATGAGGACCACCCACATGAACTTGGGCATGCGCGCGGGCATGTTCTCCTCGGGGGTACGGGCGCAGTCCAGCAGGGCGTACAGCTGGAGGGCGAACGCCAGGACGAAGAGAGCAGCGCGCATGACTCCAGCCTAGCCCAGTTGGCGGGCTTGTTCTGGCGGCAGCGTGAGGCGTTCCTGGTGGCCTGTGACTGACCGCTTCCATGGCTGCTGCCTCATCGCCAGAGCCCCGTTGTGCGTTCCCAAGTCGGGGCGGCTGGGGGCTCCTCGGTGCCAGTCCGGCGGGGGTGGGCTGTCGTGTCTGCCTGAGGTCGTGGTGGTGGGGGTGCCCCTGTCTGAGGGTGCCTGGGGCGGGTCTCGTGCCTGGGGGTTGTGGTGGTGTGGTGGGGGTTACGGTCTGGTCATGCGGATGAGCAAGGAGGAGTGGCACCAGGGGTGGCTGCACGCCACGCCGGAGTGGGTGGACGCGAACATGGACGACCTGGTGGAGGAGGGGTACGCGCCGATGGGTGTGGGCCACCCTGTGACCCAGGAGCACGTGGGCTACTTCGGTGGGGTGCTTCCGGCCTCGGTGCTGCACCTGTGGCGCCGGTTCGGGTTCGAGGGGTTCGGGCAGGGCCGGTGGTGGTTCACTGATCCCTTCCGGTGGGCGCCGGTGGTCGATGCCTGGCTGGAGGGAACCCCTGTGCCGTTCCCCAGCCAGCGGTGGTGGTGCCTGGCCCGCAACGCTACGGGTGACATGGAGCTGTGGGGGGAGGTCTCCGGTCCCGCCCTGACCGTGGACCCGGTGATGGGGTGGGTGCGCCCCCATGCGGGCAGGGCCGCCAGGATGTCGGACCCGGTGATGCGTGAGCGCCTGGGGGCCACCACCCTGGCCTCCCCGAGGAGGAGGACCTGGACGACGACGACACGGGTGTGCTGGTGGCCGACTGGGCCATCGAGCACCTGGGGGTGCTGGGGGCTGACCAGGTCTACGGGCTGACCCCGGCCTACTGCTTCACCGGGAGGGTCAGCACCAGCCAGGTCGGCATCGAGGACGCCACCGCGCACCTCACCTTCCTGGCCCAGGCCCAGGACCACGTCCTGGAGCAGGACTTCTCCGCCGCCGCCGCACAGGCAGCCGCCACCATCGCCGCAGGCGGCCCGGGCGGTGCTGGTGGCCCCGACGACCCGGGGGCGGGGTCGTGACGCCCGGGCGCTGGCGGGGACGGCCCCGCTGGCTCAGGCGCGGTCGCCCACCCGCCCCCGCCGCTGGTCCCGCCGTGCCTGCTGGTCCCACCGCCCCTGGCGGCGGGACCGGTGGTGGGCCGGTCCCCGGCCGCAGCGGTGGTGGTGGCCAGGCCCCGGCCACGGGGGCGGGGCTCCTGGTCCTGGTGCCTCGCTGGTGGCTGGGGACATGTTCACCCCAGGGCGGGCGGGCAGGGCGTGCTGGTGTGGGAGGGGTCGGTGGCTGCCCCTGCCAGCCCGCTGGCCTGGCACTCGCGGGTCCCGGTGGAGGTGTTCTTCCACACCGGCCACCATGCCTCCACCCGGGTCCTGGCCTCCGAGTTCACCCGCCAGCTCGACCGACAGCTGAGCGCCCTGTCCCTGCTGTCGGCGGAGAGGCTGCTGGAGGGCATCCGCACCTACCGCACCCAGGGCCGCCAGCCCACCTCCAAGGCCACCAGGGACTCCCGCAAGAACTTCATGAAGGAGGTCGTGGACGACCTGCAGCGCACCTATGGCTTCTCGGAGTCACTCGCCGAGACCAGGACGGCTGAGGTGGACCGGGCGCTGGTGGTGCTCCACGAGTCCGACCAGGTCACCTACGGCCCCTCCCACCCCGCCACCACCGCCGAGGGCTGGCCCTCCCTGGGCCACGGGGCGGTCAACTCCTCCATCGGGGGCCAGCAGCCTCCCGTGGCCGCGGTCCTGGAGCAGGCCGCCCTGGCCGTCCCGGCCGACCGGAGGCCGCGGGTGCGCCTGCTGGTGCGCGCGGTGCTGGCAGACTCCCCCGACCTGGCCCAGGACCTGCGCCACGGCCAGGTGCACCTGGAACCCAGAACCAGCGAGCAGGTGAGTGCCACCAGCCCCCGGGGGCCGCCCTGGACACCCGCCCACGTCGCCTCCACCATCGCCGCAGGCCACCCACCCTGGCACCCAGCGCCCCGGGGCAGGAGCCCGGTCAGGACCAGCCCGGGGCCGGGCAGCCCCACCAGCCAGGCCAGCCCGGCCCCGCCACCACCCAGCCAGGCCCCGCACGGACGGCCGCCACCACAGCGGGGCCGCCCCAGACGGGCGCCACCCCGGCCGGGCCGGGCCAGCCGGGCCACAAGATCACCCGCGAGGAGGTCCTGGCCGACATCGAGGCCCGAGTGGCCCAGGCGGCCCGCCAGGGCAACCAGCCCCGGGCCGCGCGGGAGGCACTCGCCGGGACCGGCCCCGCCCGCACCGCCAGCCTGCGCGAGGCCTCCTTCCCCCACCCGCCCACCACCGCCGTACGAACACCACCAGCACAGCAGCCACCCCAGGCAGGCCCCAGGCCGTCCCGGGCGGGCAGGCCGGGCCACAAGATCACCCGCGAGGAGGTCCTGGCCGACGTCAAGGCCCGAGCCGCCCGAATAACCCAGGAGCCCCCCACCCCACGCCAGACCCCCACCAGAAACCACCGACGCAACCACGGCCTAGGCCGCTAAGACCCGACCCCGGCCTCACCCGATGAGCTCACCAGTACGCGACACCGAGCCGGGACCTACCACCTGACACGGCGCATGCGCCTGAGCCGCTTCTGGCCGGCCGCCCAGCTGTGGCTGACTGCCAGTAGGCGGAGACAGGTGCTCAGTCGGAGCTAGACTGGCGCTTACGGGTGGACAGTCTCATGGACAAAACAGGGGACTATAATCGTGGTCATGACGGGGGAGAGGCACTACACCAAGACTCATCCATGGATCACCTTCAGTTTTCGAGCGGACAGACTTCGGCCTGAGACGTGGGTGCTGCTGGGTGAGGTGGCGTCGAAGTGTGAGCACCTGGCAGGTTCGGCACTACCCCCAGAAGTTGCTCGGGAGCTGAGTCTCCTGAGCCTGGAGCGCGGTGCCCACGGCACTACCAGTATCGAGGGCAACAGCCTGACCGAGAAGGAGGTACGTGCGATCATTGAAGGTGCTGATGACACGCCGCCGTCGCGAGCCTACCAGCGCCAGGAGATCGAGAACCTGATCTCCCTGTTCAATGACATCGCTGAGGAGTGTGTGAGCGGCGCTCCTCCGCCGCTGAGCCCGGAGCGGCTCAAGGAGCAGCATGCGCGCCTTATGGTCGGTCAGCCGCAGAAGGAGGATCTGGATCCTGGTCGATTCCGTACCCACAGCGTCGTAGTGGGCCGGTACCGTGGGGCGCCGTCGGAGGACTGCGACTACCTGGTGGACAGACTGTGTGAGTGGATGAACCGTGAGCTTGACAGCCTGGGGGCAGCCGACCACTCCATGCGTCAGCCCCAGGCAGTTGTCCTTGCTGTCCTGGCGCACCTGTACATGACATGGATCCACCCTTTCAGCGACGGTAACGGGAGGATTGCCCGTCTTCTGGAGTTTGAGCTGCTGCTGCGTACAGGGGTGCCTGTTCCTGCGGCGCACCTGTTGTCAAACCACTACAACAGGACCCGCGACATGTACTACGTGGTTCTGGAGCGCACCAGCCGTGCTAAAGGCTACCCGGTGGAGGAGTTCGTGCACTACGCCGTCCAGGGGCTTGTTGACGGGCTGCGCGAGCAGATCAGGACGGTTCAGTCAGCCCAGCTGACAATTATGTGGCAGTCCTACGTCCACGAGCGCTTCCACGGGCAGCACACGGTTGCCAGGACGCGGATGCGTGACCTGGTCCTGGCTCTTCCGCCGGACCGGTGGACGCCGGTGGGAGAAGTCGCCGTGCTCACCCCTGAGCTCGCTCAGGCGTACGGGGGTAAGACCTCCAAGACTGTCACCCGGGACGTCAACGCCCTGGTACAGATGGGCCTGGTAGACAAGCAAGCCTATCGGGGCCTGCGCCCGCGCACCGAGCTGATGGCAGCCTTTATCCCCCGCGGGCCGAGTAGTCGGCGGCAGGGAGGGTATCTGACGGTCGGCAGGCTGGGCCGGGTGGCCGGTCGGGGCTGTTGCTGCTCGTGCCTGTCGGGCCGCTGTCCCGTGTCCCGCTGCGGCCCACCTAGACGGCACAGTGGGAGACTTGCCGTGTGCACGACCCCTCCAGCTCCCTCCCCGTCCGCCTGGTCACCGGGGGTACCAGGGCACAGGACGTCATGAGGCTGCGTGCCCTCCTGGCTGAGCGCCTGGTGTCCCGGGGACTGGGAGAGACCCGGGACACCCGCCCGCAGGCGAGCCGCCTGCCGGTGCTGGTGCCCGTCGGGCCGCAGGAGGACCCGGTGGAGGCTGAGGCCGACATGCGCCGCCGCCTGCACGCGGTCCCGGCTGGGACCGACCTGGTCCTGCGTACCTCCGGCTCCTCCACCGGTACCGGCCGTCTCGTGGCTGTCAGCGCCCGCTCCCTGCTGGCCTCGGCCCGGGCCACGCACGCCCGCCTGGGGGCAGCGGGCAGGTGGCTGCTGGCGCTGCCCGCCCACCACGTAGCGGGCCTGCAGGTCCTGGTCCGCTCCGTGCTAGCCGGGACAGCCCCCCTCGTGGTTGACACCTCCACAGGATTCCGCGTCCCTGCCCTGGCTGACACTCTGCACCGGGCACTGAGGGGGCGCGACCCGGTGTACCTCTCCCTGGTGCCCACCCAACTGGTGCGTGCTCTCCAGGACGAGGAGGCCACCAGGGCACTGCGCCAGGTGGACGCGCTCCTCCTGGGCGGGGCAGCCGCCTCCACCGCGCTCCTGTCCCGGGCGCGGGCGGCGGGCATCCCCGTGGTCACGACCTACGGGGCCAGCGAGACAGCAGGCGGGTGCGTCTACGACGGCCTTCCCTTGGACGGCGTCGAGGTGGCTCTCGACGCCGAGGACCGGGTCCTCCTGCGCGGCCCTGTCCTGGCCAGCGGTTACGTCGGGGCTGAGCCCGGGGGCGGTGCCTGTGACGTCGGGCAGGACACCCGGTACCACGATGTCTCCCTGGCGGGCGGTACCGGGCAGGGTATCGCCCGCCAGGAGGGCGGCACGCCCCTGTGGCGGCCGGGATCCAGGCTGCCGGTGACGTTGCGGCCGGGCTTCCACCTTCTGCCTACTGCGCTGCCCGGCGAGCTGCCCGCTAAGGGCGGGACAGGGACGGTACGGGTCCTGGCGACCCCGGACCGGGGGCGGCTGGAGGAAGGCCGCCTGGTGGTGCTGGGCCGGGCGGACGGTCTCATCAACACCGGCGGTGTCAAGGTGGACCCCGGGGACGTGGAGGACGCCCTGACAGGTATCGAGGGGGTCGCCGAGGCCTGCGTGGTCGGTGTCCCGGACCAGGAGTGGGGCACGGTGGTGGCAGCAGCGGTGGTCCTCCAGCCGGGGGCGGCCCTGGACGGAGCCGCAGTGCGCCGCTGCGCCCGGGAGCTGCTGGAGGGAAGCCACGCTCCCAAGTGTGTCGAGGTCCTTGACTCCCTGCCCCTGCGGGGGCCGGGCAAGGTGGACCGTCGGGCGGTACAGCTGCTCCTGTCCCGTTCCTGAGTGTGCCCGGCAGTGGCACCGGTGTTGGTACTGGAGCCACCGGTGCTAAGGTCGCTGCGCCAGGACAGCAGGGGCGCGAGGTGGGGAGAACGTGGGGGAGAACATGGGCACAGACGGCACTGGTGGTGCGGGCGGTACCGGTGACGCGACGAGCTGGGCGGAGGTCGTGCGGCTGCGCACCCTGCCAGCAGCCGTGGCCCCCGTCGTCTTGGGCTCAGGTGTCGCCGCTGCTCTGGGAACCGCGTCACCGCCGCGCTGCCTGCTGGCTGCGGGCGTGGGCCTGGCCCTCCAGATCGGTTCCAACCTCGCCAACGACTACTCCGACGGCGTGCGCGGCACCGACAACGAGCGGACTGGGCCGCCCCGTCTGACTGCCTCCGGGCAGGTGGACCCGCGCTCGGTGAAGTACGCCGCCCTGGGGTGCTTCGTCCTGGCTGGCGTGCTGGGACTGGTGCTCGTGGCGCTGGCGAGCCAGTGGTGGCTGCTGGGTGTGGGTGCGGCAGCGGTGGCGGCCGCCTGGTTCTACACCGGTGGGTCGCGGCCCTACGGCTACATGGGCCTGGGGGAGGTGTTTGTCTTCGTCTTCTTCGGCCTGGTCGCCACTGCGGGGACCGTCTACGTGCAGGGCGGCAGCGTGCCCGGGTGGGTGTGGCTGGCCGCCTGCGGGATCGGGCTCATCGCCTGCTCCCTGCTCATGGTCAACAACCTGCGCGATATCGCCACCGACCCGCGGCACGGGAAGATGACACTGGCGGTGCGTCTGGGGGAGCGGGGCGCCCGCCGCGCCTTTGTGGCCATGGTGTGCGCATCGGTGGCGCTGGCGGTAGCGGCGGTCCTGTGGGCGCGCGCCGACCTGAGCAGGTCAGGGGAGGCGGACACGTCGGGTGGGTCAGTCTGGGTGCTGCTCGCGGCCGTGACAGTGCTGGCTGTCGTGCTGGGCGCGATGGCTGCCCGGGCACTGCGCCCGGTGGTGGGCGGGGCAAGGGGGCGGGCACTGGTCCCGGCCCTGCGCGACGCCGGGCTGTACGAGCTGGCCTACGGCGTCACTCTAGCCCTGGCTCTTGTCCTGGTGGCGGCCTGACGGTGCCGGGTCGGCCGGGCCTCCTTGCCGAGGTCTCGGTGCAGGTGCCCGCGCCTCAGCCCAGGAGGGGGTGGCACTGGGCGGAACGCGGAGGAGTCGGCTTGCGCGCCGCCGTCGGGAAGGGCTAACGTCACCGTCATGGCGGCCATCTACGCGACGACTCCGACCACTGGCGGTGCGCAGGAGCTCTCGGTCGTGTGTCGCATGTGTCTGTGTTGCTGCTGTCAGGTGCGCTGAAGCCCGTCCGTGACGCGTGACGTCGCCGGTACCCGACTGCTTCTCAGCCCCGTTCTCCTAGCCCCGTTAACGCCTTGCCCGGTGCGCACCGGCTCATGACGCCGCGTCTTGCGCTCGGTAGCGCGGTCCGCTTGATGCCGCGGTGGCCGCGATGACGGTGACGGACCACGAGGACGACGGACCATGAGGACAAGCATGAGGACAAGGCCCTCGCTGAGGCGTGGTCGCGGTAACGACGTCCGCCCGCGCCTGGCAGCATCCCCCAACCCGACAACCCCTCAACGGCGCCCCCTGGGCGTCAGCCCCCGTGTCCTGAGGAGACTCTCAATGCCCACCCCTGACAGCCCTACCGGATCAGATCACACCCCTGACAGCCCCGTCCAGGAGCCCGACCCCAGCGCTCCCGGCCTTGACCCTGGTGACGACTCTGGTGACGTGACCGCCGACAACGCTGCCGACATTCTCGCGGAGGAGGAGGCCGTGCAGCCCGGAGACAGCGGCTCCCGTCCGTCACGCCGCCGGCTGCTGGCCGTCGGCGGGCTTGCTGCTGCAGCCGTCGTCGGCGTGGGCTCCTGGCTCACCCTGCGCCGTACCAACCAGGGCGTCATCGGCGCTGCCGAGGAGCTGCCGCTGGTCATCGGCGGCGACATCTGCGCCGCCCCGCTGTATGCCGCCTACCACCAAGGCTACTTCGATGACGCAGGCCTCAACGTCACCCTGGCCCGCACCCAGCGCACCGAGGACACCAAGGACGCCCTCAGCGCCGGTAAGTACATCGGCGCTCCCGGCATCTTCTTCTCCTGGTTGGAGCCTATCTATAACGGCATCAACGCCAAGCTGACCGCCGGCTTCCACTCCGGCTGCCTCCAGCTCGTGGTCGGCAACGACTCCCCTGCCTCCTCCTACGCCGACCTCAAGGGAGCCACCATCGGGGTCCCGTCCCTGTCCTCATCCGCCTTCGCCTACTTCTCGATCGGACTGGCCAGGGCGGGGATCGACGTCGACCCCGAGCACGGAGACATCACCTGGACCACCATTGATGAGGACTCCCTGGGCACCCGTCTGACCAACGGTGACGTCGACGCCATCATGGGCTCGGACCCGGCGCCGCTGCTGCCCGTCTTCGACGGCGCCGCCCGCGTGATCGAGTCTAACGACGAGGAGCCCTTCTGCTGTGCGGTGGCTCTTAACGGCGACTTCGTCTCCCGTCGACCCGACGAGGCCAGGGCGCTGACCGAGGCATGGCTGAAGGGGTCGGACTACCTGGCCGCCTCCGAGGCGAACCGTAAGGAGATTGCCAGGATCGAGGTTGACAACAGCTATGTGGCCGCCGACCAGTCCCTGGTGGAGCAGGTGCTGGAGACTTACGGCTGGCGCGCCTCGGCGACGGCCTTCCGTGAGGCTATCGAGCCGGGCATCGAGGACTTCAAGATCACCGGCTACATAGACGCCGATGTTGACGCCGCTGAGCTTGCTGACACCGTCTACGCGGACCTGGGGATCACCCGATGACCGCCAGTCCGCAGGCCGCCGTCGAGGCGGTGCCTGCACCGGTCGGCACCCCGACGGCGCGGACTGCCTCCACGGCTCCCGGCTCCTCCGGGGCCGGCGCCCGGCCTGCCCGCCGGAACCGTCTCGCGGGGACGGGGCTGGCTGTCTGGGTCCTGTATGCCGCCGTGGTAGTCCTGGTACCCGATGCCGCCGGGGCGCGCAGCGCGGACACGGCTGCGCTGCTCGTCCTGGTCAGCGCCTGGGTCCTGGTGCTGGCAGTGTGGACGGCCGCGGCCGTGGTGCGCCCGGGAGCCGCTGCTGAGGCGCTTGCCCGTCGGCTGCCCTGGATCGTGTTCTTCGGGGCCTGGTTCACCCTCTGGCAGCTGACCACGGTCAAGACCGGACTGCTCGATCCCCCGTACTTTGTCGCCCCGGAGGTGCTCATCGAGGCCTTCCTCGGCGACTGGACGCTGCTGGCTCGGTGCCTGGGCTCCTCTGCCCTGCTGTTTCTGACTGGCTACGCCGTCGGCTCGGTGCTCGGCTTCGTCACGGGCCTGCTCATGGGCTGGTCGCGGCGGGCCGACTACTGGCTGCACCCGCTTCTGCAGACGGTCGGGCCGGTGCCCGCAGCCTCCCTGCTGCCGCTGGCGGTGCTCATCCTGCCGACCACATACGTCTCGGCCGCCTTCATCGTCGCCTTCGGGGCCTGGTTCCCTATGGCCACCATGACGCGAGCCGGCGTGCGGGCGGTCCCGCGCTCCTACTTCGACGTCGCCCGTACCCTGGGCGCCGGCGAGTCCTTCCTGGTGCGCCGCATCGCCATCCCGGCGGCCCTGCCCGACATGCTCACCGGACTGTTCACCGGCCTGGGCACGAGCCTGGCGGCGCTGATGACCGCGGAGCTGGTAGGTGTTGACCAGGGGCTCGCCTGGTACATCAACTGGGTCAAGGGGTGGGCCGACTACCCGCGCATGTACGTGGGCCTGGCCGTGCTCATCATCTTCTGCCGCGCGTTGATGATTCTGCTGTTCAAACTGCGCTCCTCGCTGCTGGCCTGGCAGCAGAACCTGGTGAGGTGGTAAGTCATGGCTGCCCCGACGTCCTCTGCTGCTTCTGCCGCTACAGCCCCCACATCAACGCGGGCCGGCTCCGCGGGAGCGCCCGCTGGCGCCGGTCCCACGCCCCGAGGGGCACGGGTGGGCCTGACCGGTGTTAGCCACCGGTACCCGCTGCGTCGCGACATCGACCACGGCTGGGTCCCGGCACTGATGCGGATGGTCTCCCCGGTAGCCCGCGCCCGCCATGAGGCCGAGGACTCCAGGCCCGCGCAGCTGCCGGTGCTGGACCGCATCGACCTGGACATCGCCCCGGGGGAGTTCGTGTCCCTGGTGGGACAGTCAGGCTGCGGCAAGTCCACGATCCTGCGGCTCCTGTCCGGCCTGGAGACTCCTAGTGAGGGGGCGTCGTCGTTGACGGGGAGGCCGTAACCGGCACCGCCCCCGAGCGGGCGCTGGCCTTCCAGGACGCCACGCTCCTGCCCTGGCGCACCGTGCGGGAGAACGTCGCCCTGGGACCACAGGCCCGTGGACGCCTGGAGCCGCGGCGAGTCGAGGCGGCGCTGCAGGTGGTGGGGCTGCGCGACTTCGCCGAGGCCTACCCGACCACCCTGTCCGGCGGTATGGCGCAGCGCGCGGCCCTGGCCCGGGCACTGGTCAACCGGCCCCGCCTGTTCCTGCTGGATGAGCCCTTCGGCAAGCTCGACGCCCTCACCCGGCTGACCCTGCAGGATGAGATCGCCTCCCTGTGGGCCTCGCAGGGCTTCACCGCGGTGCTGGTCACCCACGACGTGGAGGAGGCACTGCGCCTGTCCAACCGCGTCATCGTGCTCTCCGAGCGGCCGGCGCACGTGGTGGAGGACATTCGCGTGCCCGAGGGGCTGGGGAGCGACGAGTCCGCCCCCGAGTTCCAGCGGCTGCGCCGCCATATTCTCTCCCTCCTGGGCCGCTGACCGGGACCACAGACGGCGCCCGCCCCGGCAGGAGTCGGGACGGGCGCCCTCGTCGGTAAGCACGCGGGCTCACTCAGCGGGTGGCGGCCTCCAGGGCGACCTCCGCGTCGGGCTCGCGGGTGATGCGGTTACGCAGGTCGCGGCGCACGATCTCGATGGACCACATCCACACGATGTGGCCAAAGAACTCTGAGAAGTGTTCCGACCAGGTCTGGGCGCCGCTGATCCAGGGGAAGGGGTTGGGTGCCCACCCCAGCAGCGGCATGACGACCACGTGCGCACCCACGTACACGAAGACCCCGAAGACGGCGCCCTGCCACAGCTTGATCCTGGGGAAGTACTCGGCCGCGATGCAGTAGATCAGGCCGAAGACGATCGCGAAGCCGAAGTGCACGATGAAGGACATGATCGGCAGCTCGTTGTTGGAGAAGGTCACCGTCAGGTGCGAGGTCTCCGGTGACATGCCGAACCACTCCAGCATGGCCTGAGGCGGGTTCGTGTCCGAGCGGATGCCGGGGGTGCGCGGGGGGAAGGGCACCTCCCAGCCGAACTTGACCAGGGCGGAGAAGGTGCCGCCGATGAGGCCGACCAGCGCGGCCACGCCGAGACGACGGCGGGAGGGCTCGGTCGAGCCGAGCAGGCGAGTGATCCAGGTGGGCATGGGAACCTCCGGGGTGGTGTGGCGAGGGCACCGCAGCGGTCGTGGGTACAGTGCCTGCGGGGCCCTCCATGTGGTCGGCGCAACGATGCCACGGCTGCGCCAGGCGTCCAAGTTGGCGCGTGCGTGCGGGTGTCTGCCTGGGTGGTGGCAGGGGCGGTGACGTGCAGAAGATAGTCGGAGGAGGCTTGGAGGTAGTTAGAAGTAGTACGGGAAGGGTGACCAGTCCGGGGCGCGCCGCTGGAGGAAGGCGTCGCGGCCCTCGGCAGCCTCCTGCGTCATGTAGGCCAGGCGAGTGGCCTCCCCGGCGAAGACCTGTTGGCCCGCCATGCCGTCGTCGGCCAGGTTGAAGGCGAGCTTGAGCATCCGCACCGCCTGGGGGGACTTGCTCACCACCGTCGCGGCCACCTCCAGCGCCCGCTCCTCCAGTTCGGCGTGAGGGACAGCCTCGTTGACCACGCCCCAGCGCTGCGCTGTCACCGCGTCGTAGGTCCGGGCGAGGAAGAAGATCTCCCGGGCGCGCTTGTCACCCACCTGCCGTGCCAGCAGCGCGGAGCCGTAGCCGGCGTCAAAGGAGCCCACGTCGGCGTCGGTCTGCTTGAAGCGGGCGTGCTCAAGGGAGGCCAGGGACAGGTCGCACACCACGTTGAGGCTGTGGCCGCCGCCGGCAGCCCAGCCGGGGACGGCGGCGATGACCACCTTGGGCATGGTGCGGATGAGGCGCTGGACCTCCAGGATGTGAAGGCGCCCGGCGCGAGCAGTGTCCACGCGCTGGCGTGCTGCGGCGACGTCGGCATCATGGTCGTGGCCGACGGCACTGGTGGGGAGCCCTCGTCATCCTGGCGCTCGTAGAGGTAGCCGTCGCGTCCGCGGACTCGCTGGTCGCCGCCGGAGGAGAAGGCCCAGCCCCGTCGCGCGGGCTCGGCCCGTTGCCGGTGAGGATCACCGCGCCCACGTCGCCGCTGGTGCGGGCGTGGTCGAGGACCCGGTACAACTCGTCAACGGTGCGGGGGCGGAAGGCGTTGCGCACCTCCGGGCGGTTGATCGCCACCCGGACCACGGGCAGGTCCCGCAGCCAGGTGCCCTCGGTGTCGCGCACGCAGCCGCGGTGGTAGGTGACGTCGCTCAGGGTGGTGCGCTGCCTGGGCCTGTGGCGCCGCCCCCGGTGGGGCTGGTGGTGCCGGTGACCTCCGGTACGTCACGCCACCGGGTGGGGTCGAAGATGGCGGAGACCCGGGTGGGGGCGGGTAGGAGGGGCCGTTGCTCCGGGTGTCAGGCATGTGCCCAGCCTAGACGGGGTGGCGCTGCCCAGGCGTGTCCTCCTCATGGGTGCTGGGGGCGTGGATCACCTGTTGCACATCTTCAGGCTGCCTGGCGTGGCCGCTGCTGGCGCTGTTGGCGGCCTGGTGGCCGGTGAAGACCTCCTCGGGTGGACGTGGGTGGTGAAGGGCTGGTTGCCGCCGTTGTCCCAGGTCAGGGGACTCATGAGTCGGGGTCTGTGACAGGGTGGTGGGCTGGTCCGGGTAGCGGGCCGGGTCGCCGCGCCTGCCAGGGGGCGTGTGGGTGTCTAGTGGAAGTAGTGGGGGTACTCCTGCTCGGGGTCGTGGTCGCGGTGGTCGACCCACTGGTGGTTGACCTGGGTGGGGGTGATGCCGGGGGTCAGGACGGTGTGGCCGGTGAATCCCTGGTCGGTGTACCACAGGACGAGGTCGGGGTCGGGGTGCAGGGAGCGTATCCAGGCGGCGATCTCGGCGGCGACCTGGGGGTGGGCGTCGGTGGAGATCATCCCGTTGTCGGGGAAGTGGATCACGGAGAAGGGGGGCGCGTCGGGTGGGGAGACGACTGTGGCGTCACTGATGTGGGTGGCGGGGTCCTCGACGACGGCCTGGCACCCGGGCCACCTGTTCTGGGCCTCGCGCAGGAACGTGTCGGCGTCGATCATCTGCTGCTGGGACGTGACGGTAATGACCATGTGGTCAACTCCCATGGTGGTCCTCGCTGTCTGCTGGTTGCGGGTGGTGGTTGTGCTGGTCTGGTTGTGCGGAGGTCAGGGGGCGAGGCGGACCTCGACGGGGGCGTCTGGTCCCAGGAGGGCCTGGACGCGCTGGGTGAGGTAGGCTTGGGCGCGGGGGTGTTGGTGACCACGACCAGGCGGGTCACGGGGTTGCCCCGGGCCGACGGGTGTGGGTGTCTAGTAGACGTACTGGGGTACTCGGTGTAGGGGTCGTGGTCGTGGTGGTCGACCCACTGGTGGTCTATCTGGGTGGGGGTGATGCCGGGGGTCAGGACGGTGTGGCCGGTGAATCCCTGGTCGGTGTACCACAGGACGAGGCTGGGGTCGGGGTGCAGGGAGCGTACCCAGGCGGCGACCTCGGCGGCGCCCTGGGGTGGGCGTCGGTTGTTATGAACCGGTTGTCGGGGAAGTGCCTGACGGAGAAGGGGGCGCGTCGGGTGGGGAGACGACTGCGGCGTCGGCGATGTGGGTGGTGGGGTCCCACCTGAATGCCCTGCATCCGGGCCACCTGTTCTGGGCCTCGCGCAGGAACGTGTCGGCGTCGAGCATCTGCTGGGTCGGGTCCATGGCCACGACCATGTAGTTGACTCCCATGGTGGTCCTCACTCTCTGTGCTGGTCTGCTAGTGGTGTCCTAGATGTCGAGCTGGCGGAGGAGGCGGGGTGGTGGTGTGGTGTCGTGCCCAGCGCGTCCAGCACGCTGGCCAGGCTCACCCCGCCCGGGCCAGGGGCCGTGGGCTGGTCCAGGTCGCGGGGCTGGCCTGGCTTGCGGGTTGTCTGGGCTGGTCGTGGGGTGTGTCTACTGGAAGTAGTGGGGGTAGTCCTGCTCGGGGTCGTGGTCGCGGTGGTCGACCCACTGGTGGTCTATCTGGGTGGGGGTGATGCCGGGGGTCAGGACGGTGTGGCCGGTGAATCCCTGGTCGGTGTACCACAGGACGAGGCTGGGGTCGGGGTGCAGGGAGCGTACCCAGGCGGCGACCTCGGCGGCCACCCAGGGCTGGGCGTCGATGGAGACCATCCGGTTGTGGGGAAAGTGGGCCACGTGGAACGGGGGGCGTCGGGTGGGGAGATGTTGGCGGTGGCGTCGCTGATGAGGCGGGCCGGGTCCTCGACGACGGCCTGGCAGCCGGGCCACCTGTTCTGGGCCTCGCGCAGGAAGGCCTCGGCGTCGAGCATCTGCTGGGTCGGGTCCATGGCCACGACCATGTGGTCAACTCCCATGGTGGTCCTCACTCTCTGTGCTGGTCTGCTAGTGGTGTCCTAGATGTCGAGCTGGCGGAGGAGGCGGGGCGGCGGTGTGGTGTCGTGCCCAGCGCGTCCAGGGTGCTGGCCAGGCTCACCCCGCCCGGGCCAGGGGCCGTGGGCTGGTCCAGGTCGCGGGGCCGGGTCGCCGCGCCTGCCAGGGGGCGTGTGGGTGTCTAGTGGAAGTAGTGGGGTACTCCTGCTCGGGGTCGTGGTCGCGGTGGTCGACCCACTGGTGGTCTATCTGGGTGGGGGTGATGCCGGGGGTCAGGACGGTGTGGCCGGTGAAGCCCTCGTCGGTGTACCACAGGACGAGGCTGGGGTCGGGGTGCAGGGAGCGTACCCAGGCGGCGACCTCGGCGGCCACCCAGGGCTGGGCGTCGATGGAGATCATCCCGTTGTCGGGGAAGTGGATCACGGAGAAGGGGGGGCCTCGGTGGGGCGGACATTGACTGCGGCGTCGGTGATGTGGGTGGCGGGGTCCCACCTGAATGCCCTGCATCCGGGCCACTTGCGCTGGGCCTCGCGCAGGAACGTGTCGGCGTCGATCATCTGCTGCTGGGACGTGACGGTAATGACCATGTGGTCAACTCCCATGGTGGTCCTCGCTGTCTGCTGGTTGCGGGTGGTGGTTGTGCTGGTCTGGTTGTGCGGAGGTCAGGGGACGAGGCGGACCTCGACGGGGGCGTCTGGTCCCAGGAGGGCCTGGACGCGCTGGGTGAGGTAGGCTTGGGCGCGGGGGGTGTTGGTGACCACGACCAGGCGGGTCACGGGGTTGCCCCGGGAGGTGATGACCTTACCGTAGCGCCTCATCTCGTCGTCGAAGCGCCCCATGAGCTTGTCCTGGATGAATGGCGGGCGCCGTCCCTCGTACATGGAGGTCGGTCCGCCGC